>JBGTBV010000182.1:0-31613 GCA_041749185.1 Daejeonella sp. | reverse complement strand
GGTGCCGCTTATAAACTTTCTTCTATTCAACCGTAATCCTCCCGTCGTTAACCGGGTTGATGAGTTTGCCCTCCCGGGTTTGTTGTTCCAAATACATTAGCAGCGCATCTCTCAGCTTTATCTCGTAGGTTTTCCTGTCAGATGACTTAAAAAATATTTCGCCGCCGTCTCCGCCGTTGGCCATGTAATCAGAGGTTAAAAGCGTGTAATCGCGGCTTAAATCTAAAGCTTCGCCGTTAATCATTACCGCCACCGCCTTCTCGTTTTTAATTTTGAAGGTAGCGCCAGCAATGGGATCGCCGCCGCCGGCAGCGACATAGTTGAAGAAACTCTGCATATCAGCGCCGCTGAATTTTACCGTGGTTATCAAATTCTCAAAGGGCATCAGCTCAAAAACCTTGTAAAGCGGAATTTCGCCTTTGGCCAGGGGAATACGTAACCCGCCATAATTGGTATAGGCTACATCAAAAGGGATATTTTTTAATTTCCCGATGTGGTACATCGCATCGGCCATCAGATTATTCAGCGGCCCTTCGGGTTTACCTTTTGCAATTTCAATAGCTGCCACGGCAACCACCCTATTCATTTGTGAGTCCAGATTTTGCTTATAGGGTTTGTAATACGCAATTATGGCCGAATCTTTAGGCTGGCTGGCAGTAATTGGATAAAGCGAATCTTCAGAGTTGCTCAACAATAACCTGGGACTACATGCAGATGACAACAACAGCATGATGAGCCACACTATTTTATATTGAGCAGACCTCGAAACCATTTTAAAATCAAAAATTTTCATAGGCTTGCTTAGTATTCGCCGAATTGCCTTCTAAGTGTATCGGCAATTTCTCCCAGGGTTGCGTAGGCCTCAACGGCAGCTAAAATGTATGGCATGGTATTGCTGCCGTCGCGGGCGGCCAGCGATAAATCCGCCAACTTTTGCTGAACCGCCGCATTATCGCGTTCAGTTTTTAGTCGCGTAAGCTTATCTGTTTGCAACTGCCGGATAGAATCATCCACCCTAAAAACCTCGGTGTTAAAAACATCGTCCTCTGTGTATTTATTCACTCCCACCAATGTCCGCTCATTATTTTCCAGATCGGTTTGAAACTGATAAGCTGCATCGCTGATCTCCTTTTGCATGTAACCGGTCTCAATTGCGTCCACAGAGCCGCCCATGGCATCAATGGTTTCTATATATTTCCAGGCAGCTGCTTCTATCTCATTGGTCAGAGCTTCTACAAAATAAGATCCTGCCAGTGGATCAACCGTATCGGTCACACCACTTTCAAAAGCGATAATCTGCTGGGTACGAAGTGCTATTTTTGCCGCCGTCTCGGTAGGTAATGAAAGTGCTTCGTCGTACCCATTGGTATGCAGCGACTGCGTACCGCCTAAAACTGCGGCCATCGCCTGATTTGTTACGCGTACCACGTTATTTAGTGGCTGTTGAGCCGTTAATGTAGAACCGCCGGTTTGGGTATGGAAGCGCAATTTTTGGGCTCCTGCTTCGGTGGCACCTAACTCCCGGGTAATTGATGCCCACATCCGGCGTGCCGCCCTGAACTTGGCAATCTCTTCAAAAAAATTATTGTGGCAGTTGAAAAAGAACGATAAGCGCTTCGCGAAGATATTGATATCAAGTCCCTTTTTTAACGCTGCCTGCAGGTAGGCTTTGCCGTTGGCCAGCGTAAACGCCAGTTCCTGCACAGCGGTAGATCCGGCCTCGCGGATATGATAACCCGAAATAGAGATCGTGTTCCATTTGGGGAGCTCACGACTGCAATATTCAAAAACATCGGTTATCAAACGCATCGAAGCCTTTGGCGGATAAATGTACGTTCCGCGGGCAGCGTATTCTTTGAGAATATCGTTTTGCACCGTGCCCGAAATCTGATTGAGATCTGCCCCTTGTTTTTTAGCTAACGCGATGTACATGGCCAGCAAAACAGGAGCGGTTGCGTTAATGGTCATGGAGCTGGTTACTTTCTGCAGGTCTATGCCATCAAAAAGTATTTCCATATCCTGCAAAGAATCAATAGCTACCCCAACCTTTCCAACTTCCCCTTCGGCCATTTCGTGATCTGAATCATAACCTATCTGAGTGGGCAGGTCAAAGGCCACAGATAAACCCGTAGTTCCCTGACTTAAAAGATAATGATAGCGCTTGTTTGACTCTTCTGCGGTTGAAAAGCCGGCATACTGTCTCATGGTCCATAACCGGCCACGGTACATATCTTTTTGTATACCCCGGGTAAAGGGGAAATTTCCGGGCGTTTCGGCCATGGGTACGGGCTCGCAGTACAACTCTTTTACGATAATGCCCGATGTAGTGGTATGTTTATCCTGACCCATGCGTTAAAGTACCTGCTCAATTTCCCGTTTAACAATCTGCATAGCTACATCATACGGGTTCGCTTCTTCGAGGTTGCTTAAATGCACCAGAATGGCTTTACTAAATTCACCTGACGAAGCGCTTTCGGGCAAACCTTTTACAGCACTTTGCACCATGGCAATCGTTTCATCTTTAATTTTTCGCACAATATTCCAGGCTGTGGCAGACACATATATCTGTTGCGTAATATTATGCTGGTATTCTGATCGGATGTCTGACAGGATAATGTGCTGCATTTCGCGGGCTGATAATCCGGGCACGTGCAACCGCGGCAGCATATTAGAAGGATTGATCCGTTCTAAAAAAAGCGTTATGCGTTCATATGCCTGAATTTTTAACGGAAGCGTTTGTGCAAGCCCGGCCTTTTTTATTTTAAAAATATTCTTTTCAGCAACCTGCGCCAGGTGCTCGCGGATAACAAACCAGGCTACAAAAAATACGATCAGGCCGGCTATTGTGAGTTTAATGATGTCTAAAAAGAAGGCCGAATCTATCATTACTTATTGTTATCTATGGGTCACAAAGGTTTGCCGGAAAACAAAAGTCTGCATTTTACCTTATATTTGGCCTATCAATTTCTAAAGATTTATGAGTACCAACGTTGCTTCATTAACTGCTCCGGTAACCCTTACCGAGGGGGCAAAAAAAGAGATAAAAAAGCTGATCAGCCAGCAGGAATTAGGTGATGGTTACGGCCTGCGCCTCGGTGTTGAAGGGGGTGGATGTGCGGGCATGAATTACGTTTTGGGTTTTGATCAGCAAAAAGAAGGAGATCAGGAATACCTGATTGAGGATATCAAAGTGTTTATGCACAAAGCACACGGATTGTATCTGGTAGGTATGGAAGTTGATTTTCAGGACGGCCTCAATGCCCGGGGCTTTACCTTTAGCAACCCAAATGCCAGCAATACCTGCGGTTGCGGAACTTCATTTTCTGTATAAGAACCGGTTTAGCCAAGCCGAAAATCATCGGATATAATAGATTTCTGAATCAGAGAAAATCGGATAAAATTCACCTTAAAGCTTAAAAACCAATCCGTAGTTTATAAAATCGGCCTGACTTCTGTGAAAATAGGTTTTAGCCTGCAACCCCACGTTCGGGGTTAACTGGTAAACCAATCCCGTGGTCCAAAACCACTTGATATCCTCGTAATACCGATTAAAGTGCAGATATTTACCCAACTGCGCATTTAAACCAAAACGCCAGATGCTCACTTCCGGCCCGGCGCTCAAACCCGTCCGCCATTGATCATTAGATGTGCCGTAATATTGAAAAGTTTTTATATCTCCATCAAAAACAGTGTAGTAATATACGGCGTCAAAACCGGTTTTAAATGAAAACGCCTTATTTAAATACCAATTGTACCCTGCGAACACCCCGCTTTTAAGCAAGCCGCCGTGCTGCTCAAAAATACCACGTCTGCCAATGCCAACGTTTAATTCAAAGCTGCTTTTCGCGATAGGCAGATAGCCCGTATGATATTCGTTTTTTTGCAAAGGTGCTTTCTTAAACCGCAAACCGGCAGAGAGGCTCAGCATATTAATCCCGCTGTTGGGAATGTTATATCCTCCGTTAGAGAAATGCAGAAAGCCCGCTCCTGCTATCAGATCAAGCCTGGCGTTTAAGCCCAATTGCGCAGATAAATCTGCCTTAATAACCTGATTTAAATGGCTACCGATAAACCGGTTGCGCTTATCTGTAAAAAAAGTTTTGTTGAGGTATGATAAACCGATGGCGGGTTTAAAATTAACCGTAAACTCTCCGGACTTAAATACTCGAAAATCTGCCTGCCCAACCATTCCGAATGCTTGCCCGAAGGCGTTAGCCGAAGTGTCCCGGAACCCTTTTAAATATTGCAAATCTCTGTACAAAAGTCCTACACCTGCTGACTGCGCCTTAAAAAGTTTTGCCCAATAATCTGTAATATGGGAAATATCTGTTTGGTACGATACATCCAAACCATACAAGCGATCCTGCAAAGCTCCATCTGGAGCACCAAGAGCATGCGAGCCGATGACAAACCTGGCTTCGAAAGAGTTCCCGGGGTAAAGGGTCTGCGAAAAACTGTGGGATGTGAGCAGGAGAAATGCTGGCAGCAAAAAAAATAATCGGAGAGATAAAAGGTTCATGAAATGTAGATCGCATGGCTGAATATCAGCCGCAGCGAAGATGATAAATTATTGCAAACCATTAACGGTTTATACTGCAAATTTTTGCAGTAACAATTTAACCTTAGTCACCGTCAAACACTAATATATATCTATATTGATTTATGGCAACAATGAGTTATTCTGAAAATGTGAAGGTGGCTTTACAATCAGTAAAAAGCAATAAGCTCCGGACATTTTTAACCGCCATCATCATCGCTATCGGGTTAACCGCTTTGGTAGGCATTCTAACTTCTATTGATGCGATAGAAGGTTCTTTAACCAATACGTTTTCAAGTATGGGTGCCAATTCCTTTACCATCCGCAACCGCGGCACCGGCATACGCATTGGCGGCAGCGGGCAACGCCCCAAACGTTTTACGCCTATAACTTACCAGGAAGCAATTGCTTTTAAAGAATCTTTTACCTTCCCGGCAACGGTATCGGTTAACGCTTTTGCATCTTTCGCCTCCACGGCCAAATACGGTAATATCAAAACCAATCCGAATATTTCTGTAATGGGCGGCGACGATTATTATTTGCAAACAGCGGGGTACACGCTCTCCGCGGGTCGTAACTTTTCTCAGAACGAGATGGAATTTGCCAGCAGTGTAGTCATCATTGGTTCCGAAATAAAAACCAAATTGTTTAAAGATGAAGACCCCGTGAACCGGGATATCCTGGTTGGCAACAACAAATTTAAAGTGATCGGCGTACTTACCGAAAAAGGCTCAAGTATTGGATTTGGCGGCGATAAAATTTGCATTGTCCCCATCGCGAAGGCGAGACAAATTATGACGATGAGCAACCCCTCGTATACAATTTCGGTTTCCAGTAATGACCCGCAACAAATGGAGGCAGCCATTGGCGAAGCCAGCGGCCTTTTTCGCAATATTCGTGGCCTAAGCGCAGGCAAAGACGATAATTTTGAGATTTCTAAAAGTGACGCGATTGCTCAGACGCTGGTGGATAACCTCTACTATGTGCGCATCGGCGGTATTGCAATCGGGGCCATTACGCTGATTGGGGCGGCCATTGCATTAATGAACATCATGATTGTTTCGGTAACCGAGCGAACCCGTGAAATTGGTATCCGAAAAGCCATTGGCGCTACGCCGCAGGTTATACGCCGGCAATTTCTCATAGAAGCCACGGTAATTTGCCTGATGGGCGGAATTACGGGGGTTTTCTTTGGTATCCTGATCGGAAATGTACTATCTAAAGTAATGGGCGGCGCATTTATTATGCCATGGGGATGGACTGTTTTAGGTTTATCACTGTGCATACTCGTTGGCCTGCTTTCGGGATTTTATCCGGCAATGAAGGCTTCCCGGCTTGATCCGGTAGAATCACTGAGGTATGAATAAATTTTCTTTAAATAAAGAAACCGCCTTTTAGGGGCGGCTTTCTTCTACTCCATTTGAGCCGGCGTAGCTTTCATGCTAAATTGCCGGATGGCGCTCACTTTCCCGTCTTTATTGAAAAACCACACCTCATGCAGGTGATTTGCGGTTTTCTTGCCATCTTTCCAGGTGTCGTTTTCGGTACCCCAGACTGCAACCACATCTTCGTTTCTATCCTTGCTTTTTAAACTCATCCAGGCATGTACATCAGACCTTACGCTATCTATTGTACTTCTGTAAGTTTTTACCCCAGTCAGCATACTCTCCTTTCCCCTTAATACTTCTCCATCTGATAAGAAAACAACCACAGAATCTGCGAACATATCGGCGTGGCGGTCAAAGGCATTATCATCATAGTCTTTCCACATTTCAAGAACCAGCATACTTTTAGCCGGATCTCCCATTTCAAAATCAGATGAGTATAAAGCCTTGTACGGCGCTTTCATATCCTTTGCCATAGCTGACTTCTTCATTTTGGACTTTTGCTCCTGAGCGGCAGCCGATCCGAAAAAAAATGCGCTCAGCATCAGCGAGCCCATAAGTAAGAGTGATAGCTTTTTCATTTTATTTTTTTTAAGGTTTGATAAAGGTTTTGCAAGCCCAATACATTTTTTTCATATTAAATATAACTATTACATTTCTATTATAACAAAAATATTACACCCAATTCGTAGCCGGCGTTTCCGGCGTCAGGGTTTGTCAGCGCTTGCCATTATGCTATCTTTGCCCAAAAATTTAATGTTATGCTAAAAGGATTTTTTAATGTACCCGAACCGGTAAATGAACCAATTTTAAGCTATGCTCCCGGAAGCAAAGAACGTGCTTTGCTAAAGGATGCGGTTGCTGATGCCCGCTCAAAACAGCTTGACATACCGATGTATATAAATGGCAAGGAAGTTAGGAATGATAAAAAAGTCCCCATTACGCCGCCGCATAATCATCAGCATATATTAGGACATTATAATCAGGGTAACGCTGCTGATGTTAAAAGTGCGATTGAGGCGGCCCTTGCCGCAAAACCTCAATGGGAAGAGTTACCGTGGGAACAGCGGGCCGCTATTTTTTTAAAAGCTGCTGATCTGATCGCCGGTCCGTACCGCTTCAAATTAAATGCTGCGACTATGCTCGGGCAATCAAAAAATGCGTTTCAGGCAGAAATAGATGCTGCCTGCGAACTGATTGATTTTTTACGCTTCAACGTAAAATACATGACGGATATTTACCAGCAGCAGCCTCCGGTGTCGCCGCGTGGAACATGGAACCGTGTGGAGCAGCGTCCGCTGGAAGGTTTTGTATTTGCCCTTACTCCGTTTAATTTCACAGCCATCGCGGGCAACCTGCCCACATCTGCGGCAATGATGGGGAATGTGATCGTTTGGAAACCATCTAACACCCAAATATATTCCGCCAACGTATTAATGGAAGTTTTCCGCGAAGCCGGTTTGCCCGATGGTGTTATTAATCTGGTATATGTTTCCGGGCCCGTTGCCGGAGAGGTTATCTTCAATCATCCGGATTTTGCCGGCATTCATTTCACCGGTTCAACTGCGGTTTTTCAGGATATCTGGAAAACAATTGGCAACAACATCCACAAATACAAAACGTATCCGCGTATTGTGGGCGAAACCGGTGGCAAAGATTTTATTTTTGTGCATCATTCTGCAGATGCTGCGGCATCGGCCACCGCTATTCTGCGGGGAGCTTTTGAATATCAGGGGCAAAAATGTTCGGCGGCTTCGAGGGTTTACGTGGCCGAATCTGTCTGGCCCGCTGTCCGGGAAAAATTGATCGGCGATCTTGCAACTTTAAAAGTAGGCCCGACCGAAGATTTCGGAAATTTCATCAACGCCGTTATTGATGAGAAATCTTTTGATAAGCTTGCGAAATACATTGATGCCGCTAAAAAGGACTCAAAGGTGGAAATCATCGCCGGAGGCAATTATAATAAATCTGAAGGTTATTTTATTGACCCGACAGTAATGCTGACCAGCGATCCGTATTATGTAACCATGTGCGAGGAACTGTTCGGCCCGGTGCTAACGGTTTTTGTGTATAAAGACAAAGATTTTGAAAAAACGCTGGAGATTGTTGACAACACTTCTATCTATGCGTTAACCGGAGCCGTTTTAGCTCAGGACCGCTATGCTTTGGCAACAGCAACCCGCATGTTACGCAACGCTGCGGGCAACTTCTATATTAATGATAAATGTACCGGTGCCGTAGTAGGCCAGCAACCTTTTGGCGGTGCCAGAGGATCAGGCACCAACGATAAGGCCGGATCTATGATCAATTTATTACGCTGGGTATCACCGCGGGCCATTAAAGAAACGTTTGATCCGCCAACTGATTACCGGTATCCGTTTTTAGAAAAAGAGTAAATTCATTTTATCCAGAAAAAAACCCCGGGCTGACAAGCCGGGGTTTTTAAATTTGGGATTTTGTCTATTTATTTTCGCCACCTTCCAGGTGAAATACTGCACCAAGGTTTTCGCTGGAACTTGCCGTAACCTCCAGATCTTTGATCAGGCCGGTTTTTAATTCAATTACCCAGCCGTGAACCTCCAGGTCGGCCCGTTTTCTCCAGGCGTTTTGCACGATGGTGGTTTTACACAGATTGTAAACTTGTTCCACCACGTTTAGCTCCACCATCCGGTCAAACTTGCGTTCACCGTCAGTAATTTCATCCAACTCGTCACTATGGAGGCGGTACACATCTTTTATATGCCGCAACCAGTTATCAATGAGCCCATATTGCTTGTTGCTTAGGGCCGCCGCAACACCGCCACAGCCATAATGCCCCGCAACGATAATGTGCTTAACCTTTAATACGTTTACGGCATAGTCTAAAACACTGAGCATGTTCATATCAGAATGAACGCACATATTGGCTATGTTCCGGTGGACGAAAACCTGACCCGCCTTGGTATTGGTTACCTGATTGGCAGGCACCCGGCTGTCGGCGCAACCGATCCAAAGCACATCCGGGTTTTGGCTTTTTGCCAGATTGGTAAAAAAATCTGGGTCGGCATCCTTCTCCGCTTTCACCCAATCCAGATTGCCCTGAATCAGCTCTGCATAACTGCGGCGCTGGTGGTCTTGTATTTTATTTCCATTTAAGGCTGAAGAGCCGTTATTTTCTTGTGATGTCATTGCTATTTGGATTAATAGGATTATAAACTAAATCTTTTAAACTAGGAACTTCATATTTGTCGCGAATATTCTTTAGCTCTACAATAATGGCTTTGGTGTATGCATTGTGTTTAAAATCATGGATGATCTCCAACACATCCGTATCAATAAACCGGGAATTGGTGCCGTCAATAATTACATCAGATTCTTTTGGCAAATGCGTAAGCGTGTATTGAATGGCCGCCTTATTTAAAAAAGAAACTTCCTCTGCAAGTTTTATGTGAATGAGCTTTTTGTTACCGTTGGATTCTATCTTGTAAAAGTACGGATTACGCAAATTGGTTCGCAAAATGTAAAAAACACCCACCAGCATCCCGATGGCAACGCCTTTTAACAAATCGGTGAGTACAACCGCCAGCAGGGTAACCATAAACGGTACAAACTGGTCAAGGCCATTCGCCCACTTCTTCTTAAATAATTCTACCCGTGCAAGTTTATAGCCGACATACAAAAGGATAGCGGCCAATGACGAGAGCGGAATGAGGTTAATAAGCTTGGGGAACAAAACCAAAGAAAGCAACAGCCAGAAACCGTGGAATATCGCACTCATTTTTGTTCTGCCCCCCGAATTGACGTTTGCCGAAGAGCGGACGATTACCGAAGTCATGGGCATACCGCCCAACATGCCACTGGCAATATTGCCCACACCTTGCGCTACCAGTTCCCGGTTGGTAGGCGAGACCCGTTTAATGGGGTCAATTTTATCAATCGCTTCAATGCTCAGCAAAGTTTCTAAACTCGCCACCACCGCAATGGTAAAAGCAACTATCCATACCTGCTGGTTTGCAATCTGACTGAAGTCAGGCATCATAAACAAATTCTGAAATTCGGAAAATGAACCAATAACCGGAATTTCTACCAGTTGATCGGTGCGCAAAGCAAGGGAAGTATTCTGAAACGCGAGTGCCAAAACCACTCCGACAATTACCACCAACAACGGCGCCGGCACGATGGCGAGCTTTTTCACCCGCGGCCAGAGAATCATGATCATTAAACAAACAGTGCTGATTATAAGGGCACCGTAATTGATCATTTCAAACGCCGAAGCCAGCGCAGAAAAAGTATTGTCATTGTCAAACTGAATGAAACTCTGGTCGCCTTCAAAATCTGCATCGTAACCTACGGCATGAGGAAGTTGCTTTAATATCAGGATTACGCCAATGGCAGCCAGCATTCCCTCGATTACCGCTGAGGGGAAATAGTTGGCTATGATGCCGGCTTTTAAAAAACCCAGGCCAATTTGCAAGACCCCTGCTAAAACCACAGCCAACAAGAAAGTTTGGTATGAGCCCAGCGAAGCAATCGCACCTAAAACGATAACGGTCAATCCGGCGGCAGGCCCGCTAACGCTTAATTGAGATCCGCTAATTCCGGAGACTACGATACCCCCAATAATGCCTGTCAGCAATCCGGCAAATAACGGTGCCCCGGATGCCAGCGCAATACCCAGACAGAGCGGCAAGGCCACCAGAAATACAACGATACTCGAGGGAATGTCTTTTTTTAAGTTTTTTACTAAAAAGTACTTCCGCATATTAAAATGCGAATCACTTCGTTTGTTTGAAGTCATAAATTCAACGTTTATTTAATTAAAAATCAGAACTGTTCCCTGCTTAAAAATGGCCTGAAACTTAAAATTGATCGCTTTAATTAAACGTTGGGTGGTGGAGTTGGAACCCGGGGATGGAAGCTTTGAACATGCGAGTGCTCGGCACAAAATAATTTTAGCCGATCAATTGCCGTTAAAGGCTGTGAAAAAGTATATTGATTTAATGAATGCAAATATTCCCCTTTTAGGGGGGCATCTTTAATTTCACACTCTTTAGACGAGTGGTTTTCGATTTCCAGTTGCATTATTACCGAGTATACCGATTGGTCATCCATATTTGCGAAAAACATCGGCGCCAGCGAAATCCCCATCTTTGAAACGAAGATGAAAAGAAAGATAAAACAGAATGTTTTTTGCGCTATTTCTTTGAACATGGTACCTGCTATTGGTGCTTTTCCAAGGCTGGCAAAACTAAACAAATAACAGTCCAAATAAGGTGGTTAACGGTTTCTTTACATCCAAAAAACCAAAAAAAGTACATTTAAAGGAGATTGGCAGCCGCTTGTGAATTGATTGAAGAAACCTTCATGCTATTAACGCTCCTGTTTTAAGAATTCTGTTTAAAGCATTGATTCAGGCTCTTACTTAAACCCAAAAATTATCGGAAAGAGAAAAACCACGATCAAGGCCCAGATACCGTAAACGGGCAAAAAAGTGGCGATAGATCGTCCTACCAGGCTTGAGTTCGCTTTTTTGCCAACTGATCTGAAAAGGCCTGCGGTAATAGAAACCAGATTGAGTAGCATTAAAACATTGCTGCCGAGTACTGCCAGCCTGTTGGGTGTGATGCCTCCTTCGGCAATGCGGAATAGAATTGCCGAGATGGCGACGCCATTCACAACTACAGTAACTGCCGAGAGAAGGAAGAGTATCCATAGCTGAGTGCTGCTCTCTGCCGCCTTTGAGCTCTCTGCAACAGAGAAAAAAATAATGGCCATCACTCCTATGAGCAGCAGGTTGAAGATTAGAAGAAACTCCCGGTCATTGTATGGATCTTTTCCTGAAAATATAATAGCCCCGAGATAAATAACCAGCATAATCAACACCAGCGGACTAAAAATACGGGCTATTACGGGAGATACCTTATTTACCAACTGCGGGTTGGTCTGCGTTAAATAAGTACCCACGATGGGCGCCGATGCCAGCCCGAAAACGCCGATGTATTCACCATAAAATTTCTCGATCTTAAAACCGATTAAAGAGAAAAGTGCAATGGTAAGCCCGGTCATTATTGCACCCGCGATAGTGATAAGCGTTGTCATCACAATCAAATCTCCATTGTATTTTAAAAAGTCGAGCCGCTTGTGTTGGTCAGAAAAGTTATTTCCCGAAAAAGCGCTACCCAAACACACCCATAACAGCAGTGGTAAATGGATGCAGGCAAGTATCAGCGAATCGCTGGTTGCTGAATGCGGCAACAAGTTTATGTAAAAAAGTGAAACTAACATCAGCCCGGTTAGGGTTGCTATGTGCCGGATTTGTAATTTGTTTTTCCAGGCGAAATAGGCTGTTAGAATTGGCAAAAAAATGAAACCAATGTTTCTGGGATAAAAGAACTCTTCGTGTATGTTGAAGATGGCTGGTATTTTGGCAATGAAGCCCGCTGATAACGCCGCCAGAATTAAAAATATGAATTCCCGGCCGGTTCCCCAGTTAATTTCATCGCTTTCGTAATTAAGCCGCTCATTCCAAAAATCAGCAAGCGTACTCCCCTTCAGTTCGGGGTACAGCAAACTGAACTCCCGCTTAAAAGTTGCTTTGTTGCTTCGGTACAATTTTTCTAATTCGCCGGGGTTTTCTGAGTGGCGACGTATCTCATTTTCCATAATCGAAACATTTAATTTTGTGACAGAACAAATTAATTGAGAATATTAACAGCAGTTGGAGCAGCGATAGTAGATGATCAATTATCAATCATATTCCCAGATCAAAATTCCCCATGTGAGAACGATGATGGCGATAGCAAGGATAATTTTCAACACAACCGGGATTGAGAAAGCATACCTTCTTTTGGATCTGAAATCAATTTGATCTCCCTTTCCATTAGCGATCCAAAGTTTGTGTCGCGGATTAAACTCTTGATCCCAGCCCAACTTTCTTTTGACTCAGGAATTTAACTCTCAGCTTCCGGCGAAAGGACTTCCGAAAATTCCTACTGCCAGTTCTGCCCAAACAAGAACAAGGACTACCAGAATAACTGCAATCGCACCGATCTGGTAGTCTTTGTTCCTGACATTTCGAATTACAAATTCGCAGGATAAACCAGTGCCAAGCAGCAAGGCGCCCATTACCAGAAAATCTAAGGAGGTCCAGTTTACTTCAGTCGTAAATTGCATTGCTACCAGAGGAATGAGCAGTATTAATGCTACTCCGAGCAAAATGCCAATAAATCTTTTGTGTTTCATCATTTAAAGTTTAAGGTGAATATTTGGTTAGTTATTGTTACGGTGTTTTTTTTCTGTTACATGAAAAATAGAACGGTGCTGTTGCGTTAACGATGGGAGCGGCATCCTTTTTGGTTCGCCGGCGGCGATCAAAAAGATACAGCGGACAGCGTGTTAAAACGCCCAAATACTTCATTACCAGATAGAACTCGTTGTATGTAGCATCCGATACTCATTTCTTCAATTTTTAAAGTACTCTGTTCTTCAAAGTGAAATCATAAAAAAAATCAATTCCCCTTCCTGTTATTTAAAATAAGTTGCTCGAGGGCATCTAAGTGGTTTTTAAAAGATTGTATACCCATATCTGTTGCCTGGTATGTTGTGTTGGGTTTGCGGCCTACAAACTGTTTTTCTACTTTTAAATAGTCGGCCTCTTCTAACGCCCGCAGATGGCTGGCCAGGTTACCGTCTGTTAACTGCAAAGTGTCTTTAAGCGTGCTGAAGTCAACTTTTTCATCCACCATCAGCACCGACATAATTCCCAGCCGTGCCCTGCTTTCAAAGGCTTTATTTATATTTTCGAGGTAATCTTTCACAGATCTGTTAGCGTTCGTATTTATAATACATCAGTGTACCATAAAAGATATGCAATACACCAAATCCTATCGTCCAGGCTAAAAAACCGTACGCCACAAAAAAGCTTGCCAGTAAGCCAAGTATAATCTCCAGAATTCCAAGATACCTGATATCACTCAGCGTATACTTGCTGGCGTTTAACAATGCGAAACCATAAAAGATAAGCATTGCCGGAGCCACCAAATAAAAAAGGCTGTGATATACCAGAATGGCGCAGAAAATACCTCCGGCTGCTAAGGGGATAAACAGATTTACAAGCATCCTTTCGGTCCGGGTATCCCACAGGCGATGACTATTTTTTTTTGCGTTACGTGCCGTGAAGAAGGCTGCCAAACAAAGGGCAATTATTAATACCAGGCCAGCCACAGATAGAAGAAAAAAGATGGTCCCGGTGGCAAGGTTGCCGGCAAAGAGTTTGGTATAGCTGATTTGATGGGTTTGCATATACCACTTAACAACAGCTGCTCCTGCAAAAGCAGAAATTCCTGCCGCAATACCAGAAAGTCCGCTCAGGGAAATAAAGCGGGAAGATCGATCCATGATGTTTCGTATCTCGTGCAGCGTGGATAATTGGTCTTGCTCCTGATTCATTTTAAAGTACTTTGTTTTTCAAAGTTAGTAATTGAATGGATATTGTCAAGATCTTTTTAAAAAAATTCGGGGTAACCCTTTGTTTGCATTTAATTTTTTCGAAAAGTTCGGAACAATTATTCTTCCTGTCGCCCGTTGCCAGAGAACCGACATGGTTTGGGTTATAAAGAAGTACCTTCTCATTTAATTACTGCCAATATAATACCGGTTCCGAATTGGGGAAAAACCGACGTAAACCAAATATATGCGCATAAAAAAACCCCGAATGTTCGGGGTTTAAGCGGGAGATACTGGGTTCGAACTCGAATCAAATTTATCAACGGTTGCGCTTTCTGGCTGGTTAGTAAATAATTTTGCTCTTTTGTATGTTTTGACTAATTGATAAATTTAAGTAGTTCTTTAAGCTCTCTATGTGATACATTTTCCTGTTCGCTTTTATCGAAAATCGTTAACAGAAAAACAGTATTATGCACAATTTTGAAGCAGGTGATTACTCTTGCTCCACCTGATTTACCTTTCCCTTTGCTTGCAATCGCCATACGGATCTTGTAGCATTCGTTACCAAGGGCTGTACCTTGAGAAGGATTTTCTTTGAGAGACTGCAGAAGTAATAAAAAGTCAGATTTAAGTGATGGAAACTTTTTTACAAGACGTTTAAATTCCCTTTCAAATTTGGGAATAAACTTGACATTATAGGTCATTCAGCAATTCGTCTGCGTTACGTGCTACAAGTTTGCCTGATAAAACAAGATTTAATTCATCGACAGCTTCTTTCACATCTTCTAAAACTTTAGCCTTATAGGGGGTAAGTGGCTTAGTTTTCACATATGGCAAGTCATTCAACAATGCCATCAGCATGGCCACTTTACTTTCTTTAACTTCCAGCACAAATTTCATAATAATCAAAAATACAAAATCTATTTAAAAACAACCATGCAGCGACGGATTGAAAACAAAAAAAACGAGGCTGCATCATTAATCGTGATCAGCCTCTTTTTATTTTACAGGGGCTTGGGCTGAAGTTTGCACAGGCATTTTATTTGATATTTTATCGAATATAATTTGATATAAATATCTGATTTATAGGGCGTTAAAACAATCTACTTTCAGGCCTTACAACCAAGATCAGCTTTTAGTGTTGCCCCCCAGTCTTGATGATATGATATCCCCTGATCATACAGTCAGGATTGCCAACGATGTGATCAACCGCATCAACATTGAACCGCTTTTGAAAGCCTATCATATCAAAGGCGGTTCTAACTATCATCCCTTGATGCTGCTCAAAGTCTTGGTCTACGGTTATGTGACCAATATCTATTCCAGCCGTAAGCTTGCCGAGGCTTGCAGAGAAAGAATCCCTTTCATGTGGGTTAGCGCCATGAACCACCCTGATCACAAAACCAAAAGTACGGGCATAAAAAAGAGGCTGGTCATCTTGTCAATGATACAGCCTCTATGTGGGAGATACTGGGTTCGAACCAGTGACCCTCTGCTTGTAAGGCAGATGCTCTGAACCAGCTGAGCTAATCTCCCGTGTTAATTTTATTTATGTAACCTTCAGATCCTTTGACCCTCCTGATGTAAATCGGGATGCTCTGAACCAGCTGAGCTAATCTCCCCCGGTTTGGGATTGCAAATATAGGCCTATGATGCAATTTCGCAAAATTATTTTCATGTTTTTAACTGAGCACCTCTTCCAGCACTAAATGCGATTTAATTTGTCCGAACCCTTCGATGTGCAAGCGGAAGTAATCCAATACTTTGCCGAGTAATATTCTTCTTTGTGCAACCGAAATATGAAGCGTATGGAGCGTATCAAAATTACTCTGCAAAAGTTGAAACCATAAGGTGCACAGAGGCTGATCAATTGAATAGCTATGCGGGGGCAGATGCTGGGTGAAGCATCCGCCTTGCAAATCAAAATAGGAGGCATCAACTGCTTTGGAAATATCCGGGTAAAACCCGAGAAAACGCGAGAGTCGCAAGAGAAAATATAAATGGAAATTCACGTTAACATGTTCCATTTTATCCAATATCTCAATGGCATGAAACAAGAATTCAAACAATACGTCATCGGCGATTTGCTCCCTAACAGCTTTATAAAGTACTTCGTTCAGAAACATTATTACGGCACTCTTCATTACATTGTAAGGTATGCTGACAAAAGCCGGCTGTTGCCGAAGTTCTGAAACCCGCTGAATATTTCCTGTGGCTTTGTGGTAAACCACCATCTCCAGCAAATGGAGCGGTTGGAGCATATTCATTTTAATTTTCGCCTTTGGCCGTTTAACCCCGTTGATGAGGTAAGATTGCAAACCAAACTTTTCGGTAAAAACCTGCACGACCACGCTACTTTCAGAATAGCTGGTAGTTTTAAAAACAATCCCGCGTGTTTTATGAAGCATCAGCCAAGAAGTTTGGGCAAGAAGATAATCAGCCCGGTAATAACCGCAAATCCTGCGGCGCATAATACGGCACCTGCGGCAACATCTTTTACAATTCCGGCCTTAACCTGATATTGGGGAGAAACCAAATCAACCAGCACCTCTATTGCTGTGTTAAATAATTCGGCGATAAATACCATCAAAATACTTAGCAAAATCCAGAGCCACTCGGATATACTGATTTCAAAGATAAACCCAACTGAAATGGCCAGCAACCCCAGCACGATGTGCACCTTAAAATTTTGTTGGGTGCCGAATGCGTATTTCAAGCCATTAAAAGCAAACCTGAAACTGTTCAAAAACCTGGTCATTTTTTCAGAAGGTCAAACTATCGGGACTGCGCAATTAGTTCGGAGTAATAAATCAGCTTTTTTGATCTTCCTGACTGGTACTCTCGGCTTCCACGGCACGGTCTTGCAGCAGAGAACGGCGCTCAATTTTGCGTATAAGGCTGTAAATGATATAAAGAACTCCAAAACCAAAGGCGGCATAGCCGATGATCATAGCCCAACCGTATTTCATCAACTCGGTATCCTTAAGGTAATAGCCGAGGGCGATAAGGGCCAGCCCGGTTAGAAAAAGCAAAAGCCCGCGTTTCAGATATTTGTTCATAATAGCAAACTTACAAAATATGTTCGCGTAGATTTTAAACAACCTTCATATACGAGATGTTGTTCGCGAAAAACTTAACCCGCACCAGCCAAGGGTAAAAAGAATTTACCATTCCTGGCTGGTAACCGTCTGGCAAACTTAGTTTCAGCGCAGCCTGCTTAAAATTCAGGCTTAATTGCTTAGTTTTGCAACCTTAATTTTTGAGAGGCAAAGCGCTGATGTACAAAGAATACAAGCAATTAAATTTAGCCCAAACGGGTAAAGATATCCTTGACTATTGGAAGGCGGAGGGCATTTTTGAGAAAAGCGTTTCAAACCGCCCCCAGGCCACACCTTATACATTTTACGAAGGGCCGCCATCTGCCAACGGAATGCCCGGTATTCACCATGTAATGGGCCGGGCCATTAAAGATTTGTTTTGCCGATATAAAACTTTAAAAGGATATCGTGTAAACAGAAAAGCCGGCTGGGATACGCACGGCTTGCCTATTGAGCTTGCTGTCGAAAAAAAATTAGGTATCAGCAAGGATGATATTGGGGTTAAAATAACTGTTGAGGACTACAATGCCGCTTGCCGTACGGAGGTGATGAAATACACCGACGTATGGAACGATCTTACCGAAAAGATGGGCTATTGGGTTGACCTGCAAAAACCCTATGTAACCTATCAAAATGAATATATTGAAACCCTCTGGTGGATATTAAAGGAATTCTACAACAAAGATCTTTTGTATAAAGGCTACACGGTACAGCCCTATTCTCCCGCCGCCGGCACCGGATTAAGTTCTCACGAATTGAATCAGCCCGGTACGTACCGGATGTTGAAAGATACTTCTATTGTAGCCCAATTTCGCTTAAAGAAAGACCAGATTCACCCGCTAATCCCGAAGCTGTTTGATAATGAAGCCGAAGACACGGTTATACTTGCCTGGACCACCACCCCCTGGACCTTGCCCGCAAACTGCGCCCTCGCGGTAGGCGAAAAAATAAAGTATGTGAAGGTCAAAACCTTCAATCAGTATACCTATGCGCCAGTTAGTGTAATTCTTGCAAAAGACCTTGTTGCAAAATTCTTTAAAAGCGAAGCTGAAAACGCATCATTTCAGGATTATAAAGAAGGTAATAAATTGATCCCCTGGGAGATAACAGCAGAATTTAAAGGCTCTGAACTTTTAAATCTGCACTATTTTCAGATGATGGACTATGTTACCAACGAAAACCTGGAGAAGAATGCCTTCCGCGTGATACCGGCCGATTTTTTTACCACAGAAGACGGCACCGGCATAGTACATACCGCATCTGTTTTTGGTGCCGATGACTTCCGCGTTTGCCGCGAAAATAACGTGCCTTCGGTCATGGTTACAGACGATAAGGGGAATGAGTTTCCGCTGGTAAACCGTCAGGGTAAGTTTGTTGATGAGGTAACAGACTTTGCCGGTAAATATGTAAAAGAAGAATATTACAGCGATGAAGAACGCAAAAGCCCTGACTTTAAGCCCACAGATGTGCTAATCGCGATCAAGCTAAAGGAAGATAACAAGGCTTTTGATGTAAGAAAATACGAACACAGCTATCCGCATTGCTGGCGTACGGATAAGCCCGTATTGTATTATCCGTTGGATAGCTGGTTTATTAAAACTACGGCTGTAAAAGACCGCCTTATTGAGTTGAACAAAACCATTAACTGGAAACCGGAATCAACCGGAACCGGGCGTTTTGGAAACTGGCTGGAAAACCTGGTAGACTGGAACCTGTCACGCTCCAGGTTTTGGGGAACGCCACTACCAATCTGGAGAACCGAAGATGGGGCAGAAGAAGTTTGCATCGGATCTATTGACGAGCTGAGATCGGGAATTAAAGCTGCGGTTAAGGCCGGATTTATGGATGATGCTTTTGAGTTAACAGACATGCACCGTCCGTACGTTGATGATGTTATTCTGGTATCGCCCACAGGCAAAAAAATGTTCCGCGAAAGCGACCTGATTGATGTTTGGTTTGACAGCGGAGCCATGCCCTATGCGCAATGGCATTTCCCTTTTGAGAACAAAGAAGAATTTAAAAATGCTTATCCGGCAGATTTTATAGCCGAAGGTGTGGATCAAACCCGGGGCTGGTTTTTTACGCTTCACGCGATAGCGGTAATGCTGAGCGAAAGCAGTGAGGAAATTAAAGCGATCAACGCTGAAATAGGCAACCCGGGCATTGCTTTTAAAAACGTGGTTTCAAACGGCTTGGTACTCGATAAAAACGGCAACAAAATGTCTAAACGATTGGGTAACGGCATTGATCCTTTTGACACCATAGATAAATACAGTGCCGATGCCACACGCTGGTACATGATCAGCAACGCTTCGCCCTGGGATAATTTAAAATTTAACCTGGAAGGCTTAGACGAAGTGCGACGTAAATTCTTCGGCACCCTTTACAACACCTACGCTTTTTTTGTACTGTACGCAAATATTGATGGCTTTGCTTATCGCGAAAGCGAAATTGAAAATAGCCAGCGCCCCGAAATTGACCGCTGGATACTATCTGTGCTTCACTCGTTAATACGAGATGTAGATGGTTATTACGCAGATTTTGAACCAACAAAAGCCACACGAGCTATTCAAACGTTTGTTGACGAGCATTTAAGCAACTGGTACGTACGCTTGTGCAGGCGACGTTTCTGGAAAGGTGAATATTCTGCAGACAAAATTTCTGCCTACCAGACACTTTACACCTGCCTGGTGAGCGTTGCAAAAATCATGTCGCCGGTAGCCCCGTTTTTTAGCGACCGTTTATTTTTAGATCTAAACGCGGAAACCCAACAGGAAAAAATTGAGTCGGTGCACCTGGCAGATTTTCCATTGGTACGGGTAGATTTAATTGACGAGGCTTTAGAAGAACGGATGCGTTTGGCACAGGATATTTCTTCCATGATTCTCTCAATCCGCAAAAAATCGGGCATAAACGTTCGGCAACCATTGTCTAAAGCGCTGATTCCGGTGCTTGATAAAAAATTTGGTTCGCAGATAGAACTGATAAAAGATCTGATACTTTCTGAAACCAATATCCGCAGCATTGAACTGATTACGGATACATCAGGCATCATCAGCAAAAAAATTAAACCGAACTTCAAAAGCCTGGGCGCTAAGGTTGGCAAAGACATGAAACTGGTAACAGCAGCCATCAACCAGTTTTCGCAGCAAGATATTTCTGAATTAGAAGCGAATGGAAAAATTGCCTTGCCCGGAACTGCTCATACCATACTTTTAAGTGATACCGAAATTGTTGCCGAAGACTTACCCGGCTGGCAGGTTGCAAATGAAGGAAACCTTACAGTGGCTTTAGACGTAACTCTAACTCCGGCTCTGGTAGAAGAAGGAATATCGCGGGAGCTGGTAAACCGGATACAAAATCTGCGCAAGGAGCTGCTGTTTGAGGTAACGGACCGTATAAATGTGAGCGTACAAAACCACCCGCACATCGCGGAGGCGGTAAGTAATAATTTATCATATATTTGCGCCGAAATTCTGGCCGACTCGCTCGCTACGGTTGCCCAAGTTGCTAACGGACAGGCAGTAATTATAGACAATAACGAAATACAACTATCAATAACAAAAGCTGAAAATGAATAACAATCAAGATCCAAAGGATATGGCCCGGGAAAAAACCCGATATGCAGACGCTGAATTGAAAGAATTCAAAGACCTCATTCTGGAAAAATTACAAAGTGCAAAAGAAGAACTGGGACTGTTAACCCAATCTTTAAGCAACCCCAATTTAAACGGAACTGATGATACCGCCGGAACTTATAAAACTCTTGAAGATGGTTCTGCAACCTTAGAAAAAGAGTCTATAAACCAATTGGCATCCCGCCAGAAAAAATTTATAGAAAACTTGGAGAGTGCGTTGGTTCGCATAGAGAATAAAACTTATGGTGTTTGCAGGGAAACCGGGAAACTGATTCCGAAAGAGCGTTTACGGGCTGTTCCTCATGCTACTTTAAGTATGGAAGCCAAATTGAAACAGGCTTAAATGAAGGGGTATACAAAGCCGTTTATAGCAATTATTTTTATTCTGATTGCCGATCAGATCCTTAAATTCTGGATTAAACTGAACCTGAGTTTGGGCGAAGAGATTAGCCTGCTGGGAGACCGCGGGCTTATCCACTTCACCGAAAATAACGGGATGGCTTTCGGTATGGAGTTTGGCGGCGAAGCTGGTAAACTTGCGTTAACGCTTTTCAGAATAGCGGCTGTTTGCGCCATTGGCTACGGGGTGGTTTATTTGATAAAAAAGAGATATCACCGGGGCTTAATCCTCAATGTTTCGCTGATCTTTGCCGGCGCACTGGGCAATATTATTGATTCTACATTCTACGGCGTTATTTTTAGCGATAGCACTTACTATCAGCCTGCCATGCTGTTTCCGCCTGAGGGCGGTTACTCCAGCCTTTTTCATGGCAAAGTAGTAGACATGTTTTATTTCCCGCTTTTACAGGGCATTTATCCGAACTGGTTTCCGTTTTGGGGAGGCGAAGAATTTATATTCTTCAGGCCGGTTTTCAATATAGCTGATTCGGCCATTTCAATCGGCGTCATTCTTATTCTGATTAACCAAAAACATTATTTTAAAGAAGAAAAAAAAGAAGAGCATTATCCGCACAGCGAAATAATTGAAGAATAAATTATAAATGCAATACCGATATTGAAATCTGCAAAAACTCCAGCCCCGCTTAGCATTAGCGGGGTTGTTCGTTTAAACCTGATTCTTCTATCTTTATAAGCGATCAGAAAACTTTGAGGGATTAATACGCGTCGTCGGCATCTGTTTATGGAATTCTTCAAAAAATGACATCAACCGTTTATATTTAAATCAAAACTTATCACAATGAAAAAAATAATCGTTTCTGCATTGATCGCATTAACCAGCTTAGCCGCATTTTCTCAAAACCCGGATGCGCGGCGTAAAATAGAAGTAACCGGATCTGCAGAAGCAGAAGTTACACCGGATATTATCTACATCGGCATTTCATTAAAAGAATATTACAAGGATAACAACAACCGGAAAAGGGCAACTATTGAAGAACTGGAGCGCCAGTTACAAACGGCCGTTTTAAACGCGGGTATACCTAAAGAAAATTTTACGATAAATAACATTTCCAGCTATACCGATTATTGGAACCAGAAAAAGGACCCGAATTTTATGGCCAGCAAACAATACCGTATTAAGGTTTCAGACCTCAGCAAGCTCAACCAGATACTTTCTGCTGTTGAACCGCGGGGCATTGCGTACAGCAATATAGAGGGTTATGATTATTCGAAGATGGATGCGTTTAAAAAAGATCTGAAAATTAAAGCCTTGCTGGCAGCTAAAGAAAAGGCCGCTTATTTAACCGAAGCTTTGGGGCAGAAATTGGGTACAGTTTTGGAAATTCAGGAGTTTAACAATGAAAATTATCCTCAACCTGTTTACCGCAACAGCGCCATGATGAAAACTGCTGATATGAATGAAGTATCGGTGATGCCCGAGATTGATTTCAAAAAAATTAAATTAAACTACCAGATGCGCACAGTTTTTGAAATTCAATAGCTTTGCTTCAGCTCGTTTTAAAGGTCCTCTGCTTTTGCAGCGGACTTTTTTATGCCCGCTTTGCCGCAATTCTGTATCTTGGGATTTTTAAATGTTTATAAAATGAAGTTAATTTTAAGTGCCTCGCTTTCGCTGATCCTTTTTATAACAGCCTCCGCTCAACAGAAGCAAAGTCAAATAACGGTAACAGACCTTACGCAGATAAAGCAGTTGGGCTCTGTGACCATCTCTCACGATGGAAAAAATGTTATTTACACCGTTAACAGCATATCGCCCAACAACCAGACCGCCGGCGAATACACCTATAAAAGTCAAATCCATATCTCGGCACTAATGCCGGCCGGAGAAAGCAGAGCGTTAACATCGGCGTCAGCCGGCGCTACGCAGCCTGCATGGTCGCCAGATGATCAAAAAATAGCTTTTGTAAGGCCGGTAAATAACAAGCCGCAAATTTTTGTACTGAATATGGAAGGCGGCGAACCGGTGCAAATTACCGATTTTAAATACGGGGCGTTACAGCCCAAATGGTCGCCTGATGGGAAACAAATCTTATTTTCTTCTGTAATTACCCTGGAAGAATTGTTAAAAGATTCGGTTATAAATAACAAAAAAGAATATCCGGCCTGGCCGCTTGAAAAACCGGGTTTTGCTAAAAACCAAAATTTAATCAACGCGGCCAAAGCAAATCCAAACGGCACACTGCAAGAGATACGGGCTTACCTGGAAAATAACGAAACAAAAAAAATCGCCAAAGTATTTACCAACCTTAACTTTCAGGGAGAATCAGCAACTGATCCGCAGCTCAGATTCACCCATTATTTTTTGGTTGACGCCCGGCCCGGGGCAACACCCCAAAAGCTAACACGGGGCTTCTATTCATTTGCTAACGCCGAGTTTTTTGCCGATGGAAAGCGCATTATACTCACCTCAAGCATAGACAGCGTACAACACGCCGACAGAAGCAGTCAGAGCGAAATCTATAGTCTTGACCTAAAATCGGGCAAACTTCACACAATACTTTCAAAAGAAAAAATTCGCTTTAGCAGCCCAAGCATTTCGCCTACAGGCAGATGGCTTGCCTATCAGTATAGCCCCGAAGACGGGATTAACATTTCCAAACTGGCCTTATTAGATATTAAGGATCCAAAAGCCAAACCAATAGAGATACCGTTTGACCGGAATAAAGGGAATCTGGAATGGTCTGATGACGAGCGTTTCCTTTATTTTACCGCCCAGTCTAACGGCGGGGTGCCGCTCTACCGGGTTGATACCAGAAACTTTAAGGTTGAACAATTAAGTGACTTTGACAGCGGAATTTCTGGATTTGATCTCTCCAAAAATAAACTGGTTTATGTAAAGACAGAAGTTAAAAACCCGTTTGAACTTTACAGCGCTGATCTTGCCAACAAAAATCCATCTGCGCTAACTACATTTAATTCTTCATGGGTTGGGTCAAAAGCCTTGTCAATGCCCGAAAAAAAATCATACACAAATAGCAAAGGCTTGAAAGTAGAATATTGGGTAATGAAACCGGCAAATTTTGATAGTACCAAAAAATATCCGATGGTGTTACAAATCCATGGCGGGCCAACCGCTATGTGGGGCCCGGGCGAAGCGAGCATGTGGCATGAGTTTCAGTATTTTTCCAGCATGGGCTATGGCGTGGTTTATGCCAATCCGCGTGGTTCGGGTGGCTACGGCCAGGAGTATCTGCGTGCTAATTATCAAAATTGGGGCGAGGGGCCCACGGAAGATGTTTTGGGAGCTTTGGATGGTGCTGTCGCAGAAGGCTGGGCAGATACTTCAAAATTAACCGTTACCGGAGGTTCTTATGCCGGATACTTAACTGCCTGGATAATTGCCCACGACCAGCGGTTCGCCGCAGCATCGGCACAGCGGGGCGTTTATGAGCTGGGAACATTTTTTGGCGAAGGCAACGCCTGGCGGCTGGTGCCTAATTATTTCGGGGGTTTTCCATGGCAGGAGAACATCAGTCCGATATTGAAACGCGAATCGCCTTTAAGCTATGTGAAAGACATCAACACGCCCTTCTTGATCTTTCATGGCGAGAACGATCTTCGCACCGGCGTAATTCAAAGTGAAATGCTTTACAAATCTTTAAAAGTACAGGGAAAAACCGTAGAATATGTACGGCATCCGGGCGCAACGCATGAACTGGTTCGATCTGGAAATGTGCGTCAGCGCATTGATCAGATGCTGCGCATCTATGAGTTTTTTGAACGCTATGTAAAATAAAATGGACGAATCTATCGTTCGGGGCGACGTTCCCTCACGGAAAAAGATAACCTATCCGGTGGTTGCCGAACTGCGTGAGTACCTGCTCAAGTATGACCGTGAGGTACGCCTGCCCGTGCAGTACAGCGATTTGCTACGATTCAACCTGAAAACACCCCTGCTGGATAAGGACGGAAACAATACTCTTTGGCTAACCGTGTATTATGATGAATCGGAAATGCTCACGCTGTTTCCCAGCCTTACCCGCATTTATGCTTTACTGCATACTGATGGAGATATTAAAGTGATGGAGCATCTATCAATCGCCCGGATTGATTACTGTGTTTTTGGAAATTCTAAACCTTTTCGCATTCGGATTATCAACCGGCTGAATGACAATTACGACCATTTTTATATCAAGGTAGCCGACGCCTCCAGGGTTTATGGACTGGAATTGGAGCACATTCTTTCGCCAAACAGAATAACCTATTTAACCGATAGAAATACACTGATAGAAGAGCACATTGCTGGTCTTCCCGGCGATGTGTTTATTGATCGTCATATATATGACCAGTCTAAATTTAACCAAATCAGAATTTGCAAAGAATTTATAAAATTTAACGAACGCTGTTTTCTGAGGTTACTGGGGGATATGCGCTCTTATAACTTTGTGGTAGATATTACGCCGGATATTGAAGGCAACCAATACCGCATCAGGGCTATTGATTTCGACCAGCAATCATACGAAGGGAAACTGAAGCTGTACCTTCCTCATTTTTTCAAAGAAAACATTAAACTGGTTCAGTTAGGAATGCTGCACATGAATAAAACTACCATGCGGCAATATCAGGAAGAGGAAAGGACCTTGTTTGCCCACCGGGTTCGCTCGGCGCATTACCGGCTCAATGATCTTTTTAATATCATGTGCGCTGATCGGATATCGCCCGACGATAAGGTGAAACAATTAGGACTGGAACTGAGCAGACACCATCAATCACAGGTGTTTAACAGTTGCCAGACCATGGGCCAAATGGTTTACGAAATACTAAATATGGTGGTTGGAAAAAAATTTAGCTGAGGCGGCAATCTATTGGCGGTAAACAAATCCTGCCGATATTCCTTATTCTACAAAAAAAGATTAGATGCAGAAAGCCAACAATTCAAAATTGAAATGGGTAGAGTGGGTATCACACCTGATGGATGAACAATTTCGCCTTCCCGGTACAAAATTCCGCTTCGGTCTGGATCCGATCTTGAATTTAATCCCGGTAGTCGGCGATCTTTCCGGATTCGCCGTTTCGGCGGCACTTATAGCTACCATGGCCCGGCAGGGTGCAAGCGGTAAAGTTATGGCGTTAATGATTTTTAACGTAGCTATTGATACGTTAATTGGTGGCATTCCAATAATCGGACAAATATTTGACTTCGCCTACAAGGCCAACACCCGAAATATAAAGTTATTACGGGCACATTATGTAGAAGGAAAGCACTCCGGAAGCGGTAAGGGGGTAATTACCCTGGTGCTAGTTGCGCTTTTTGTGTTTTTTGTGCTGATCGCATATGCATCGTGGAAACTAATTGAATGGCTTGTAAGTTACCTCTAAACTACAAAGCCACTGATCAGTGAGATCAATGGCTTTGTAACCAGACAGTCTAAAATGGGTTAATACACGAATGAGGAAACGCTGGTCTTCTTTCTTTGCTGATCCTGATGAAGGCGTGGTTCGTTTTCTTTCAGATCAAGGCTGATGTAAACAACTGTTTCGTCAATACCACAGGCCATCTGCATGGGCTCGCGGGTGATTTTGAAATAAGTATCGTAGCCAAAAGGAAGACTTTTTAGCTCAGGCTTCACTTTAACCGGAGTTAAAGTGATAATTACGGAAGCATCGGCTTTTGAAACTACTTGTGTTTGGGCCAGGCAATGGGTGTAGCCCCGTTCAATTAAAAAACCAAGTAAGTGAGGCGTTAGAATTGTTTTCATAGCGATTAGTTTAAGGTTTGAAACTATGTTAAATTTACTACATACAATTATGGATAAAAGAGTATTTATACTGAACTGGGATGCGATAATCACCTAATTTGCAACGTATTGCTTCGGATTCCCGGAAATAAATTACGTGACGATTTTTTGTTGGAGGCTACAGAAAGCTCCAAATCTGAGGGCTTCGGAAAACTAAGGACTACATAAAAATATAGAATATATATCTGAAAAACAAAATCAGATTTCAAGAATTTGGGGTACCGAATTTTGCTGTGCCAAGGGCATAAAACAAACAAAAAAACATAAATACGCTGGCCTGAATGAATGGCCTATAGGATATTGATCAGTCTATAATTTTAAATCCGGTGTAGTTAACCAATGCTTCCGGAATTTTTATTCCCGTTTCAGTCTGATTGTTCTCTAAAAGCGAGGCAACAATTCTGGGTAAAGCCAGTGCGCTGCCGTTTAATGTATGAGCCAGTTGCGGCTTCCCGGATTTTCCTTTATATCGCAGTTTTAAGCGGTTGCTTTGGTAATTCTCAAAATTTGAAACCGACGAAACTTCAAGCCAGCGGGCCTGTGCGGCACACCAGACTTCCATATCGTACGTTTTTGCAGCCGTAAAGCCCATATCGCCTCCACATAAATTTAAAACCCGGTAAGGCAACTCAAGTTTTTGCAGCAATGACTGCACGTAAAAGCTCATCTGCTCCAACACCTGGTAGGAGTTTTCGGGATGTACCACCTGCACAATTTCTACCTTATCAAATTGATGCAGCCGGTTTAGGCCGCGAACATGCGCACCGTAAGAACCCGCTTCACGCCTGAAACAGGGTGTATAGGCACAGTTTTTTACGGGCAGCTCTTCCTCTTTCAAAATCACGTCCCGATATAAGTTAGTAACCGGAACTTCGGCTGTTGGTATCAAATACAAATTATCCAAACCAATATGATACATCTGCCCTTCCTTGTCTGGCAATTGACCGGTGCCAAAGCCTGATGCTTCGTTCACAACAATCGGGGGCTGCATTTCCCGGTAGCCTGCCTTCTCTGCCTCGTCTAAAAAGAAATTTATAAGCGCCCGCTGCAGTTTTGCACCCTTACCCTTGTATACCGGAAAGCCGGCGCCGGCAATTTTGTTGCCCAGCTCAAAATCAATAATATCATACTTTGTGGCCAGCTCCCAATGCGGTAAAGCGTTTGAATAGAGCTCCGGCAAAACGCCGTGAGCTAAAACAATTTGATTCTCTTCGGGCGTTGCTCCGGGGGGCACAGACTCATGCGGCAAATTCGGGAATTGAAACATTACCGTTTGCAAAAGCTTCTCTGTTTCGGATAGCTTTTCGGCAAGCGCTTTAATTTCCTCTTTGTTAGATGCGGTTTTTAATTTCAAATCGTCAGCCTGCTGTTTTAAACCCTGGCGCATCAAATCACCAGTTTGCCGGGCTGCCGCATTCGCTTCGGCGGTTAGGGTTTCCAGTTTAATTTGCGTGAGCCGGCGCCGGTCGTCAAGCGAAATCACCTGGTCTACCTGCCCTATATCGTGGAAATTCTTAAAAGCCAAACGTTCTAAAACCTTCTCTCTATTTTCGCGGATATAACTAACTTGCAGCATTTGATTTTCGATTTTTGACAAAGATATAAAGAGTTACGGGTTGTGGGTTTTAAGTTTTGGGCTGGAGAAATAAAGAGCGTAAATATCTTAGCCTTGCCATGAAACACCGGGATAAGTTGAATAAACCCGATTTGGAGTGGAAAGCTTTCTCCCGCTTCGGGCAAGGGAAAACTTCAAGCGGAACGCAGGGCTGAAATAAAAAAAGGCACAGTCTAACCCCGGGCGAGAGCTTTTTTAAACAAAGGAAATTTTTTAGAAAAGCAGCGCTTCAGCATCTATCAGCGGCCGCCCCGCTATCCACTTTAGTCTCGCCTGAAGCGAGAGCTGTCGTTCCTATCGGGTTTAGGCACTCCGGTTTTTCGCCTTTTAACAACGGGTTCATAGCCTGCAGCCAGGCACTTCAGATAAATTAACATATAACTCGCAAGCTATAAATGAGCGGAAAATTATACCTGGTACCAACCCCCATAGGAAATTTGGAAGACATAACTTTCAGAGCTGTAAAAACGCTCGGCGAGGTAGACATTATCCTTGCCGAAGATACCAGAACCAGCGCCCCGCTGCTAAAACATTTTGGCATTGATAAAAAAGTATACGCTCACCATCAGCACAACGAGCATAAATCTGTAACCGAGATTATCCGGTTTTTAAAAGAAGGCAAGCAAATTGCCCTCATCTCTGATGCCGGAACTCCGGGCATTTCAGACCCCGGCTTCTTATTGGTTCGCGAGGCGCTGAAAAATAAACTTGCCGTGGAGTGCTTGCCGGGCGCTACGGCTTTCGTGCCGGCGCTGGTAAATTCTGGCCTTACAACAGATCGCTTTTGCTATGAAGGATTTTTGCCCGTTAAAAAAGGGAGGCAAACCCGCTTAATAAGCCTGGCCGATGAAGAACGAACGATGGTCTTTTATGAATCGCCGCACAGGTTACTGAAAACCCTCGCCGAGTTTTGCCAGTATTTCGGCGAAGACCGGCAGGCATCGGTATCGCGTGAGCTCACTAAACTATTTGAAGAAACGGTTCGGGGCACGCTTCCCTCAATTAAATTACATTTTGAAACCCACACCTTAAAGGGGGAATTTGTAATTTGTGTCGAAGGGAAAATTAGAGAGCAAAAGGCACGTTAAAATGGGCAGCAAACATGACCATCGTGAGTAGCAGCTGGCTTTTGTAATCTGTTACCGATCAGCAAAAACCTCCTGACAACTATCCAACAAAAAAAACAACGAACAACGAACATGGAACAATATTTAACCGACGATCAGGATCCGAAAACTGCCGAGAAAGTTTTGGGGAAACTGCGGGATATGCTCACATCGGGCGAGGCGATTGCCTATCTGGCCATTCAAAAAAAACCGGCGGTAACGCTGTTGCCGGATTGTATTGCCGCTACCAATAAACGATTATTTTTTTGCCTGGCCGGCAATTTAGGGCTCACCACCAATTACATCACGTTTTTATGGGACGACATTAAAGAAGTGCTGTTTAAAGAGGAATTTTTCGGGAGTAAATTTATCGTAATTCCGCAACGGGATGAAAACGTAACGGTTGATTATATCCCAAAAATCCAGGCCCGCAAGCTTTACCAGTTCTGCAATGAGCAACTTGAAAAAAGCAAAGAGAAAAATCGTTTGATGAATACCGAAGATTTAAAACCGCTATCGCCCTACAATGACGAGCCCGAAGAAGCACCGTATACCGAAATTGAAGAAGAATATGTGCCGTTCATCAATTCAGAATCTCGGTCGGCAGATGTGCCCGAGCCCGAAGATGAAGTGACCTTAAAACTGAAAAAACTGAAAACGCTTTTCGAAAAACAACTCATTACTCAGGAGGAATATGAAGCGAAAAAAGCCGATATTCTGTCACAACTTTAGCACCTTACCTTGAGAAATAACTACGCCCTTGCCTTACTTAGCTCATTTTTACTTTGGCTTGCCTGGCCGCCAACTCCCTTTACTTCGCCGCTCCTCTTTTTTGCGCTGGTGCCGGTATTATTGGCGGTTGAAAATGTAATACACCGTGAAACTGTTAAAAAAGGCTTAAAAGTTTTCCGCCTCGGTTTTCTGTGCTTTTTTATCTGGAACACCGCCTGTATTTACTGGGTGTTTATTTCGCTTGATGCGGTAATGCCTACCTGGACGGCCGTGCTGATCTCCATCATTCCGTTTGGGTTGGGCTCCCTGCTCATGACAATTGCTTTCTGGCTCTACTACCAGATGCGGCTTGTTCTAAGAAAAGTATGGTGGAGCTACACCGCACTTGTTTGCTTTTGGATAGCATATGAGTATTTGCATCAAACCTGGGATTTGGCCTTCCCGTGGATGAACCTCGGGAACGGCTTTGCCGCCACGCATTTTTTGGTGCAATGGTATGAGTTTACGGGCGTTTACGGGGGCACATTATGGGTTTTACTGGCAAACCTGTTTATTTTTGAAAGCTACATCGCCTGGCGGACCGCCGGTATCTCTAACGAGCAAGCACAAAAAAAGAAAGTATTGCTGTTATTCTCAGCCGGCATCGTGCTCATTCCCGCGGCTGTTTCACTGCTGATGTACAGTCAATATCAGGAGAAAATAAACCCGGCAAACGTGGTGGTGGTTCAGCCCAATATTGATCCTTACGCCAAGTTCGGATCGCTATCTGCCGAAAGTCAGTTAGAAACACTAATCAGACTGTCTGATTCGCTGGCGCAGTCAAATACCGAATTTTTTATCTGGCCAGAGACGGCTATTAGAAAAGCTACAGATGAACAACAGATCAGAACGGATGCCAACTACCAGCGGACAAAAAAATT
>JBGTBV010000181.1:0-24431 GCA_041749185.1 Daejeonella sp. | reverse complement strand
GTTCCGGCGAAATCATTTTTTAGTTCCGATAAAATCCGGGCCGTTCCCAATAACGATGAGGTATGAACATCGTGCCCGCAGGCGTGCATAACCCCGGCGTTCTTTGAACTATAGGGTAGATCATTTGCCTCTAAAATGGGCAGGGCGTCCATATCAGCCCGCAAAGCGATCACGGCATCAGAGGGTTTTGATCCGCTTAAAAGCGCAACAATGCCGGTGTCGGCCATTTTTTGATAGGCGATTCCCATTTCATCTAAAGCCGCCGCTATAAAGGCCGAAGTTTGATACTCATGAAAAGACAATTCGGGGTTCTGGTGCAGATGCCTGCGATTTTGAACTACCTCACTGTGGTTTTGAGCAGCAAGCCGGGCGACTTTTTCTTTCAGCATCATCTAACGAGTATTGATCCTTTCGGAGAATATAAAAAGCACCGGGTAATTTCGCTTCAGCCTGTTCATCATCTTGTCTGCTTCCAGCCGGGTGCGGAAATCGCCCACGCGTACCTTGTAATTTGGCTGTGCGTAACTTATGTAACTGGCCGTTCCCGGAAATAATTTTCTGAATTTAGTTTGTTCAGCATAAGCTTCCTTGCGGTCGGTGCCTGAGAATATCTGGATACGAAATCCCTGCGGCATGGATGCATTTGCCCTGCGGCTAAGTGCGGCCCGCCGGGCAATCAGACTATCAATCTGCGGATCTTTAAAAACCTCTACAGTCCCCTTTTGCTGAGAAAATGCCCGGCCGGCAATTAAAACAATAAGGATAATACTGAACAGAAATATGCGCTTCATCAATTTAAGCTATGCCCACCCCGTGACAGTTTTTGTATTTCTTGCCACTACCACAAGGGCATTGATCATTTCGGCCAATTTTATTTTCGACCCGAATGGGCTGGGTTTTCTGCAGTTCGCGGGTATCATCAACCGGAACGCCATTAGCCGCCTGGGCAAGTTCTGGCTTTGAAACCCGCAGTCTGCTTAAATCCTGCTTGGGCCGCGGCCGTGCTTCACGCATTTCTTCTGCCTGCTGCTGCGGAATATTTCCTTTAAACAGGAAGCTCACAATCTCTTTATTAACGGTAGCCAGCATTTGTTTAAACAGTTCAAAGGCTTCCATTTTATAAACAATGAGCGGATCTTTTTGCTCGTAAACCGCATTCTGCACAGACTGCTTTAGTTCGTCCATCTCCCGCAGGTGTTCTTTCCAAGATTCATCTATAAGGGCCAAAACGACCGATTTCTCGAAGGTTTTAAAAACCTCGCGACCCTGGGTTTCTACCGCTTTTTTCAAATTGGTAGCCACCTGAACCGAGCGCACACCATCTGAAAACGGAACCACAATGTTTTCAATGTACTCGCCACGCTCCTTTAGAACCTCCTTTAAAACCGGGAACGTTTGCTGGGCCACGGCTTCAGATTTGCGGCGGTAAAAATCATTGATCAGCGCAAAAACTTTATCGGTGAGGGTGTGGGCAGATGAATCTGAAAACTCTTTCGCATCAAAGCCGGCATCAACAGAGAAAATACGGATGATTTCCAATTGAAAACCTTCAAAGTTATTTTCTGTTTTATATTCTGAAACGATGTCTTCCGCCACGTCGAAAATGGTGTTGCTCAAATCTACATCAAGCCTTTCGCCGAATAGTGCATTGCGACGTTTGGCGTAAATTACGCTTCGCTGCGAGTTCATCACGTCATCATACTCCAGCAGGCGCTTGCGGATACCAAAATTGTTTTCTTCTACTTTACGCTGAGCCCGCTCAATAGATTTGGTAATCATTGAATGCTGAATTACTTCGCCTTCTTCAATACCCATTCGTACCATAATATTGGAGATGCGCTCTGAGCCAAAAAGCCGCATCAGGTCATCTTCCAGCGATACAAAAAATTGGGTAGAGCCCGGATCTCCCTGCCTGCCCGAACGACCACGCAATTGCCGGTCAACACGGCGGGATTCATGCCGCTCGGTTCCTACAATAGCTAAACCGCCGGCACTTTTAACGCCTTCGCCCAATTTAATATCTGTACCCCGGCCAGCCATATTGGTGGCAATGGTAACGGTGCCGCTTTTACCGGCTTCGGCAACAATATCGGCCTCTTTTTGGTGAAGCTTTGCGTTTAACACATTGTGCCGAATTCCGCGAAGCTTGAGCATTCGACTTAAAAGTTCAGAAATTTCCACGGAAGTTGTACCCACCAAAACCGGTCTGGCGGCCTGCGTTAATTTGCTGATCTCATCCGCCACAGCGTTATATTTCTCGCGTACGGTTCGGTAAACCATATCTTCCTCATCCCTACGGCTGTTGGGAACATTGGTTGGAATTTCAATAACATCGAGTTTATAGATTTGCCACAGCTCGCCGGCCTCGGTAACGGCCGTACCCGTCATACCACAAAGTTTGTGGTACATTCTAAAGTAATTTTGAAGCGTAATGGTGGCGTAGGTTTGCGTGGCGTCTTCAACCTTCACATTTTCTTTCGCTTCAATAGCCTGATGCAAGCCATCGGAGTAACGGCGACCTTCCATAATACGGCCCGTTTGCTCGTCTACAATTTTAACCTTGCCTTCATCAATAATATATTCAGTGTCTTTTTCAAAAAGGGTATATGCTTTCAGCAACTGGTTGACCGAATGTATTCGCTCAGATTTGATTGAAAAATCACGCATCAACTCGTCCTTTTTAGCGATTTTCTCGTCGGTTGGAAGATCAGATTTTTCCAGCTCGGCTATTTCAGTGCCCACATCAGGCATTACGAAAAAACTTGCGTCTTCGCCCGAGGTGGTAATCAGTTCAATACCTTTTTCGGTAAGCTCAACCTGATTGTTCTTTTCGTCAATTACAAAGAAAAGCTCTGAATCAACAAAGGGCATTTCTTTGTTCTGATCAGCCATGTAATGATTCTCTGCTTTGGTGAGAATCTGCTTCATGCCGGTTTCACTCAAAAATTTAATGAGCGCTTTTGTTTTGGGTAGACCGCGGTGGGCACGCAACAGTGAAAGTCCACCGTCATCATATCCGGTTTTTCCGTTGGCTATCTGTTTTTTAGCGTCATTCAGTACCCCGGTTATAAAACTTTTCTGATGGGCAACCAATCGCTCAATCCGCGGTTTCAGATCGTAAAACTCATGTTCATCACCGCGGGGTATCGGCCCGGAGATGATTAACGGCGTACGGGCATCATCAATTAAGACCGAATCTACCTCATCAACCATGGCAAAATGCAGCTTTCGCTGAACCAGGCTTTCTGGTGACTGTGTCATATTGTCACGCAGGTAATCAAAACCAAACTCGTTGTTGGTACCGAAGGTGATGTCGGCCAGGTAAGCCTTACGGCGCTCGTCTGAATTGGGCTGATGCTTATCAATACAATCTACGCTGAGGCCGTGAAATTCAAAAATAGGTCCGTTCCATTCGGAGTCACGCCGGGCCAAATAATCATTAACCGTAACAATATGAACGCCCTGACCAGACAAGCCGTTAAGGTATGCGGGCAGGGTTCCTACCAAAGTTTTACCTTCACCTGTTGCCATTTCGGCAATTTTGCCATCGTGCAAAACCACGCCGCCAATCAACTGCACATCGTAATGGACCATGTTCCAGGTTACTTCGGTACCGGCGGCCAGCCAGGAGTTATGGTGCAGGGCTTTATCACCCTGAATAACCACGTTCGGCTTCTTTGCGGCCAGTTCGCGGTCAAAAGCGGTGGCGGTAACTTCTACAATTTTATTTTCAGAAAACCGGCGGGCGGTATCTTTCATCACGGCAAAAGCTTCGGGCAGAATTTCTTTCAGAATTTTTTCGAGCTCCTTATCGCGGTCTTTGTGAAGTTTATCTACCTGATCATACAATTCGGTTTTCTCTGACACGGCCAGTTCAGGAGCTTCTGCCTGAGTTTTAGTATCAGCTATTTCTTTATCAATATCGGCCAGGTGTGCCTGGATGCGTGCTTTAAAGTCGGTAGTTTTCTGCCGCAATTCGTCATTACTTAACGAGGCCAGCTTTGCGTACTCTTCTTTTGTTTTTTCAACCTGGGGCTGAATGAGTTTAATATCGCGATCAGATTTACTACCGAAAAGTTTATTTAAAAATTCTAACATCGTAATTCAATAATATAAAAAAATATGCTACCTGATTAGGCAGGGCATTTCTACAACAACTAGGCCATCTGCCCAACAAGTCAGATTGACACTTTGAGACGGCAAAATTACTATTTTAAATAAGAATTAGCTGAGTCGGGCAGCGGTAAAAAAGGGTGGTTCAAAAATCCCCGGCCTGGGTAAAAAGTAATGGAATTCTGATATTACTGGTTAAATAATCAGCCTGCTCCTGTCTCTAAATCAGAAATCCAAATTAACGCAAAAGCCCCTGCTTCATTTGTTAAATCTTTAGCATAGCAAAGCCAGAGCGAAACAAAAACATCCAATCTATTAAATTCAAAATAACGCTTTCTTATAATCGTTTATAGGCTTAAAGTCTTATTTTTGTGCCGCTATACAATATGTTAAATGGACAAATTATCGTACCTCAGTAACGCCGACCCCGCATACATTGATTCCCTGTATCAGTTATATAAAGAGGATAACCAGTCTGTTGATGCAGGCTGGCAGAAATTTTTTGAAGGTTTTGATTTTGGTTTAAAATCTGCCTCGGGAGGTCAGTCTGAAGAAATCTCAGACCGCTTTCTGAAAGAGATTTCTGTAATGAATATGATTAACGGCTACCGCGACCGTGGGCATCTATTCACGAAAACCAACCCGGTTAGAGAACGCCGCTCTTATTATCCAGGCAAAGAGCTGGAGACTTTCGGTCTGTCAGACAAAGATCTCGACACCGTATTTTCTGCCGGAATAGAAGTTGGCCTCGGTCCGGCCCCGCTACGCGAAATTCGGGCTTTACTTGAACAAACCTATTGCCAGTCTATCGGTGCTGAATTCAAATACATCCGCAACCCGGGGAAAATACAGTGGTTTCAAAACCGCATGGAATCTGAGCGCAATACCCCAAAATTCTCTATAGATACCAAAAAACGCATTTTAAGAAAACTGAACCAGGCAGTGGTTTTTGAAAACTTTCTGGGCACCAAGTTTTTAGGGCAAAAGCGGTTCTCTCTGGAAGGTGCAGAATCAGTTATCCCGGCGCTGGATTCTGTAATAGAGAAAGGCGCCGAGCTGGGCATTGAAGAGTTTGTGATTGGCATGGCGCACCGCGGCCGCTTAAATGTGCTAGCCAACATCATGCACAAAACATATAAAGATATATTTTCTGAATTTGAAGGTAAAGGTTATGATGCCCGTTCGCCTTTCGGCGGAGATGTGAAGTACCATTTGGGATTTTCTACCGATGTGGAAATAGAGAACGGTAAAAAAGTGCACCTCAGCCTTTGTCCTAATCCATCGCATCTGGAAGCGGTAGACCCGATAGTAGAAGGCATTGTACGGTCAAAAATTGATTTCAAATACGACGGCGATTACTCACGCATAACGCCGATATTGATCCACGGCGATGCCTCGCTTGCCGGTCAGGGCATTGTTTATGAAGTTTTGCAGATGGCAAAACTTGACGGCTATACAACCGGCGGCACCATCCATTTGGTAATTAACAACCAGGTGGGTTTTACTACTAATTACAAGGATGCCCGCTCATCAACCTACTGTACAGATCTGGCCAAGGTTACTTTATCTCCGGTGTTCCATGTAAATGGTGATGATGTAGAGGCATTGGTTTATGCCGTTAACATGGCGGTAGAGTATCGTCAGAAATACCATAATGACGTTTTTATTGACATTTTATGCTACCGGCGTTATGGTCATAATGAATCTGACGAACCAAAATTTACGCAGCCTCTATTGTACAAGGCAATTGAGAATCATCCCAACCCCAGAGAGATTTACAATAAAAAACTACAGGAGCAAGGTAGCGTAACTGCAAGCCTGGCCAAAGAAATGGAGAAAGATTTCCGGGCCTTGCTGCAGGATCGTTTAAATGAATCAAAAGAAGACGAAAATTTTTCGGAGGTTAATCCACTCTTTTCCGGCGCCTGGAAAGGCTTGCGTTTAGCAGAGCCAAAGGACATACATGCCCCCGTAGATACGGCAGTAGCGGAAAAGGAACTTTTATCGCTGGCCCGCCAGATCACTTCGCTTCCAAAAGACAAAAAATTCTTCAAAAAAATTGAAAAGCTTTTTGACGACCGGCGTAAGATGGTAGAAAGTGGCACCTTCGATTGGGCAATGGGCGAACTACTTGCTTATGCCACGCTTCTGCAAGATGATTTCCGTGTTCGGGTTAGCGGCCAGGATGTAGAAAGAGGAACTTTCTCTCACCGGCATGCCGTGCTCACGCTGGAAAATTCTGAAGAAGAATACGTGCCTTTGGCTCAAATCAATAAAGAAAACGCCCGGTTTGATATTTTCAACTCTCATTTATCAGAATACGGGGTTCTGGGTTTTGAGTACGGTTATGCGTTGGCCAACCCCATGTCGTTAATAGTTTGGGAAGCACAATTTGGAGATTTTTTTAACGGAGCTCAAATTATAATAGACCAGTTCATAACTTCGGCCGAAACAAAATGGCAGCGCTCCAATGGCCTTGTATTGTTGCTACCGCATGGCTTTGAGGGCCAGGGACCCGAGCATTCTTCGGCCCGCATAGAACGCTTTATGGAGCTTTGCGCTGATAATAATATTCAGATTTGCAACTGCACCAATCCGGCAAATTTTTTCCACTTGCTGCGGCGTCAGCTTAAACGCGATTTCCGCAAACCCCTTATAGTGTTTACGCCCAAAAGCCTGCTGCGAAGTGCGCAGTGTGTGAGCAAACTCAGCGAGTTTACTTCGGGCGGATTTCAGGAAGTCATTGACGATGCCGTGGTTCAGGCTAATGAAGTAAAGAGAGTGCTGTTCTGTTCTGGAAAAGTGTTTTATGACCTGCTGGAAAAGCAAACCGCCGACAAACGCATGGATGTAGCCATTATTCGGCTGGAACAGTTATACCCTTTCCCCTCAGAGCGGTTAAAGGAAATAAAAGCTCGTTATAAAAAAGCCTCAGAACTTATTTGGGTTCAGGAAGAACCGGAGAACATGGGGGCCTGGCCATATATTTGTCGTAAATATTACCGATCTGATTTTAAGTTTAAAGTGGTTGCACGCAAAGAAAGCAGCAGTACGGCAACGGGATATTCCAAACAGCACATCGCCCAGCAATTATCGGTTATCGGGCGGGCGTTTGAAGACGAGGCCGGTGCGCAAGTAAAGAAAAAGGTAGAAACTACCACAGAAAAAATTATAAACGTTGATTAATCAGGATTAAAGAAAATCAGATGAGTTTAGAGATCAAAGTTCCGCCGGTAGGCGAATCCATTTCGGAAGTTATTTTGTCACAATGGAAAAAAAACGATGGCGATTATGTGGAGATGGATGAAGTTATTGCAGAGCTCGAATCAGATAAAGCCACTTTTGAATTAACAGCCGAAAAGGCGGGAACCTTAAAAATTATTGCTGCAGAGGGAGATACGCTTGAAATTGGTGCGGTAGTTTGTTCTATAGAGGAAGGTGGCGAAGAAAAAAAACCTGCCGAGAAAGAAGATGATAAACCGGCTGAGAAGCCGGAACAAGCTGATGCCGCTGCGGAGAAGGGTAAAACTTATGCATCCGGTTTACCATCTCCCTCGGCAGCTAAAATATTGGCCGAAAAAGGTGCCGATGCTTCGGCGATCAGCGGAAGCGGACCCGGCGGGCGTATAACTAAAGATGACGCCAAAAACGCCGAAGTTCCCAGCCAACGGGAAGCCGATAAGCCTCAAAGCAAAACTGCCGAAAGCACTCCTGCGCCAGTTGCTGCTGGAAGCCGGAATGAGCGCAGGGAAAAAATGTCGTCTTTACGAAAAACGGTTGCCAAGCGGCTTGTCACGGTAAAAAACGAAACCGCCATGCTTACCACATTTAACGAGGTAGACATGCAGCCGGTAATGGAGCTAAGAACAAAATACAAAGATAAGTTTAAGGAAAAATTTGGCGTGGGCCTGGGCTTTATGTCTTTTTTTACAAAGGCTGTGTGCGAAGCTTTAAAAGATTTCCCGTCTGTAAATGCCCGTATTGATGGCGAAGAGATGGTATTTAATGACTATTGCGATATATCCATTGCCGTATCCGCACCAAAAGGTTTGGTGGTTCCGGTTATCCGCAACGCCGAATCAATGAGTCTTCAACAGATAGAAAAAGCGGTGTTGGAACTTGCGGGCAAGGCCCGCGAAAGCAAACTGACCATAGAGGAAATGACCGGAGGAACGTTCACCATTACCAACGGCGGTGTATTCGGGTCTATGATGTCTACACCGATTATCAACGCCCCGCAGTCGGCAATTTTGGGAATGCACAATATTGTAGAGCGCCCGGTTGCGCTGAACGGGCAGGTAGTTATACGCCCGATTATGTATATCGCCCTCTCTTATGACCACCGTATTATTGACGGGCGGGAGTCGGTAGGATTTCTGGTGCGGGTGAAGCAGTTGTTAGAAGATCCGGCCAGGCTGCTTTTGGGGGTGTAAATTGCCGGTCTCTATTTCCGGATTTAATCAGCCCTGCAATTCCGCGTTAAATTTGTATCCCCGCCAATTATGCTGTCAGATAAACTTCGGCCAGACATTTTAGAAAAATTCTTTAAGTTCGGGTTGGTTGGTTTTTCGGGGATATTTATTGATTTCGGCGTAACCTATTTCTGCAAAGAAAAGCTGGGCGTACAGAAGTACATTGCCAATTCGTTTGGATTTATCCTGGCAACAGTAAGCAACTACCTTCTAAATCGCTATTGGACCTTCAGTTCAGGTCAGTCTGCCCAGTTGGGGCAGTTTGGAAAGTTTTTTGCTATTGCGCTGCTGGGTTTAGCACTCAATAATTTATTAATCTACATTTTCAACGACAAGCTGAAAGTAAATTTCTACCTCTCTAAAGCCATCGCAATCGTTATAGTTTCTGTCTGGAATTTTTTAGGGAACTATCTATATACATTTGCCGGTAATTAAAAAATCCATGCTGCAAAAAACCGGCTCTTCTGATAAATTGCTCTATTGGTTTTTATCGGTTTGGACGGCGTTAAACCTTGTTCAGGCGAGCTTTACAGGTTTACATGCCGATGAAGCTTACTATTGGCTCTACGCAAAGTTTTTAGATTGGGGATATTTTGACCATCCGCCGATGGTCGCCCTGTTTATCCGTCCGGGAGATCTCCTCAGCCACAGCACCCTCGGCCTGCGGTTGTTGACGGTTATCGCCAGCACGCTGGGCGTATACATTCTCTGGCTGGTGGCGAAAAAATACTCAGACAACATCCGCCTCTACATCCTGCTATGCAGTTCTGTATTTATTTTTCAGGCTTACGGGTTTATCACCACGCCAGATTCTCCTCTGCTTTTTTTCGGGATATTATTTCTCTATGGCTACCAGCGATACACAGAAAATGACAAGCCAAAATGGATTATTTTCTTGTCGCTTATTATTGCCGGTTTACTCTACAGTAAATATCATGGGGTGCTATTATTAGCCTTTTCCATTCTTTCTAACTGGAAATTACTCAGGAGGCCATCCTTTTGGCTGATTGTGGCCCTTTCGGGATTACTGTTTGCCCCGCATATTTACTGGCAATACCAAAACGACTTCCCTTCTGTTTATTACCATCTGTTTGAGCGATCAGCGAAACCTTACCGCTTAGAATACACTACCGACTTTCTTCTTTCGCAAATAATTGTAGCAGGTCCCCTGATTGGCTGGTTTTTGTACAGATCGGCGGCGGGCATCCGCCAAAGCGATACGTTTATACGCATGCTCAAGTTTAACCTGTACGGCTTTTTGCTTTTCTTTTTATTGAGCACTTTTAAGGGCCGGGTAGAACCCCACTGGACACTGCTGGCTTTTCCGCCGCTGCTTATTCTGGCTTATGTAACGCTGGCAAAGCTGGGCGAACTAAAACCCTGGATAAAAAAACTGGCGTATACAAATATTGCCCTGATTCTGCTTGTTCGGCTACTTTTTATTTTTACGCTACCGGGAATCAGCGATATACAGTTTGTTTCTGGCTTTTTTAACTCCAAGCCCTGGGCCAGAGAGGTCAAAGAGAAGGCCGGCGATAAATATGTTGTTTTACAGGGTGGTTTTCAGGAAGCATCTTTGTACAATTTTTATAACAACACCACTAAAGGCTTCGCTTACGATTCCAGATATTACCGTAAAACGCAGTACGATATCTGGCCGCTGGAAGATAGCCTGCAACATAAGTCTGCTTACTTCGTATCCTACATAAGCCACGGAACTGAAGAGCAAGACACCATTTATAAAGGCAGCGAAGTGTTCTACGGAAGAAATATTGGCGAAGTGCGTTTGTATCAGAAAGTACAAATCAGCATGCAAGCCTTTACAGATACTTGGAAAGCGGGCGGCTTGCGCTCTGTGATGGTGAAAATATATAACCCCTATTCAGAAACCATCAACTTTGAAAATAACGCAACAAAACCAAAATGCTTTTTAGAATACGGCTTTGTAAAAGATGGAAAAGTGCTGTATTATAATAAGGCGATAAGCAAGTTTAATAAAATGAGTATTGCGGCAAAAAGTACTGCATCAATTCCGGTCATCATTCGGCCGCCGGCGGCAAGCGGAACTTACGAACTTATTTTTTCCATCCGCACAGAACCTTTTTCCGGTTCGCGGAACAGCAAAGCGATACCTGTGACTATCAACTAACAACCTGAAATGAAATTTCTTCCAATACTATTTCTGCTATCCCTTAACGTTTTGAGTGGTTATGCCCAACAAGCTGAAGTAGCGGTAAGCCTGCACACTTTTGCTGATAACCGGGAATATGCAAACTCTAACCGTTTTTCTCAAACTATTTTCGGTGCCAGGCTTTCGCCGGAAATCGGATTGCTTATTGATAGCACGCACCGCATCCGGCTGGGTTTTAATGCATTGCATGAATTTGGTTCGCCGCGGTTTACCACCAAAATTGACCCGGTAATTTATTATCAGTACAATAAAAAAGCCTGGGATTTTTACATGGGTGTATTTCCGCGTCAAAACCTCCTCGATGATTATCCAAGGGCGATTCTGAAAGATACACTCGCGTATTACCGCCCAAATGTAGAAGGCATGCTGGTGAAATTAAATACCGGTAAGGGTTTCCAAACCGTTTGGATTGACTGGACCAGCCGGCAAACAGACCTTGACCGGGAAACTTTTTTGTTCGGCCTCTCTGGAATTTACAAGCCGGGCATTTTTTTTATTTCGCATTACGCGATGATGTTCCATAACGCCGGGCCAGGCATCAGCATTCCCGGAGACCATATTCAGGATAATGGTGCCGCAGCGGTTAAAATCGGTGTTGATTTGAGCAGCAGAACAGCGCTGGATTCGTTAACCGTAAACGTGGGTGGAATAATGTCTTTTGAGCGTACCAGAAGCGTGAGCGACTGGCAAACGCCTGCCGGTTTTTTGTTTGAGATGCATGGAGCCTATAAAAATTTCGGTCTGACAAATTCGCTGTATTTAGGCGAAGGGCATAACATCATTTACGGCGATCAGTTTTATACAGCGAAACAGTACAATCGTACAGATTTTAGCTACACCCCCATCCGGTACAGAAATATTGAAGGTAAATTTGTTTTCTCGCTACATTTTCTGGAGGGAGAGGTTGACAATCAGCAGGCCTTTAGTTTGCGGTACCATATTGGGAAACGCTACGAGCTTGGGCGGTAAAAGCTCGCAATAACTTTGTCGCAAATAACCACCCCGCTGCCAGTGAACAAAGCTTTTTTACTTTTCAGAAACATTCATCTCAAACTTATAATCAATTCGGTACGTAATTTTGCAATCGCGTAAAGCGGAAATGTTTGAATGTATCTCCATGAAATCCTATATCCTATTCCTTTCAGTTTGTTTTTTCTTCGCATCTTTTCATTCTGAAGCTGCAGTTCCTGTTCATTCAGATTCCTCTGCGGATTCCTCCGCTACTGAAGGCCCGATGCTGGCTAAAAGCTGGTTTGGTGGAAGCAGAAGATCCTACTCGCCCAAAGGCAAATTCTATCTTCAATTGGGTTTCACCTGGGCGGCTTACGGCAAAAGCGATTTAAAATTTACAGGACCGGGGTACAACTTCACGCTTCAGGATGTGAGCGCCGCAGACGAGCCTTACGTAGGAAGTTTGCAATACAATATTCACGCGGGGTATTATTTTAAGGACAATTACAGCATTACTCTGGGATACGACCACATGAAATATGTGCTCAACATTCCGCAGAAGGCAAAAATTACCGGCAACATTGAAAGTGAGGTATCAAACCCCGGCATTGCAACCGGCCAATTTGCGGGCAATTACAACGGCGAAGTAATTACAATCACGCCAGAAATGTTAACGCTGGAGTACACGGATGGGTTTAATTACGTTAGCACGCACGTGCAACGGTTTGATGATCTTTGGGTTTCGTCTAAGGGAAACACGTCTTTATCATTGGAAACCGGTCTCGGCGGAGGATTAATAATTCCGCGTGCCGACGTGCGTTTTTTCAGGGTGGGCGATAACAATAAGCTAAATATTGCCGGTTGGGCGGCTTCGGCAAAAGCCGGCTTAATGTTTAATTTCAGCAAGCGCTTTTACTTTTTAACTAACCTGGAGGCCGGCTACAGCGACCTCAATAAAGTTTATACCACCGGCAGAAATGATATTGATCAGGCCAGTCATCAGATTAATTTCCTGCAGAACTCCTACCTCATAGGTCTGCGTTTTTAATCAAACGTTCATTCGCAAAACAAAAAGCCCGCAATTTTTGGTTGCGGGCGATCCTGAGCTTAAAGAGCAGGGTTATCAGTTGCGTTAATGCTGTGTTAAAACACCCACGTTAGTATCCTTCAATAAATTAATAATCAAACGCTGGCTATTATTCACCGCTTTACATTTTTGAAATACTGCCCGAGCCGCTCTTAGTTTGGGAAACTTTTGCGTTGCCGCCGTAGCGGATATTGCCCGAGCCGCTTACAGCCGCGTTAAGGCTTTCATCAGCATTGATATTTACATTTCCAGATCCGCTAACCCGGAGGTCGGCAACCTGAGTGTTTAAACCTTCGCCCTTAAAATTTCCTGAGCCCGCGATCTGCACCCTGGCTTTTTCTGCCTTTCCTTTGATCATTATTTTACCACTACCGCTAATAACGGCAGAATACTCCTCAGCATCGGCGTTTAAACTAATGCTGCCCGAGCCGCTCAACGTGTTGCTCAGATTATCTGCTTTGACCACGCCATTAACGGTTAAATCGCCCGAGCCGCTTAGCGTAATACTGTTTAAAGATTTGGCATCTATAAAAACCTTCAGCTTCCCCATATTTTGGTTCCAGTTAAAGCCGTTTTTGTTTTTGTTCCTGATTTTTAGTATCCCGTTTTCAACTACCGTTTCAATTTCGCTGATCAGCCGGGCATCTCCTTCCAGTCTCAAATGTTCTTTATTTCCCATCGTAACCAGTACATCATAGCTTCCCGAAGAGGAAATCCCTTTAAAGCCCGAAACGTCCCGGTCCTCGGAGGATGACTGATTTTTGCTGCTTTTTATGATGAGCAGGGTGTTAGCCGGGCTACTAACTACCGAAACAGATAGTAAAAACGCGGAAATTGCAAGGCAGGCTATTAATTTTTTCATGCTTTAAGTTTTTCATTATTAGACGACGCCAGTGTGCGATGTGTTGCACGACCCGTCATTTTTTTCTAAAATTTTTGCCTTCGCTGAAAGAAGGTTCCTGGCTAATTTTGGAAAGCAGGTTTTGAGCATCTGTTAAAGTTAGCCCCGCTATCCATTCTTCTGATAAGCATTCTTTTCTCCAACCAAAAATCATCTTAAATTTTTCTTTTAAAATGTTAGTTTTGATTATGAATATCACAATAACACAACTTTATACCTTGCTAAGCGAAAAAGTAGGTAAGGAAACTGCTGAGACCCTAACGAGTTACATTGAAACTAAAATTGAGAGTAGTGTTGCTGATAAAGCATTTCACCTCGCCTCAAAAGCCGATTTGGCAAATGCTAAAACAGATATGATCAAATGGTTTGTCGGCCTCTTTGTTACTCTGGCTTTAATGATTATTGGACTTTATTTCAAACCCTGAGATATTTTCTCCTCTTCTGCGTTCACATAGAATGCCGGGGCGATAACCAATGAGTTGCCCTTAAACGAAATTGTTTTTTCAGAAAGGCCAGGCTTTAGCCAAATCTCTTTTTCCCCATCCAGAACCAATACCGGCATATCAAATCCGTCTACTACGTTGCTCCATTTGTAAGTAAGTTTATTCTCAGAAATGCTGTAACTGAGCTCCGGTATTTTTACGGTTCGCAAATATTGATCGAACACCGGTTTTAACTTCAGACCGGTGGCTTTGATTATATAATCTTCTACTTGGGCAGATGTGGTAGTTTTTAAGCCAAATTCTCGGTTAAGTCCACGCAACATATTGCGCCATTTTTCATCATCGTTCAATACGGCCCTAATGGTTTGCAGCAGATTAGCACCTTTAGGATACATATCGCCAGAACCTTCTTCGTTTACTCCATACGGGCCAATAATGGGCCGGTCATTCTGAATATTTGTTCGTAAACCGGCAATATATTCCGTTCCGGCTTTTTTACCGCTGACGCACTCTACAAACAATCCTTCAGAATAACTTGTAAAACCTTCGTGCACCCACATATCGGCTATGTCTTTAGTGGTGATGTTGTTTCCAAACCATTCGTGGCCACTTTCGTGAATAACAATATAATCCCAGGTTAAGCCCAAACCGGTTCCCGACAGATCACGGCCGAGATACCCTTTTTGGTATTTATTACCGTAGGCTACAGCACTTTGGTGCTCCATACCCAGGTAGGGGGTTTCCACTAATTTGTAACCATCGCGGTAAAATGGATACGGGCCAAACCAATTTTCAAAACAGGTTAGCATGCGCTTTACGTCTGCATTGAACTGGCTTTTGGCCTTTTCGAGATTCTCCCGCAAAACGTAAAAATCCAGGTCGAGCTTTCCATTCTCACCGGAAAACGCATCATCAAAATGGACATAATCCGCAATATTTAGCGTTACATTGTAATTGTTAACGGGATAAGAGACAAACCAGTTGAAGCGGTTAAAACCGCCGGCCAACTTCTCTACAGAACGTAGCCTTCCATTGCTGACATCCATCAATCCCGGCGGCACTTCAACGCTGATGAGCATGCTGTCTACTTCATCGGCCTGATGATCTTTTGTGGGCCACCAACTGCTCGCCCCAAAGCCCTGACATGCTACTCCAACCCAGGGCTTCCCCGAGGCATCTTCAGAAAAAACAAAGCCTCCATCCCAGGGAGCTCTTTTGGCAATCGTTGGGTTACCTTCGTAAAAAACGGTAAACTCATCGCGAACGCCTTTTTTGATTTCGGCAGGGAAGGTGATGAACACAGCATTAAAATCCCGTTTAAACGGGATTTCGCTTCCGCGATACAGTATTTTACTGATTTTTAAGTTCTCGAACAGATCAAATTGCAGGGCTTTAAAATCACGCGTAGCGGTAAACCGAAATAGGTTGGAGCCGCTGATGAATTTGTTATCAATATCAACCCGAATATTGAGATGGTAATAATTGATATCATAGCCGGTTCTTAAAGGGCTGAGGCTTCCGCGAAGCGAATCTGCCCGGGTAAATGTGTCCCGGTTATGTAAGAGTTGCGCCGAAGTTTGGCCCGGGCCCAGAAATACGAACAGGAAAATTACGGCCGCCGTTTTAAGCATCTTTAACTTATTTAACAACTGTTATTTCCAGCGATGATGGATTGGCTTGATTATGATAGATCCGCTGGGTTGCCTTTTGGAAATCCGCTTCGCTGGCTTCATAGATATTTACAAACTTCTGCGGATTGCGGTCAACCAGCGGAAACCAGGAATTCTGCACTTGTATCATGATCCGATGACCCTTTTTAAAGGTGTGGGCCACATCAGGCAACTGATACTTTACCTGCGTAATTTTATTGGGCTCAAAGGGTTCCGGCTTTTCAAAACTGTTTCTAAACTTGCCCCGCATCACCTCACCGCGTATCAGCATCTGGTATCCGCCCATTTGCACATCGTCAGGGTTCGGACTGTTATTCGGGTAATCGTTTGGATAAACATCAATCAGTTTAACCACATAATCTGCATCGGTGCCGGTGGTAGACACCAGCAAGTTTGCCAAAAGCGGCCCTGCAAGCGTCACATCTTCTGTTAAAAATTCGGTCTCATAAACCATCACATCCGGCCGGCGTGAGGCGAAGCGCTGGTCGTCTATCATGTATTCGCGGGTACGGCGCAAATGCACGCCGTCTGCGTAAGGCACCGGTTTATTCGGGTCGCTCACATATTCGTCAAAACCACCGTCCGATTTCGGTTCTTCGAAAGACAATTTACCATCCTGGTGGAAAAATAATTTTTTTTGTACCGCGTCTTTAGGCGGCCAGCTATCGTAACGTTCCCACTCATTTGATCCGGTTTTAAAGATCATCGCTTCGGGCAAATTGGCGGAGGGTTTATCCTTTAGCAGATTTTGAAAGAATGGAAATTCTACATTTTGCTGGTACCAGGTGCTTGTTGGCTGCCCGAAATTAATATCGCCGAACATTTGCCCGGTTCCGCGAGACCATCCGCCGTGAAACCAGGGTCCCATTACCAGCATATTGTTATTTTTCGGATTTTGGGTTTCTATGGCTTTATAGGTTGCCAGGGCACCAAAGGTATCCTCAGCATCAAAAAAACCGCCCACCACCATGGTGGCGGGTTTTACGTTTGTTAAATGCGGTCGGATGTTCCGGGCTTTCCAAAAGTCGTCATACGATTCATGCGCCATCAAATCATTCCAAAACTTAATACTATCAGCAAAATAATTCGCTTTTACGTTTTTCAGAGGGCCCAAATCCAGGTAAAACTGGTAGTTATCGTTTATCGGGTAATTGAAGGGTTTTGGCCCCATATCTGGTGTGATGGGTTTTGGACGCGGAACGCCGAAAGAGGAGTAAAAAGAAAACGCATCCATCATAAAAAAGGCTCCGTTATGATGAAAGTCGTCGCCAATAAACCAGTCTGTTACCGGCGCCTGCGGCGAAACCGCCTTCAACGCCGGATGCGCACCCGGCAAAGAAGCAGTTGAATAAAAACCTGGATATGAGATGCCATAAATGCCCGCTTTGCCATTATTTGCCGGAAGGTTTTTTACCAGCCAGTCAATGGTATCGTAGGTATCGGTGCTTTCGTCAATTTCTTTCTTTGATTTTTTGTTGGCGATGTGCGGCCTCACGTCCTCAAAGTTCCCCTCGCTCATCCACCTTCCCCGAACATCCTGATAAACGAAAATGTAACCCTCGCGGGCAAACAGCATGGACGGGCCCAAATTGGTTTTGTATTGATCTTCGCCGTAAGGCGAAACCGTATACGGAGTACGGCTAATGAGCAACGGGTACTTTTTAGACTGATCTTTTGGCGTGTAAATGGCCGTGAAGAGCTTCACACCATCACGCATGGGAATAAGTTTTTCAGTTTTTACGTAGTTATCCCGGATGTATGCCGAATCAGTGTTTTGTGCTAAAACCGAAATCGAAAAAGAGATAAGGAAAGCAATAAAGCAGAATCTTTTCATGTTAAAATGGGGTTGTTGATAACGCTAAGATAACCTAAAAGTAAACTCATAATGAAATGATCGTTGGAGAAAACCGGACTGAACAAATACAGGCTGTGCGCATGCAATTCGGTGAACTTGATTTTAAACGGAGTAATTACCATTTTTCATTTCTGGTTATTTAACTTTGGCAAATTTAAAAAATACAGTCCATGCAATATGATGTAGTAGTAATTGGGAGCGGCCCGGGCGGATATGTAGCAGCAATCCGCTGCGCTCAATTAGGATTAAAAACCGCTGTGGTTGAAAAGTATTCAACTTTTGGTGGCACTTGCCTGAATGTGGGGTGCATCCCATCGAAAGCATTGCTTGACTCTACAGAACACTACCACAATGCGCTGCACAACTTTAAAGAGCACGGCATCAACTTGAAAGATTTGAAGCCTAATTTGGCTCAGATGATAAAACGTAAGAACGAAGTGGTAGCTCAAACCACCGGCGGAATTACGTTTCTTTTCAAAAAGAACAAGATTACCTCCTACCAGGGTCACGGTTCGTTTACTGATAAAAATACTATTCTGATAAAAAAGGACGATGGTACTGAGGAAAGTATCGGAGCAAAAAATGTCATTATTGCAACGGGCTCTAAACCTACAGAACTTCCGTTTCTAAAAACAGACGGCAAACGCATCATCACCTCAACCGAAGCATTGAACCTAAGTGAGATACCGAAACACATGATTCTGATTGGTGGCGGCGTAATTGGTCTGGAGCTTGGTTCTGTGTATGCCCGCCTTGGTGCCAAAGTTACGGTGGTAGAATTTATGGATTCCATCATCAGCACCATGGACCGCACGTTGAGTAAAGAGCTTCAAAAATCACTGTCGAAATTAGGGATGGAATTTTTGCTTAGTCATAAAGTAACAGGAGCAACAAGCAAAGGGAAAACGGTAAGTGTTACGGCAGAGAACCAGAAAGGAGAAAAGATCACTCTTGATGGGGACTATTGTTTGGTTGCCGTGGGCAGAACCGCCTATACCGAAAGCCTAGGTTTGGAAAATATCGGCATTAAGCCGGAAGAACGCGGAAACAAAATACCCGTAAATGACCAATTGGAAACATCTGTTAAAGGGGTTTATGCCATTGGCGATGTTATCAGAGGTGCAATGCTGGCGCACAAAGCGGAAGATGAGGGAACTTTCGTGGCTGAGGTTATTGCCGGACAAAAACCGCACATCAACTACAATTTGATACCGGGCGTCGTTTATACCTGGCCAGAAGTTGCCAGCGTAGGGTATACAGAACAACAGCTAAAAGACCAGGGAAAGAAATACAAGAGCGGTTCATTCCCGTTTAAGGCCAGCGGCCGGGCACGGGCAAGCACGGATACTGATGGATTAATAAAGGTATTGGCAGATGCCAGCACTGATGAAATATTGGGTGTACATATGATCGGTCCGCGGGTTGCCGACATAATTGCCGAAGCGGTAGTTGCTATGGAATTTCGTGCTTCCGCCGAAGACATCGCACGGATATCGCATGCGCATCCCACCTACACCGAAGCATTCCGTGAAGCCAGCATGGCCGCAACCGAGAACAGGGCCATTCACATTTAATTGCTGCGCCAACTGTTTAGTTCAACTATTTTAAAGTGATGCAGCAATTCCTCAACCTGGCTATTGTAGTGGCAACCTTCATTTCAATGGAAGCATTTTCCTGGTTTATTCATAAATATCTCTTTCACGGGCCGCTTTGGTTTATCCATAAAACGCACCATCGTCCACGCAGTTCACATTTTGAATTTAATGATGTTTTTAGCCTGGCTTTCGCGGGTGCCGCAATCTGGTTAATTATCGCCGGGCTTCCCGGGTTAACCTATCAATTCTGGATAGGAATTGGAATAACGCTGTACGGCGTTATTTACTTCGTTTTCCACGATGTTTTTATCCACCGGAGGGTCACGGAATTTAAATCGGGCAACCGTTACCTGCTGGCCATTCGCCGTGCCCATAAGATTCATCATAAAAGTCAAAAGAAAAACCCTTCGGAAGAGTTCGGGTTACTCAGCGCAAGCCCGAAATATTTCAGGAAAGCCAGGCAGAAGCATAGTCAACCGAATGAGGATCCAATTCTTCGGAATTAAATTAAGCGATTCGACAATGCAGACGGCTGAAATTGCGTATGTCCGGTTTTTCAGCTTCTACGCTTTCAATCAATGTTAACCCATCAGTTCAAATGCTTCAGATTTTACAAAACGCTTCTTTAAAAAGTTACAACACATTTAGGGTGGATGCCTGCGCCCAGTTGTTTGTTATGATAACCAACGAGGAAGATCTGAAGACTCTAATCACAAGTGATGTGATTAAAGAACCTCTGCTTATATTGGGAGGGGGGTCAAACATTCTTTTTACCCGCAATTTCGAGGGATTGGTTATTCACAACGCCATAAAAGGAATCAGCAGTAAAATTGATGGTAAAAATGTACTGGTAACGGCCGGGGCTGGCGAGGCCTGGAACGATCTGGTAAATTATTGCGTAGACCACCATTTTGCCGGCATGGAAAATTTAAGTCTGATACCCGGTACGGTGGGTGCTTCGCCGATCCAAAACATTGGTGCCTACGGGGTTGAACTTATGGATATTTTTGAATCGTGCCGGGCGGTAGAAATCGCAACGGGCAAAGTTCGGGTATTTGGAAAAGTCGATTGCCGCTTCAGCTATCGCGACAGCATTTTCAAAAACGAACTAAAAAACAAATTCATTCTTACCGAAGTAACCTACCGGTTATCCAAAGATTTTAAGCCGAAACTTGAGTACGGTGCTATCCGCGATGAGCTAACAAACCGGGGCATATTAAACCCTTCGATAAAAGATGTGTCTCAGACTGTATCGCATATCCGGGTAAGTAAACTTCCCGACCCTGCAACGATTGGAAACGCGGGCAGTTTCTTTAAGAATCCGATGATTAAAACGGATGATTTCAGACACATACAGTCCACTTTTCCAGACATTGTGCATTATCCTGTTGATAATAAGCACGTTAAGCTCGCCGCAGGATGGATGATAGAGCATTGTGGCTGGAGAGGGCGAGTGGTAGGCAATACCGGTACATGGAAAAATCAGGCCCTGGTGCTTGTTAACCACGGAAATGCGACCGGCTCAGAAATTTTTCGCCTTTCGGCTCAGATTATCAAAAGTGTTGAAGACGAGTTCGGCATTACGCTGGAACGCGAGGTAAATATTATCTGATAAAAAATATGAATTAACTGGTTGTTAAAGCTCCAACTCCCAGAGTAAAACTTCCCCGTTTTATCTCGTTTTATTGTTCCCGGTTAAAAACAGGCACATAGTTTGTGTAATCTTAAGCACATTCTACTTAAACAATACGTTGTTTTTTTGAATTGCGAAAAAATAAGTTGTTTACTAAACCTAAACCTAAACAAAATGACTAAAATCGAATTCAACACCCTGGTAATGCGGCAAGCAAGTTCATTAAAGATGTATGCGCTTCATTTTACACACGATGCAGATGACGCCAATGACCTGGTACAAGATACTCTGCTCAAGGCTATAACTTATTACAACAAGTTTAAAGAAGGAACGAATCTGAAGGGATGGCTGTACACCATTATGAAGAACACTTTTATAAACAATTACAGAAGATTTGTGAAGATTAGTTCTTTTGTTACCAAGTCTGATGATATTTCTTCTGCGAATTTGGTTTTCAGCGCAACAAAAAATCAGGGCGAATCGAAATTCGTAATGGACGATATTAAGCACGCCCTCGGAAAGCTCCCATCAGAGTATTATGTGCCCTTTACGATGTATTTTGAAGGTCATAAATATCACGAAATCGCAGATCATCTTACAATCCCGATCGGCACCGTAAAAACCAGAATACACGTAGCCCGCAAGTTGCTTAAAAAAGGTTTGAAGCCTTACGATAGCAATCTGAAAAGAATGGCCCTTGCCGAAGCCAATTAAGAACACGCCCCTTTTTAACTCATCATAACAACAAAGAGCATCTGGTCCCAAACCGATGCTCTTATTTTTTGTCTTCCATTTTAAAATATCATTTAGCCTGATAAACTCCCAAAGTATTTCTCGACTTCTTTCGCGACCACCTGACCGGAAATTATTGATGGCGGCACGCCGGGCCCGGGTACGGTTAGCTGACCGGTAAAGAACAAGTTTTTTACTTTTGGTGATCGCATTTTGGGCTTCAAAAAAGCCGTTTGGGCTAATGTATTTGCTAATCCGTAGGCATTTCCCTTAAAAGAATGATAGTCAGTGGTGAAATCATCAAGCGCATAACTTCTCTTCACAACTACCGCATCGGCAACCTGCTCACCTGTTAGCTTTTCAAACCGATCCAGCATTAGCCCGTAATAATGCTCCCGCATTTCATCGCTGTCTTTCAGCCCGGGCGCTATCGGCATCAAAAAAAATAGATTTTCACATCCTTCCGGAGCGGCACCCGCATCCGTTTTAGAAGTGCAGGACACGTAGAAAAGAGGTTTGGAAGGCCATTGAGGCCGGGTGTAAATCTCATTAGCGTGAGCCTCAAAGTCCTCATCAAAAAATAAATTATGATGTTGAATATTCTTGATCTTTTTATTGATGCCGATGTAGAAAAGCAAACTTGATGGCGACAGTGTTCTGCTTTCCCAATAGGCTGGACTATAATTTCTGTAGTCTTTTTCCAAAAGTTGCTGATCAACAAACTGATAATCGGCGTTAGCGACCACAAGATCGGCCTCAAAAAAACCAGCAGTAGTTTGAACACCACTGATTTTCCCTTCGTTTACCGGCAACCCGGTAACTTCTGTTTCCAACTTGAATTTCACGCCCTGTTCTGTTGCTATCTTCACCATTGCGTTTACAATTTGGTACATTCCACCCTGCGGATACCAGGTTCCTAAAACCAAATCAGCATAATTCATCATGCTGTACAACGCGGGAGTTTTTTGCGGCGTTGCGCCGAGGAATAAAACCGGAAACTCCAAAAGCTTTATCAACCGGTGATCTTTAAAATACTTGCGCACGTGTTTGCTCATGCTGCTCAGCATCTGTATCCTGAAACTTTCAACAATGAGTTTTAAATCAAAATATTCGGTTACAGAATGTGATGGCTTAAACACGTAATCGGCCATGCCCGTTATGTACTTGTACTCAGCTTGTTTTAAAAAGGCTTTTAACTTTTTGCTGCTTCCGGGTTCAATATCATCAAAAACTTGCTCCAGAGCAGACATTTTAGCCGGCACCTCCAGCAATTCATCTTTACTATAATAAATACGGTAAGCCGGATCCAGCCGGTCAAGCTGATAAAAATCACTTACTTTTTTACCGAACAGATTGAAAAAGTTTTCAAACACTTCAGGCATCCAATACCAGCTCGGCCCCATATCAAAAGTAAAACCATCTTTCTTCCACAACCTGGCCCGCCCGCCCGGCTGATCATTCTTTTCGAAGACGGTTACATCATATCCCCGTTGGGCTAAAATCGCCGAAGCAGCAAGGCCGGCAAACCCGGAACCAATAACCGCTATTTTGTGCTTTTGCATGGCCATAAAGGTACTAAAGGAATTAAATTAAGCGGCATTTTGTAGTTTTGGTGCATCCTGAACCTATTATCTGAAACGTTTGCTTTACTTTGAAAAAGCAAACAAAAGTCTGAATTATTGATTAATTCGTAATTAAGGATAAGTCAATTGAACTGAGCGAATGAGATATCTATTTATTTTTTTCTTTTTAACCGCCACAATCCACACCGGAAAGTCTATGCCTGTTGACTATGTTGATAAGGTAAAGCGAGCCATGGTTCAGGCTGTTAACAATGCCGGGATTACTGATTCGTTGTACCAGCAGTTAATTGAAATTAAAAATCCGCCGGCTATTATTTTGGGCTATATGGGTACTTTGGAAGCGCTCAAAGCCAAGCACAGCTGGAACCCGTATAACAAATTGATGTACGTAGCCCGCTCGCAAAAGACCCTGCAAAAAGCTTTAGCGCTGGAGCCCCAAAATCTGGAGATACGCTTTATGCGATTTTCTATCCAGCACTTTACGCCGCCTTTGTTGGGTTATAGCAAGGAGTTAATAACAGACCGACAGATCATTATCAATCAATTTAAACAAAAAAAATTCGGTCAGACCAAACCGGATCTGGTTAGAGGCATCGCTGAATTCATGATCTCTACAGAGCGCTGCACCCGGCAGGAGGAGGAAGTGCTTAAGAGATTTACCTGAGAGCGCTCATGAAATTCACCTACCTGCTGATTAATTTTTTAACCATATTATTTCCCATACTGCTTTCTTTTGATAAACGGGTTCGGTTTTTTCAACAATGGAAACATGTTTTCCCGGCATTGCTCATCAGCGGCCTGATTTTTTTAGGCTGGGATTATCTCTTTACCATTACCAATGTGTGGTCATTTAATCCGGATTACGTTTTAGGTATTTACTTTCTCAATCTTCCTGTTGAAGAAATCCTGTTTTTTCTCACTGTGCCTTTCGCCTGCATTTTTATTTACGAATGCCTGAATTTCTATGTGAAAAAAGATCTGCTAAAAGATTTTGAACTCGCAATAAGCGCAGCGTTGTTGCTTTTCTCCGCCTTGATGCTCGTTCTGTTTTATGACCGGATTTATACGCTGGTTACCTTTTTTGTGCTGACTGCGCTGATCGTCTGGGTCGGGTTTATCAGCAAAAAATCATATTTAAGCCGGTTCTATCTGGCTTATTTAGTGTCTGTTATTCCGTTTTTGGTCGTTAACGGAATTTTAACCTC
>JBGTBV010000180.1:0-3518 GCA_041749185.1 Daejeonella sp. | reverse complement strand
ACAACAGATTCGCTTGTTTTCAACTATAAGACCAAAAAAGGGAAATCTTATGGTGTTTTTTCTGATGTAGAGGGCGGTTATTTGCAGGCCCGGCAATTTAAAAAGAACGAGTACGATGAAGGGTTTTTTAAGCGTGGAATTTACAGTACCTGTAATTTGCCTCATCCCCATTTCGGTATCCATATAACCCGCGGAATTGTTACCGAAAAGCAAATCATAACCGGCCCGGCTTATCTGGAAATTGAAGACGTGCCCCTGCCGCTGGGCGTTCCGTTCGGGTTTTTCCCAAAACCAAACCGCCGCTCGGGCGGCTTGCTGTTCCCCACATTTGGAGAAGATTTGCAACGTGGCTTTTTTATGCGTGATTTGGGCTATTATTTTGGGATAAGTGATTATTTGGATATGGCGGTTCGCGGAACTCTTTATAGCCGGGGATCTTACGAAGCCAATACCCAGGCCCGCTACCGCAAAAATTACAAATACGATGGCTCGGTGAGTCTTCGGTACGCATCGTCTAAACTGGGCGTTGAAGGAACCGAAGCATTTAGAAATCCGAGCAAAGATTTTAATGTGATCTGGAGCCACGCACAGAGTTCTCAGGCAAATCCCGGAACCACGTTTAGTGCATCTGTAAATGCCGGAACAGGCAGTTATTTTACAAATACAGCTGCTGGAGGAACCTATAATTTTGATCAGCTTACGCGAAACTCTTTGGCATCAAACATCAGCTACGGAAAGGTTTTTGCTAACGGCTTATTTAACTTTACATCCAGCTTAAGCCATCGGCAGGATATTGAAGCGGGCACTATTTTTCTGGACCTGCCAACATTCAGCTTAAACATGACCACCATTAATCCCTTTGATAGTAAAGACCGGGTTGGCGACCAGAAGTGGTTTCAAAAGATAACCATGGGTTATAGTTTGCAGGGAAGTAATTCAATTAATACTACAGAGGAACTTCTTTTTAAAGAAGAATCGTTGCAAAATTTTAGAAGTGGTTTTCAGCACAACATTCCTGTTAACTTATCGCTTAACGTGTTAAAGTATTTTCAGTTTAACTCTGGCTTGCAGTACAATGAACGCTGGTACCTGCAAACGATTAATAAAACATCGTTCCCCATATCCGGGCAACCGGTTACCGATACGGTGCCGGGTTTTAGCCGGGCGTACGATTACAGCCTGAACTCGGGCTTAACAACCAAGTTCTACGGAATAAAGAATTTCAAAAAAGGAAAAATCCAGGCCATTCGTCACGTCATCACACCTTCGTTCAGCTTCAACTACCGACCAGATTTTGGAGATGACCGTTTCGGCTATTACCGCAATGTAATAGCCAACACGGCAGGCGATACCCTGCGCTATTCCATTTACGAAAACGGAATTTACGGCGGCCCCGGATTTGGAAAAAGCGCAGGGATTAGCTTCAACATAGATAATAATATTGAAGCTAAACGCAGGCCCACCCAGGATTCTGTTGCCGCGACCGCAAATTCTGACAAAATCCCAATTTTGCAAAATCTGAGCTTCTCTGGCAACTACAATTTTGCGGCACCCTCAAACATTGCAAAGCTTACACCCATCAACTTTTCCGGGCGCACCGCACTGTTCAAACAAAAGCTGGGCATCAACTTCAACGGTGCATTTGATACCTACGGACTCGATTCTATGGGAAGGCGATCCACTCAATTCTTATTAGAAACCGGCAAATTAGCCCGAATTACCAATTTTGGGCTCTCATTTGATATCAGTCTGAATTCAACCGCCATCAGGCGCCGCAGCGAAAACCTGAATCAGTTGAGCCAAAACCAGGCAACAACGCCGCAGCAGGCTCAGCAACTGGCCATGATCAGTAAAGATCCAAACGCTTTTGTCGACTTCAACGTTCCCTGGAATATTAGCGTGGCTTACAATTTTCAATTTTCTAAGCTTGCTTTCACACCCTCAATTACCAATACGGTGAATTTTTATGGAGATTTCAACGTCACGCCTAAGTGGAAGGTGCAATATACCTCCGGTTATGATTTCCAGTCAACTAAACTTAGTCTTACTCAAATCTCCATTTACCGCGATCTGCACTGCTGGGATATGTCATTCAGATGGGTTCCTTTCGGGCAGTACCGAAGTTACAGCGTTGACCTGAAAGTAAAAGCCTCTATTCTTCAGGATCTAAAACTCAGCCGCAGGCGAGACTATTTTAATAATTTTTAATGAATGCTGGCGGAGATTATTACCATTGGAGATGAAATCCTCATCGGACAAATTGTAGATACAAATTCGGCTTGGATGGCCCAAAAGCTTAATCAGGCTGGCATACGGGTGAAGCAGATAAGTTCTGTTTCTGATAGCAGGGAACACATTCTTGAGGCGCTAAAATTAGCAGAAAGGCGGGCCGACCTGATCATTCTAACCGGCGGACTCGGTCCCACGAAAGACGATATCACCAAAAAAACCCTGTCGGCATTCTTTGAAACGGGTTTTAGAACCGATGTAGAATCGCTGGCTAACATACACAGGATATTCGCTAAGTACAATCGCCCAATTTTGCAAGTTAATCTTGAGCAGGCAGACGTGCTCGAAAACTGTATTACCCTTCAAAATAAAAATGGAACCGCACCCGGTATGTGGATAGAGCAAGCAGGGAAAGTATTTATATCGTTGCCCGGCGTACCTTTTGAGATGATGTACCTGATGGAGGAGGAGGTAATCCCCAAAATTAAGTTACAATTTAACCTGCCTGTTATTTTCCACCAAACCATTTTAACGGCCGGTTTGGGCGAATCGCTTCTGGCAAATGAGATAACAGAAATTGAAGATTCACTGCCAGCCCATATTCATCTGGCTTACCTTCCGAAACTGGGAATGGTGCGCCTGCGCTTAAGCGGATATGGTGACGACCGCCATTCGCTTCAGGCGGAGATAGCCCGAATCAGCGCAAAGATCCTTGAAAAAATATCAGAATATGTTATCGCGGAAGCGGATGTCTCGATTGAAAAAAGCCTGATTGATTTTATGGCGGCCCGGCACCTGACGCTTTCGGTAGCCGAAAGTTGCACCGGCGGACAAGTATCGCAAATGCTAACGCAAAATGCGGGTAGCAGTTCGGTGTTTTTAGGGGGAGCGGTTACCTATTCGAACGCGTTGAAGCAAAGTATACTCGGCGTAACAACCGATGCATTGCAGCAGTACGGAGCGGTTAGCCTGCAAACTGTTGAGCAAATGGTCTCCGGGGCAATTAGTAATTTCCAATCAAACTATGCCATCGCTATTACAGGCATTGCCGGGCCCGGTGGCGGAACCGAAGAAAAACCCGTAGGCACAGTGTGGATAGCGGTTGCTAATCCTAAGAAGACCATCTCGAGAAAATTTCAGTTTGGTAACCGAAGAAAGGAAAATATTCAGCGCTCGGCTGTAAATGCTTTAATCATGCTTTTTAAATTGCTGAAAGAAGATAACCCCTGAGGTAAAAAAACTACTTTTGTATCAGCAAAAAGCGGCCTGAACGCCGCATCCAAAACAAA
>JBGTBV010000179.1:0-3281 GCA_041749185.1 Daejeonella sp. | reverse complement strand
CACAACCAGGTACTCAATTCGGGAAGCCTTCCGTTAGTGTTGTTGGAAAGAAAAATCGATAATTGGATTGCCAGGATGAAGAATTGAATTAACTGCCTCCGGTCAGTAGCTTTTTCAATTCCGGGTGATATTGTGAAGTTTGAAATTCTGTAATTGTGAATTCTGCAAGCTTGTGGGTGTAAAACGGGTCTTCACTAATGATCCGTTCTATTTCTTCTTTTGAATTTCCGAGCGCAAGGATGATACCTCCGGTACGCGGTACTTTTCTCCCGGAAGCAACAAATACATTTGATTTGTAATACTTACGAAGAAACTTCACGTGATCCGTCATGTGTGCATCAAGCTGGTCAAGAGGGACGATATAATTTAGATTGATAATGAACATAATTAAATGGCATTCATGAGAGTCTGCCTTTTATGATAATAAAGATAAGACAATGTCAGAAATCCAAAGGGAAGTACCATGAACAATTGTTCTGGCTGTAGTCCATGTACACAAATGACAGAATACGTAGCACCCAGTAAATCGAAAAAGAGACCCGCATAAGCCCATTCTTTTAGCCGTGGAAATCCGGGAATAAGGACAGCAATCACTCCCATCGCTTTGGCTACACCGAGAAAAGCAATGAGGTACTTCGGATATCCAAGACCCGTTACAAAGGTTACCGCTTCTTCTGTTACCATGATGTCTGGTATCGCTGAGAAAAGCATAAAAGCACTAAAGAGTCCGGTGAAAATCCAGTAGAGAATGTTTGTTCTTTTCATGTAAGGTTGTGTCTGGTTACGAGTGCAACTTACTTTGTCCTCGTCAGACTCAGAATGGTGGATAACGACAAATTGAGGGGCTCATTGCGACACTGGCGAACCTTACTTCACAGCTTTGACTTGGTTAAGAATCTCCATTATAAAGGTTGCTGAATTTCTTGCTGCGATCTGATAAAAGTCTTTAATGTCTGTCAAGGCAGTATTGCCCGCGTTATCACTGATACTTCTGATAACCAGGAATGGAACCTGCTGTTGATAACTGACCTGGGCAACTGCAGCGCCTTCCATTTCGGTGGCTTCGGCATTCATGTATTTGCGTAACTCTTTTGTCGCAGGCTCAGAAGAAACGAATACATCACCTGTTACGATCGCACCGGTTATGATTTTAGGTGTCCGTGAACCCGACGAAGCGTTAATTTTCTCCAATAATAGCTGCTTCCCAGCTACCTGAGCTCTTCTGATAAGACTGGTGTCACTGGGAAAAAAAATTGGATTCTCCTGCATACTGGATGGATCACGGGTCGGTCGCCGGGTAATACCTTCAGGTTTAAGCGTTCCATAATCATGATGAGCCAATGTTGTTCCAATGACAAGATCCCCTGGTAAAAGGTCGGGATTAATAGCACCTGCTATACCTGTAAATAAAATTGATTTCGGATGAAAGTGTTCGATCAGTAAAATAGTTGTCAGTGCTGCATTCACTTTTCCAATACCTGTCTGAGCAATGACGACGTGTTGGCCATTTAATATTCCTTCCGTAAACGAAATCCGTTGCACAACAAATTCCGTCTTGTTCTCCAGATGAGAAAGTAGAAATTTCACTTCTTCAGGAAAGGCGCCTAGAATCCCCGTGATATTACTCCGTGATGGTGGGGGCGATACTGTAGGCGGACGTGTCTCCAAAATTGACTGTGAGCGAGCCGATGTTGAAATCGCCAGGCAGATAAAAAGAAGACGAAGAACGTTTGTCATACAATCTATTTATGTTGAATTTATTCAAGGCCAAGGGATAAAATGGCAAACGCATCGATTATCCAAAGGGTAACTGTAACTTCTTTGAATTTCCCACTAGCTACTTTTAAAATCGTCCAACTGAGGAAACCCCAAATAATACCCTGTGTAATGGAGTAACTGAAGGGGATTAGAACCAGAGACAGAAATGCAGGAATCGCTTCATCCATTTGTAGCCATCGTATTTTTGTCACAGGTCGAATCATGTAAGCGCCGACAAGAACAAGTGCCGGTGCCGTGGCAATCGCAGGTATGGAAGTAAGTAGAGGAGATAGGAATAGAAATGGTATAAAGAGCAGAGCACCTGTTATTGCAGTTAGACCTGTTCTGCCTCCGGCTTCTATACCAACGGCGGACTCAATATACGCGGTGCCGGGACTCGATCCGAACAAACCTGCCATGACGGTTGAACTTGCATCCGTTATCAGTGAGCGTTTAATGTTGCGGGGTTCACCGTTTTCATCCGTTAGATTTGCTGCTTCGGATAACGCTACAAAGGTTGAAAGTCCATCAAACATTCCTGTGAACACAAATGCAAAGATGACAGGTGCAAGAGACCATGTCAGACTGTTTACAAGATCTAATGAAAACAATAAACTGAAGTCGGGAGAGGCCAGAAATCCCTTCCATGTTACAAGGGGAGTGGTGCCTCCCCATACCCGGCCAAGGCTATACGCCATCATTGTGGTGCCGAGCATTCCCAGTAGAACCGCTCCTCTTACATTCCGAGTAATAAGCCATGCGGTAAGAAAAAGTCCGCAAAGGAAAACGAGAAGTGACGGACTTAATTTTCCCACGCCGATAACTGTCGCTGGATTATGAACGATGAAACCTGCATTTACAAAACCGATAAGGGAAATAAATAACCCGATCCCTGCTGTGATTGCATACCGCAGCGGCATTGGAATTGCCTTTACAATATGGGTCCTGATATTGAATACAGATAGCAGAAAAAAAACAATACCCGCCCAGAAAACCGCACCTAGAGCAACGGCCCAGGGAACATCCATTCCCATCACAACTGAAAACGTAAAGAATGCATTCAATCCCATTCCAGGTGCGACAAGAATAGGATTGCGGGCGTATATCCCCATCATCAGGCTGCTGAAAAAACATACCAGTACCGTAGCTGTAAGTACGGCGGAAAATGGCATTCCGGCCTGACTTAAAATAGATGGATTTACAACGATAATATAAGCCGTAGCCATAAACGATGACGCACCGGCAACCATTTCCGTCCAACGGGTGGAGTTTGCTTTTTGCTGAATAGGCTCTGATGCCATCTATGATTAGTTCAGTTTGAAAATTACGCAACTAACTTCTTAAAAACAGACGGCAACAAAAAAAGAAATCCAGTTACAAGCGGATGGAAAGAGTTCAATCGGATGCATAAATCACTTTGGTCCTGAAGAAAAGTCTGTTAGTATTGAATGAGGTTGCCTTTTAGTTTTTAATGCTTCAACTCTCATTGGAAAATCTTATTGCGTCTATCGCACTTCCATTAT
>JBGTBV010000178.1:0-4678 GCA_041749185.1 Daejeonella sp. | reverse complement strand
ATAATACAATAGCGTATTTCTTGAATTTGTTATTTTTGCCACATGGGAACTCAGGTACAGGAAGAAACATTTACACTCGATGAAATTTTAGCCGGATTAAAGGAAACCAACAAGCTGATATTATGGAATGACGATGTAAACTCCTTTGAACATGTAATCAACTGCCTGATAAAGTATCTGGATTACAACGAGGCACAGGCAGAAGCCATAGCCTGGAGGGTGCATAACGACGGAAAATGCACTATTCTGGAAGGTTCTTTCACCGAAGTAGAAGTTTACCGCAAAATATTAAAGCAACAAGGTTTAACGGTAAGTGTAGAATAACATCTTTTTTTAGCAATCAGCGCAAGCTGTAATGAAATAGTTACTATTAAAGGTTAAACTCATTGAGTCTTGCTTTGTCTGAAAACCAAACCTAATTCAACAAAGTACATAATGAGTTTCTTTTTAACCAAAACATCGGCATTGTTTTTTTGCCTCAGCACCTTCGCGATTTCCGTTTCTGCCCAGTCAATAACCTCCTCAACTTCGGGGCTTACCGGTAAAATCATTGATTCTCAAACAAACAAACCGGTAGATTTTGCTACTGTATCGTTATTTTTAGGGAAAACCAACCAGCCTGCTAAAGTAGTGCAGTCTGATTTGCAAGGCGCCTTTACTATCAGCGGCGTTACTCCCGGCACCTATTTGCTCAAAGTTAACTTTCTCGGCTACCAGCCTTTTATCAGCGATAGTCTAACATTTCAACCATCAGCCCCGCTCAAAGATTTTGGTATCATAAAAATGCTTCCGGCTAAATCTACAGTTTTGAGAGAAGTTGTAGTTGAGGCGCAACGCAGCAGTATCCAACTGGGTATAGACCGCAAGGTTTTTAGTGTTGACCAGAGTTTGGTGAGCGAAGGCGGCTCGGCATCAGACCTGCTGGCCAACGTGCCTGCCGTATCAGTTGATATAGATGGTAACGTAAATTTACGGGGAACCAGCAATGTCCGGGTGTTGATAGACGGAAAGCCCTCTGCCCTGGGTGGCGGTAACATTGCCCAAATATTGCAATCATTGCCGGCAAGCGCCATTGAAAGCATAGAACTGGTTACCAATCCATCCTCTAAATACGATCCCGAAGGCCAGTCGGGGATCATCAATATAGTTCTTAAAAAGAATAAAAAGATCGGGCTTAACGGCTCGGTGTCGGCATCGGCCGGAACGCGGGAAAATTACAACGCCAGCACCAATTTGAGCTACCGCGATGAGAAAGTAAACCTTTACGGCAATTACAGCTTCAGAAATGGTAACCGCTTTGGCGGAGGTTTTAACAATACGCAGTTTATTACTACACCCGGCCTGGTAAACAACATCAGCGAAAGCAACCGGACCGACATTAACAACCAGTTTAAATTAGGCGCTGATTATTACATCAACCCGAAAACAACAATCGGGTTATCCGGCAACGTAAATTTTAGAGACAACAGTAATTTTGAAAATTTAAATTATCTGGTTTTCAATATTCCTAACCAAAATGGCTCCAGCGTACGCACCACAGACCGTAACGGTAATAGCTCCGGATATGATCTGAGTTTGGATTTTAGCAGGCAGTTTGAAAAAAAGGGCCATAATCTAACGGCAAATTTTTCGTTTGGCCAAAGCAGCGACGACGATGTCCAAAATTTTAACCAGAATTTTTTCGATCCATCCGGGGCACCGCGAGATTCATTTGACCTGCGCATAAACAACAATACCGAATTCAATACCAACTACAATATCCAGATGGATTATACGCTGCCCATTACCGAACAGCAGCGTTTTGAAGCGGGTTTCCGCACCAGTATTCGTGATAATACAGAGAACCAGTATTCAGAAGTTTACAGTCCTATTAATGAAGATTTGAACATTGACTATGGCCTGAGCAATAATTTCGTGCTTGATGATCAGGTTTACGCCGCTTATACAACCTATCAGAACCAGGTTACCAAAAATTTTGGTTTTCAGTTAGGCGTTCGGGCAGAACAAGCTTATTTAAACACCACCTACCGGGGGCTGGGAGCTGCTCCCTCTGATGTTGCCGAGGGAAGGCTTGATTATTTGCGCCTGTACCCCAGCGTGTTTTTAACGCAGAAACTGAGTGAAGACCAGCAGGTACAATTGAGTTATACCCGGAGGGTGAACCGCCCTCGCGGCTGGCAGATCAACCCGTTTGCAGACGTTTCTGACCCGAATAACATCCGGGTAGGAAATCCAAATTTGCGGCCGGAAGATATCAACTCATTTGAGCTTAGCTATATTAAATATTGGCCGCTGGTAACCTTTACCTCATCTGCTTATTTCCGCCAGGTAAATGATGTGGTCGAAGGCATCAGGCAGCCCTTGCCGGATAATAATGCGGCCACTATCACCTCCTTTTTTAACTTAACCCGCAGCCGCTCCAGCGGACTGGAATTTATTTCGAAGGCTGATTTTACAAAATCTTTCAGCCTTACCTCTAATCTTAATTTATATTACAGCCAGTTTCAGGGAAACGAAGAATTTAACATTAGAAACAGCAACGGCTTTAACTGGGATGCCAACCTTACGGGCAACATCAAATTTCCTAAAAATCTTTCGGGACAGTTTAATGGAAATTACCGTGCGCCACGGGTAGGAGCGCAGGGTCGCAATATTGAAATGTACAGCCTGGATGCCGCCATTAGAAAAGACATTCTGAAAAACAACGCCGGAAGTATATCATTTAACATTCGTGATATTCTAAACAGTCGCAGATGGGGTTCTACCACCGAAACCGAATTTTTTATCCAGGAATCAGAAAGGCGTTTTCAAGGCAGAATGGCCACGCTGACTTTTAGCTACCGGTTTGGTAAGCAAGATTTAAACCCTCGTAAACGCAACGAACGTAATCAGGAACGGCCGCAAGGTAATCCGGAAGAAGAATTTTAGAAATCTGTATTTATCCATTGAAAAGCTTGTGAACATCTTCGCAGGCTTTTTTATTATAAAATGGTTTCAGAGGCTTTTATTCATCGAGGCATTTGCCAACCCGTTGGCTTCCTTGCGTCTTCCATGGTATTCTCAGGCAAATTCATCTACCAAAAGAAAACCTCGATTTGTATATTTATAAAGCGATGCTCAGAACAAAAGACCAGGAACAGTTTGCTGATAATTTCAGCGAAAGCTTCCCGGCAGTTGAAGTATATTTTGATTATGCTTATCTGCCTGCCGAAACTTTTCTGGAAGTAAACCGCATCATTCTGGATGCGCATGATTTTTTTATGAACTTATTCGGGCTTCCCGGTGAGGAAATATTTCAGTGGTATTGCTTCGCAATAAAAGAATTGAGAAGCGGAAATTCTGCCATCATCAATTTTGAGTTTAACTTCCGTTTTCCGGATAAAACAAAAAAATCTGCCGGGTTAGAGAAGGTCATCAGGCGTTTTGCATTTGTTGCTGGTCTGTTCGCCGCAGTTATTGGCGGACAAGAAATTTACTTGAACAGCCTGAAAATTAAAGAGGCACAATCAAAACTGGAGCGCAATCTTCCTCCCGAGATGATTCGAGATGCCGAAAAACTCAACATCAACCTGAAGCCCTTGATGCTACCAGAAAACCAACGGTATATCACATCGGTTAAAAAAAATCTCGCAGCCGCCGTTTCTGGCGATAATATTAGAAGCTTGCAAATAAATGGTGCGCAATTGAAACGCAGTCGGCCGAAGGTAAATCCGGGAAGTTTTGATCTATGAGCCTGGGGGTATTGTTCAAAATACTTTGCATAAAAAAAGCCCCGGTTTCCCGAAGCTCTAATTCCCAAAGGACGTGTTAAAAATTGTCCGTCGGCGTTGTTGTCTGGTTCTTGCTGTATCGGTCGGTCTTGTCCGTTGCGTAGTCATTAACCTGATCTAATTTTTCATTTCCAAACCTCTTGGCTTTTTCCATCCACTCGGGGGCTTTGTCTTTAAAATCGTCTACCAACGAAGTGCCATCGGGGCGCTTTTTGGTGATATAGTTGATGCCGGCTACAACAGCAGCCCCGATCATTAAATTTTTAAATAATCCCATAACATTGCTTTTTTAAGTGTTTATACATTATTAACAGCTACAGAATGTAAAAGTTCCGGTTATTTTTAAATTTTAAAATACACCGGGTCAATAATTAAATTTTGAAACACGCTCAGAGCACATTTTATATGTAATTTGGGGATTTCGAGGAATGTAAAATACGTTAACAACATGGGAGATTTAGGAAACGACCACCGCTTTCTTCAAGGTGGTGGTGAAATGGGCGAACTGATCAGGAATTTCGACTGGTCGGCAACCAGTATCGGCCCACCGCAATCATGGCCGCAAAATCTGCGCATCGCGTTAAGCATACTTCTAAGTTCCAAGTTCCCGATGTTTATCTTTTGGGGGCCGGATCTCATTCAGTTTTATAATGATGCTTATCGCCCGAGCCTTGGGAATGATGGAAAGCATCCCCGGGCACTCGGTGAAAGCGGATATAACCCCTGGGCCGAAATTTGGGACGCTATAAAGCCTTCATTTGTTACTTTATTACTGCAGGGCCAGTCGGTCTGGTACGAAGATCAGCTATTGCCCATTTTTAGAAACGGCCGGTTAGAAAATGTGTACTGGACGTATAGCTACAGCCCGCTGAACAATGAGGATGGTATCCCGGAGGGCGTTATTGTAA
>JBGTBV010000177.1:0-5574 GCA_041749185.1 Daejeonella sp. | reverse complement strand
ATGGTTTAATCAAAGGCTTCTAACCGGGCCTCGTTTTTTAAAAATCATTGATTTATTTAAACTTTTGCTAATTTCAAGTCGGGTTAAGGTACGGGTAAAAGCAAATTACCTTTAAAAATCCGCCAATCACTGTACTCATATCAGCATCAAATAAACACGTAAGTAAAGCATGGAAACCGAAAATTCAGAACAGCAATCAGGTAAGAATTCTAACAAAATTTATTTTTTAGTTGCGGTTATTCTGGCGCTACTGGGCACAAACGCGTATTTGTTTTTTAAAGAGAAAAAATCAAATGAACGAATTGTGACTATCAGCGATGAGAAATCAAGGATGCAGACGGAAATTGACAAGATTGAGGCGGAGTTAGACAATTCAAACAGCGCCAACATCAGGCTTTCTGAAGATATGCAAAAGGAGCAGGATTTAGCAAGGGCGAAAATAGCCGAACTTCGGGCATCACTTAAAAAAGGGCAGCTCAACCAGGGACAATTGGCCAAAGCGCAGGAAGATATTAAGCAGCTCCGATATTTTGTAACCAAGTATACCGCCGATATTTCTGAGCTCCGCCAGCAGAACGCGGCTTTAACAACTGAAAGAAATACGCTGAGGACCACGGTAGACTCTGTTAGCACCATGGCAAGCAACTTAGAGCGTGTAAACGAAGAGTTGAACACCAAAGTAATGGCCGCGGCGGCTTTAAAAGTGGGCAACGTTTCGGTAGTTCCGTTGCGGGTTCGCGGCAGCGGAAAAGAAAGTGCGGTTACGAGGGCAAATACCGCCAAAAAACTGCGTGTTAATTTCACCATAGTGAACAATGCCATAGCCGAAAAAGGAATGCACGATATTTATATGCGCATAATTGATCCGAGCGGAAACTTGCTTTTATCAAGCAACGGCTCGATGTTTATGGCGGATGATGAAGAGTTGCAGTATACCTATAAAACCGCAGTTGAATTTGCCAATGACGGTAAAATTTATACTATCGACTGGACAAACCCCGCAGAGTTTGAAGCGGGAACCTATACCGTTGTGCTTTACGCAGACGGATATACCATGGGCCGGGGAACGGTAGCCTTACGATAAGAACTATCAGTTATCAAAAAAGCATCCCGAAGAGGATGCTTTTTTTTTGAAGATGCCTGCTGAAAGTTAAATTTTAATGCCCTCAGGTTGCATAGGGAATATTGATGTAAAACGTAGTTCCTTTATTTAACTGGGTACGATAACTGATGTTGCCGCCCATATTCTCCAGTGCCTGTTTAACAAACGCCAGGCCGAGGCCAGTACCCGAACTTTTTGTAGTAAAATTAGGGGTGAATATCTGGGCCTTGGCATTCTCTGAAATCCCCGTTCCGTTATCATGTATCTCTACAAAAATATTCTTAGCGGTATTAAACAGCCGGATGCTGATCATCACCTTTTGCCCCTCCCGTTGTGCTTCGGTAGCGTTTTTTATTAGGTTGCCAAAACAACGCAGCAATTGTTCCTTATCGCCCAATACCCGTTTCTTGCTGGTAAGTTCGTTGGCAACGCTAATAGCGGTACGGGCAGAATTATGATGAAGAATTACCGCCTGTTGCAGAATATCAGGCACGAATAACTCCTCAAAAACAGTTTCGGGCATTTTAGCAAAGTTTGAGAACTCTGATGCAATGCGGGCGAGGCTTTCTATCTGTTCCACAAATGATTTGCTGAAGCGCTCAAATTTCTTATTGAAGTTCGGATCTTCTTCCTTCCATGACTTTTCTAATAACTGCACTCCTAATTTTAGTGGGGTTAGCGGGTTTTTTATTTCGTGGGCAACTTGTTTGGCCATTTCACGCCAGGCGGTTTCCCTTTCGGAGCGGGCAAGTTTGAGTGTGCTCTCTTCTAAAGCCCCAATCATATTGTTATATTCTTTTATCAAATTTCCAATTTCATCATTCCGCTTCCAGACAATGGGCTCATTGCGCTGACCAATCTGTATCTGACTTAAATTTTTCTGTATCAGCGTAAGCGGACTGGTTATACGATTGGCTACAAAAACCGCAAAAAAACCAATGGCCACAAAAACCAAAGCATATACATTAACAAGAGCGTTTATAAACTCGCCCAATTGCTCTTCGTAATCCTGCTCATTCGTAAAATATGGAAGACTTAAATATGCAACTGTAACATTTGCGCTGTTGCGGATAGGCATATAGGCCGATATAAACTCCGAACTTCCAATTCTCTCCATGTTTACAAACTCAGATTTTTGAAGAAGACTGAGAAATAAGTAAGCGTTCGAACTCATTTTTGGAGCTATCAGGCCGTTGGCGTATATTTTAGGTTGCGATGTAAGAACCAGATTTCCGTTCAGGTCAAAAAGGTTCAGATCGGTTCCGTTCAAACCTGCAAAATCGTTAAAAATAGATTCCAGGTCTTTATTTTGCTTAAGTCGTCCGTCTTGCAAAATCTCCCTGCCTAAACCATTCGTAATCCGTTTAAGCCGCTCTACAATTTCCTCCTCCTGCTGTTCACGATACTGGTCGCGAATATTCAGGTAGGTTATAAAACCGGTTACCAATAGCGTAAATACTACCGTGGCAACCATAGAAACCTGAATCCGGGTTTTGTATAATACCCGGTTGGTTGTAAGCAGGTAGTTCCATCTAAAATTGCGGAAACGAATATCGAAATTCAAAAAACTGAACCATATCCACTTAAACAGGAAAACAGCCGATGAAAAGAGCAACAAAACCAAAAACATAAAAGACACTGATGCAAGCTGCTTGAGAATGCTGTCTGTTTCTTTGCTGATGACGATTAGTTTATTGGGGGCGGGCATAAACAACAAGTGGCTGTATTCTTTGCCGTTGAGGTCTTTTCGCTCAATAAAAATATCTTTCAGAAGTTTGCCTTTAAAATCATCGCTCCCCAAATTGTAAACAAAATTACCATACTGGTTAACCAGGCGACTATTACGGTAATAGGCATAAGAATAATCCTGCAACGGAATATCCTCTTTTATTTTTCCGTCAACCAGCAAGCCCGGGGCGCTGTATGCGGCACCCAGTTCTTTGGATTTTAGCTCTAAAACCAACGTGCCTAACTTCTCCGCATTATTGTTAACCGGAATGAGGGCGAAATAATGCTGAAATCCGAAGGTGTTGCTTACGCGATAAAAATACTCGGATACCTTTACCGCTCTTGACAGAACCAGTTCACGATACTCGGCAAGTGATATTTCTGCTTCGCCTTTTAGCAACCTTTCTGCCTGATTAAACACAGAGAAATCAAAATCAAAGCGGGATAAATAACCGGAGAAGTAAAGTCTTTGAATTTGATGAGCCATCAAATCATGATTGGCAATAGGGTTTCTGATTTGATCGGCTATCAGTTCGTTGGTTAAGAGCTCCTTTTCCAGATCCAGAAACAACACCACAGCGTTTGGATCGTCTGCCGAGATCAACTTAGCGGCTATCAATTTCCGGGCTTCTTTTTCTTTTATGAGTTCATATTCCGCCAGCTTTAAAGACGCCCCTGTTGCAAAAACCAGCAAAATAAAAACAAAAATTCCGAGGTTAAAATGCCTGCGGTACTGGTAATATGCCCAGCCTGAAAGAAAGAGAACGAGCGCTACCAGCAGAAAGAACCAATTGATATCTGCCAGCATCAACCGAATGAAAACACCGGCCATCAAACAAAGAAGGAAAATAATGAGGCGATTTTTAACGCTTATAAGCAACGGTTCTGTGATAGCAAAGGCAGTTTGGAGCAGGAGGTAAAAGTTCAGGGCGAGAAAACAAAAAATACCAATTCCCAGCCAGCTTACCCAATTAAGGTTTAGCACGTTGCTTACGTTAAAACTTATGCTGGAGTTGATTATCAGGCCGTAAAAAAGGCGGTCTATCAGGTATCCGCAAAAATATACGAATATCAACGTGGTGCCAAAGGCCAGGTAGTTGCCCCATGGTTTCCACAACTGTCCATTTAGTTTAAGCTGCTGGCGATAGCTATAGATGTATCCCATTAGCCAGGTAACGGCCAGCATATTTAAAATAAAATCTCCCAGGGAGGGGAAAAAATAGCCGGAGGCGTAATACTTCGGATCGAAAATCTCCAGTCTGAAATAGGTGTCAAACCAGGGGTTTTCCAAATCGAGCAGCCGGAAGCCCAACAGGAAAGAAGCCAAAAAAGCAATGGAAAGTAACAGATGGCCGCGTCCTGCTATCCATATGCACAGCATGTTAACCAACACTAAGCCTGAAGCGATGCCTAACAACAGAAGCAGCAGCTCCAGTTGTGAATAAAAATTTTTCAGTGCTTCCGATCTTAGTTTTACCGAAAACAGATATTTCCCGGCGGCATTACGAATGCTCAGCGAAGGGTGATCATTGAAAGCGGCAATTTCCAGGTTTCCAGAACTGATCAGATCATCTGCAAACTTGTTTTCGAGATACTGATTTTGGTAGGGATAATTTGATTTTACAGGAATGAGCGCAATGGCAGAGAAACTCCCCTCCGACTTCTTTATCAGCTCATACCAGCCGTTTTTCCAGCTTAAAAAAGTACTGCCCTCTTTAAAACCGGCGTCAGATTCAAACAACACATCTATACTGCTCCAAAACCGCAATTTGTTGTTTTGGTAGGTAAGCAGGTAAACCTGATGATCATTCTGTAGGCCGGGCACCAGGTTTTGCACCCATAGGGGATTGGTATGAATTGTTTTTAGCGAATCAAAAAGTTGCCGCGTATTTAAAAACCGTAAAACAAATTCTTCCTTTTGCCTTAACCGTTCCTGAATTTTACCGGCATCCCGATGGAGTATTTCTGCTTTATCAAACGAATAATGTAACGTTAAGGCAGTACCTAAAAAAGCCAAAGCCAGAACTAAAAGCAGGATACGAATTTTTAAAGCTCCGGTCAAATCAAAAATTGTTTTGTTGAAAATAGCACTAAAAACAAAGGGCTCAAAAATTGAGCCCCGTTAAAGAAATTAGTCTTCTTTTAAGTTATTGATGCGCTGCTGGTTTCTACAGACCGGCTCACCTTTTTTACCAGACCCTGTAATACATTGCCAGGCCCAACTTCTGTAAAAGAAGTCGCACCATCTTCCAGCATCCGTTCTATCGTTTGAGTCCAGCGTACCGGGCCGGTTAACTGCGCAATCAGGTTATGCTTAATACTTTCCAGATCGCGGTAAGGCCGGGCATCAATGTTCTGATAAACCGGGCATACCGGCGGGCTAATTTCGGTATTTTCTATCGCTTGCTGTAGTTCTACCCTTGCCGCCTCCATCAAGGGCGAATGAAACGCTCCCCCAACATTCAGCTTGATAGCCCTTTTTGCTCCTGCTTCAGTCATTAACTGGCAGGCTTTATCAACAGCCGCAACCGTGCCCGAAATAACAAGCTGCCCCGGACAATTATAATTTGCTGGCACCACTATATCACTAATGCGCTGGCAAATGTCTTCAACGGTAAAATCATCTAAACCCAATATAGCAGCCATGGCAGAGGGCTGAATTTCGCAGGCCTTCTGCATCGCATTTGCACGGGCCGCAACCAAGGCGAGCCCATCTTCGAACGAGAGCGCGCCTGCTGCAACCA
>JBGTBV010000176.1:0-4010 GCA_041749185.1 Daejeonella sp. | reverse complement strand
TCTTCATCAACAGACTTAATGTTTCCGTAGCTAATCCATGCTTTATTGAGGTATTGAAGCTCACCCTTTGCGTTGGTGATCCATACTTTATGAGGCATTGTATCGGCAAGGAAAGCAAATTTATTCTTTACGACCTCCATCGCCTGATTGGCGGTAACCAGGTCAGATACATCAAAACCAAAAAACGCTACACCGTCAACCTTGCCCTGATGGTCAAAAACCGGTGTGAGCACATAATCAAGATATAAATCCCTGTTCGTATTCTTATCTTCCTCCACCGGCACCTTAAACCGGTTTCCTTTCCGGGTTTCGCCGGTTCTGTAAACCTGCCCGGCCAATAGATCATCTTCGCGACTGAGTTCTTCGCCGTAAACTTCCCGGTGTGTTTTGCCTATGTGACTGTCTTTTTTAGAAATGTTGATGATGGCCGTGTTTACAAAATCATAGCGTAACTCTTCGCCTCTGCGAATGGATATAAACGCAGGCGCATTCATAAAAACTGATCTGAATTCTTCTTGTTGCTTTTTGATCAGGTTTTGATAATGCAGGGCATTTTCTCCGGCCGCCTTGCGTAAAGAAATATCTATAATGTAGGTTACCACATTTCCCGTCAAACCGTCGGTAAGTGTAGCCGAGCCGCACAAGACCCAAACCCTGCTGCCATCTCTACGAACAAATTGGCGTTCAATGGGCTGGTAAAAACCTTCGGTTTCCAACTGATTTAATCCCCAGTCAGACTGTTCCTGAAAATCGGCAGGCACCAATGCCTTCCAGAAAATTGATTCTGTGCTTACGTCGTTTCGGGCATATCCCGTGATATTTAAAAAAGCATCATTGGCATCCAATACCAGTCCCCTGCTATCAGAAATCATAATTCCAATGGCGTTTGATTCAAATAAGCGGTTAAATTTATCTTCCGACAGGATGATGCGCTGGTTTGCCAGCGAAAGAGTTTTTCTAGTTAATTGTCTATAAATCAAGAACAATCCGCCGACAAGAAACAGCGCCACCCCACTGCCAAGCTGAAAAACCGGCATGGATAAATATCCGGCTGAAAACAGTGCAATGCTCAATGCAATAACCAGTAAAAGGATTAAAGAAACCCACTCAATCCGGCGGAAAATTACTTTATCCATTTAATTTTCTATAGGTTCTACAAAATACAGAAAATTGGTCGGTGTTAAACCTAATATCAAAATTTCTACATAGAAATTAATTGATTTCCCGGGGTATTGTAAACCAAAATTTACTGCCCGAACCGGGCTGGCTTTCTACTCCTAAAGTGCCCCCGTGCCGCTTCACAATTTCTGACGATATGTATAAGCCAAGCCCCAGACCAGAAAATTGAACGCCCGACTGGTCTACCCGGTAAAACCGATCAAACAGGTGTTCTAACTTTTCGGGCGGAATGCCAATACCAAAGTCCTGAACGCTCACTTTTGCCATGCCGTTTTCTGTGCTGATATGTATGTCAATCCGATCAGAATTGGGTGCGTACTTTACCGCGTTGTTTACCAGGTTTACCACTACCTGATCTACTTTTTGCCTGTCGGCGAACACCTCAAGCGCCAGATCGCCTGTAGTGCTCAACAGGTGTGAACCGGCAAAGCGTACGTGGTCACAACATTCATCTATTAGCTGTGAAATTGAAAACCGGGTTTTATTAAGGATAAGCTGACCTTGTTCTATTTTGGTGCTGCTTAGCAGATCGTCAACCAGGGTGTTAAGCTTTATCAGATTATGATTAGCCCGTTCTACCAGATTATGTAACCTTTCAGAAGTTTTCTCGCTTTGAACAACTCTGCTCATAAGCTGCAAACTCGCTTTCAAAGTTGTAAGCGGGGTTTTTAACTCATGGCTGGCCACACTGATAAACTCATCTTTTTTCTGTTGCTGCATTTTCTGATCGTGTATATCTGTGCAGGTTCCAAACCATTTCAATACGTTTCCGCTTTCGTCTTTAATAGCTGTTGCACGGCAAAGGAACCAGAGATAGCTGCCAGGCATTTTACGGTCAGAGAACCTCACTTCGTGTTGAAATTTTTTACCTGATTTTGTTGATTCATCCCAGGAAGCTTTGAAAAAAAGTCCGTCTTCGGGATGCAGGATAGCATCCCAACCGTTATTTTCATCTTCTGCAAAGCCGGTAAATTCATACCACATTTTATTGTAATAGTCCAGTTTGCCATCCGGTTTTGCGGTCCACACAATTTGCGGCATGGTATCAGCCAATTGCCTGAAGGCTTTTTCATTATCTTCAATGGCTTTGCGGCTTAATACCTGCGGCGTAACGTCCTGGGCGATGGCCATAATTCGATTAATTTTCCCCTCGGGATCTTTCAACGGCTCATACAGAAAATTGAGGTAAACCAATTCAACCATGCCGTTACGCGGCAAAAAAACGGGACGTTCATTGGCTTCAAAGCGAATTCCGGTTTTGTAGACTTCATTCGCAATCTGCTCCAGCCCCTGATTACTTGCCTCGGGCAGGCCGATAAATATCGGCTTGTGCAATACATCTGCCGGATCTTTGCCCCATAATTCAAACATCCTGTCATTGGCAACCTCCACAATGTAATCGGATCCAGAGAAAACGCTCATGGCAATTGGCGCTTGTAAGATCATATTTTTAAAGTTTCGTTCACTTTCCTCTAGCAGCCGTTTAGAAATTACCATCTCGGTTACGTTTACGGCCATCTGCAATACGCCATAAATATCTCCTTCGGTATTTCGCAAAGCATTGAAGCTAAAGTTAAAATACCCGGTTTGCACATTACCGTCAACTTCCAGTTTTATCTTGTGTTGCTTTTTGAGGCGGGTTTCCCCGGACTGAAAAACCTTCTCTATCAAAAGAAGAAAGGGCTGATCCTTTAATCCCGATAGAACATCTCCCACCTTCATTCCAATTACCGGACTGGTGTTGGACCATATTTTTACCATGGGATCGTTGGCAATTTGAATGGTAAGTTCGGCTCCGGTAAATATGGCGGTGGCAACTGTTGCCTGCTCTACCAGTTGCTGATATTGATTTTTACTTTCCTCAACAAACAGCCGGCTGTTAACCTGCTCGGTAACATCATTCGCCGTTAAAATAACTCCGGAGATTTCACCGCTTGCCTCATAATACGGCTTATAAACAAAGTTGACGTAGATATATTTTGTACCGTTTTGATTAATTACAGGGATTTTTTGTTCCAGGCCAATATACTCTTCGCCGGTGGCCAGAACATGGCGCAATAATTTCTCATTGTGGCTGTTATCATCCAAAGGAAGTACCTCAAACACCGAGCGGTCTTTTACATCCGAGAATGATTTGTTCCAGTATTCCAGCACCTGCTCATTGGCCAGTTCAATTATAAAATCATCGCCTTTAAAAATAGCGATGGCCACGGGTGCCTGTTTAAACAAGTTCTGTAAGTGATTTTCGCTGGCAACAAGCGCAGTCCTGGATAGACTTTCAGAGGTAATATCCTGTAAAGTGCCATTAAAGCTGGCGGGTTTTCCGCCCGGGCCCAAAACCAGCTTGCCGCGGGCCCGAACGAGACACTGAGCTCCGGTAGCTCTGTTTACAATCGAATACTGCGTATCAAAGGTGCTACTCTCATCCGCCGTATTGAAAAATCCCTGAACCTCTGCGGTTACCCGGTCTCGGTCGGCCTCCAAAATTATTGTTGCCGATACAGCAGCATCCAACTCGTTGGTGTTAACGCCAAGCCAGTTTTTTAAGCGATCATTAATAGTAGTTACCCGGGTTCGGAGGTTTAAATCCCAGATGCCCAATCCGGTAGTGTCAACGGCAAACTGATACCGGGCTTTGTTCTCAGACAATTGCGCAAAGGCCAGCACCTTTTCTGTACTTTCATAACAGGTTACAATAACGCCCTCCGGGATACCATCCTCATTGTTCAGCGGGCTGTAGCTATACGTCCAGTACACATTTTCTAACCGGCCGTTTCTAAAAATGGGCAATAGCTGATCTTCGTACCAGACCGACTGGCCCTGCAGTAATA
>JBGTBV010000175.1:0-3705 GCA_041749185.1 Daejeonella sp. | reverse complement strand
TACTATTCCGATCACAATTATTCCGGGCAGTGTAACCGCTGCGCCGGGTGTAACGCTCATCATTAATATGGGCGAGGCATCGGGAGGAATTAAACCGAATCCTAATTTCAGTACTTACACGTTAACAATTGCTCCGTAAGGATCATTTCCACCTTGTTGAAAGGCGCCCCGATTTCCCGGGGCGCCTTTTTTGTGGATTTTGCTCTGCTATTCTATCCTCGACTTCCACCACAGAAATTGCAGAGCGGCTTGCAAAACTAATTCCCGGATGGGCTGTTATTGATGAAACTATAACTAAACTCAATTATGGAAAATTCGAATAAAAAGTTAATTGATGATCTCAATCATCTGATAACCATTTGCAATGATGGTAAATATGGCTATGATACCGCCGCGGAAGACGCAGATTCATCCGCCCTAAAGGCGATGTTTACTCAGTACAGTGCAGAACGGGCGCAGTTTGCCCAACAACTAAAAACGGAAATTGCTACGCTTGCCGGTGATGCCGATCACGGCGGTGGCCCGCTTGGAGCCATTCACCGGGCCTGGATCGATGTAAAATCTGCACTTTCATCTAAAGATAATAAAGCTGTATTGGGTGCATGCATTACCGGAGAGAAAGCTGCAGTGAATGCTTACAATGATATCCTGGAGGAAAATACCTTGCCTGCGGATATTCGAAGCCTGCTGAATCAGCAACGGCGCAGTATTGAAGAAGCCCTGAACAAGGTTGAAGGTCTTCACGAGACCATTGAGTCATAACCCAAAAATAAAAAGCTCCCGCATCTGTACAGAAGCGGGAGCTTTTTTTGTGGGCCGAATTTCGATTATACCAGCAACCGCACCGGCTCTTCCAACAGCGATTTTAGCGTTTGTAAAAACGCGGCACCTGTTGCGCCGTCAACCACACGATGATCACAGCTTAAAGTTACTTTCATCACATTTCCCGGTACTACCGTCCCATTTTTAACAACCGGAACATTCTGTATTCCGCCAATGGCCAAAATGCAGGCATCCGGAGTGTTTATTATGGCGGTAAATTCGTCAATACCAAACATTCCTAAATTGGAAATGGTAAACGTAGAACCTTCCCAATCTGCCGGTTGAAGTTTTTTAGACTTAGCCCGCTGGGCAAAATCTTTTACCTCAGCAGATATAGCCGAAAGCGATTTTCCATCGGCAAAACGCACCACCGGAACCAGCAAACCATCTTCAACGGCAACAGCAACTCCGATATTTACATGTTCATTGTAGCGTATTTTATCTCCCCTCCAGGATGAATTTACATTGGGATGTTGTTTTAAGGCAACAGCCACTGCTTTGAGAACAAGATCGTTAAATGAAATTTTAACAGATGCGAATTCGTTGATACGAGCCCGGGCCTGCATGGCACTATCCATATCAATAGCCATGGTTAAATAGAAATGCGGAGCCGTAAATAAGCTTTCTGATAAGCGCTTAGCGATTACCTTCCGCATTTGCGAAACTGGCTTCTCGTTAAATTTTTCTTCGCCAACAAACTGAGGAACAGACTTGCTTACTTCCTGATCTAACGGCTTTTCCTGCTCCCGGGAAGCGGCCTTTTCAACTTCTTTTGTAGAAGGTGTAAAGCCTTCAATATCCTTTTTAACAATCCGGCCGCCCTCTGCGGTTCCTTTTACCTGGCTAATATCAATCCCTTTATCTTTCGCAATTTTACGGGCAAGGGGCGAGGCTTTTATGCGGCTTTCAGATTCAACCTGCTGCTTTTCTTCAGATTGCTCAGTTTCAGCAGCCGGTTTAGATTCAGGTTTTTCAGCTGAGACAGTTTTCTCCGGGATTTTAGGCTCCGGCTTTGCCGAACCCTGCTTTAAAAACGGCGCCACATCTGTACCTTCTTTTCCTACTATGGCAATAATGTCGTTCACTTTTGCGGCCTGGCCTTTCTCTACTCCAATATACAACAGCGTGCCATCGGCGTAACCTGTAACTTCCATGGTGGCTTTATCGGTTTCCACATCGGCAAGCGCATCGTCACTTTTTACTAAGTCGCCTACGTTCTTATGCCATTCGGCGATCACACCTTCAGTCATCGTATCACTAAGAAGCGGCATCCGGATAACGGTAGCCCCCATAGATTCCGGATCAACGGCCTCGGTATCAGCGGCCGAATCGTCTTCCTCCTGCTCCTTTGCTTCTCCGGGAACCTCGGTTTCCGGTTTATCTTTGGTTTCTGTCGTTGATTCCGCTTTCTCAATATCACCCTCCGACTCCTTACCATCACTTTTATCCGCCGCCTTTTCTTTCTCAGCAGCGGGCTGATTATCTGTAGAAGCTCCTTCTAATACTGATTTATAGTCCTCACCTTCCTCGCCTATAACAGCAATCAGAGAGTCAACCGGCACAGCCGATCCTTCTTCGGCACCGATATGGAGAAGGGTTCCTTCCTGAAAAGATTCAAAGTCCATAGTTGCCTTATCCGTTTCAATCTCTGCAACTAAATCACCGGAACTAATTTTATCCCCTACTTTTTTATGCCACTTGGCGATAACCCCTTCGGTCATGGTATCACTCATTTTGGGCATGCGCACTACTTCAGCCATCTTTAATTTTTTTGGGTATGTAAATTAGATACGTTAACTGCGGATGTACGGGTAGTCGTTCTGAACGTACACGTCATTATAAAGTTCAGCGGGCTCTGGCCAGGGCGATTCTTCTGAAAATTTAACAGATTCATCAACTGTTGCTTTTATTTTGGCCGCAATTTCTTCAAACCAAGCCTCGTCGGCAAACTTTTTCTCCTGTATTGCTTTCTTAACTTCCTCAATTGGATCTTTGGCCTTATATCCTTCCACCTCTTCTTTGGTGCGATACTTTGCCGGGTCAGACATGGAGTGACCTTTATATCTGTAAGTTCTGATCTCCAAAAACGTGGGGCCATCACCTCTGCGGGCCCGCTCAACCGCTTCGTCCATTGCATTGTGAACCGCAACCGGATCCATTCCGTCTACCGGGGCGCTGGGCATATCAAACCCAAGCCCTATTTTATAAATATCAACCATATTGGTGGTCCGGGCAACTGACGTTCCCATAGCATAACCGTTATTCTCGCAAACGAAAATAACTGGCAATTTCCACAACATAGCCATGTTAAATGTTTCATTAAGAGCGCCTTGCCTCACTGCCCCATCGCCCATGTAGCATACACACACGTTGTCCGTGCCGTTATATTTTTCCGCGAAAGCGATGCCAGCACCGAGCGGAATCTGGCCGCCCACAATTCCATGTCCGCCAAAAAACCGGTGTTCTTTACTAAACATGTGCATTGATCCGCCTTTGCCTTTTGAACAGCCGGTAGCTTTGCCATATAGCTCAGCCATGATTTCGTTCGGCGTCATCCCTTTGGCAAGTGCGTGGGCGTGATCGCGATAAGCGGTGATCATTGAATCTTCTGGCCGCAGAACAGACATAGCGCCGGCCAAAACGGCCTCCTGACCAATGTATAAATGGCAAAACCCTCTGATCTTTTGCTGACCATACAATTGCCCCGCTTTTTCTTCGAACTTTCGCATCAACAGCATTGACTCATACCAATGCAGATAAACCTCTTTCGTTATTTCTACTGAACTCATTTCGTAATGATGTGATTTAAAATCTGCCGGAACGTGGCAGGGATGACAAATCTAACTATATCTGATAAAAAAAAGAATTACAATTTGTTTTGTT
>JBGTBV010000174.1:0-2043 GCA_041749185.1 Daejeonella sp. | reverse complement strand
ATTTATAAACAATCATTTTGTTTGCAGGAGAAGATATAATCGTTTCCTTATCCAACAGATCGGAGGACTGTTCGACCCACCGACTTAGCTCACGTTGATGTTCTTCAAATTTCTCCAGTATGTCGGACGGAATTTCGCTTTTGCAAGGTTCCCACATGGAAAACGTTTTCATTTTATTTTTTCTATCAGGTTGAACGGCTTTTAGAACGGACTTTCCTAAGAATGAAACAACAAAATTGAACTTTCCAAGAAACGGAAGGTCGTATGTGCCGTCACGGATGGCTTGGAAGGTGGGAAAATATGTTCTGTTTATTACAATCAGGTGATCTATGTTTTGCGCTACACTCCAGGTTTTACTGTCAGGTTTCCAATTCAGCTGGTCATGACTTAACAACTATGGATTAAAAATCCATAGGTTGAATGCATTGACTTAAAGTCATTTGATCTTGCTGTGAACAGCATTAAAACTGTAAACTTAAAGTTCATTAAAATATTATTCTAGAATGAAATTCTCATCCCCATTCGGACCCTCTTTGTGATGATTCAAATATTGTTGGATCATTTCATCGGTAATATTTCCTGTACTCCAAGCCCCATAGCCTATTCCCCAAAGATGTTGACCCCAATAGCGCTTCTTCAGTTCTGAAAAGTCATCTAACAGCATGCGAGCACTTCTTCCTTTTATACGCTTCACCATTTCGCTCACTGATAATTTGGGTGGATAACTTAAATGCAAATGCACATGATCCTTACTCACCACTCCTTTCAGTATCCGGATATCTAAGCTATCACAGCTTTGTTTAATTAAGTCCCGACAACGGACCTGAATATCTCCCCGAAGCACTCCGTAACGATATTTTGTGCTCCAAACAATATGAACATGAAGTTGATGAACGCTATGGGTCCCTTTACGCAAATTCTCCATCCTTAAAGGTAAGAATTTTTAGAAGCTAAAGCCTTGCACTAAAGTGCATAGCTTAAGCTAGCGTTTTGAGACCAGTTAAGTGTTGATTAGAAGCTGTCACCGGTGGCAATAGCGGTATCATTTACCACGTCGTTGAAGATCCCAAGTATAAACATGATTATGAGACTGGATGACGGCGGCTGGAAAGACGAACTACAGGATGCGCAAAAGGTCGGAAGCAGTTACGACATGTTTCCTGCTGCGGCTACAAAAAAAGTTAATCCAGTAGGTGAATGGAGCAATTCCCGCCTTATCTATAATGACGGCCACGTTGAACATTGGTTAAATGGTAAAAAGTTAGTAGAATTTGACGAGGGTAATCCTGACTCCATTGAACGTTTCAAGAAAAGCAAATGGGTGGATTATCCCGATTGGAATAAATTCAAGAGTGCCGCTATTTCGTTACAGGATCATGGAGCCCCTGTTTACTTTAGAAATATTAAAATCAAGGTATGGTAATCTCAAAAAACAGGATGAAAAAATCTCCTGGCTATCCAAGGGGTTTTTATATCTGCCAGGCAAGGATAAAAACTCACTTATCTCCTTTTTCAATAGCTTTAGTAATGTTTCGAACCACAACATTTAGTTTTTCGGCGGAATCCTCCATATGAGACACGATGGGTTTTGTCTCGTCACTTAATTCACATTTAGAAATCAAATTGACTAGGCCAAGGAGACTGGCAACCGGAGCCCGGAGCTCGTGGGCAATTATAAAAGCTGATTCCTCAGCAGCCTTGTTTTTCTTTTCCAACTCAGCTGTCCGAGCCATAACGATTTGCTCGAGGTTATCATTAATCCCCTGTATCTCTTCTGCCTGCGACTGAATCTCTTGATTCTGAGCCTGAATCTCCTCAGTTTGTCTCTGTATCTCCAGTGTGCGTTCTTTAACTTTCTCCTCTAGAATTCTTTTGTCTCCCAGAAGTTTCCTTTCACGGTAGTGGATATAGGCATAGCCCAAAATAAACAGGGTTGCAATCGCGAACATGTAGAACCACGTTGTCCGCCAGAATGGAGGTCGAATAACAAAGTTGAAAGAAGTCTCCCTTGCAGCACTAAAATCCTCAGAATCTGAAACCCTC
>JBGTBV010000173.1:0-3225 GCA_041749185.1 Daejeonella sp. | reverse complement strand
CGGTTTGTAAGACTTATGGAATGTATGTTCCAGGCAACCGATAAGGAGAAGTTACTTTTGATCTTCATCCTCATCAAATACAACCAGGTCCTTAACTGCTTTTAAAATATCGGGCACATCCTCTTCGGTCAATGTAATTAGGATCTCTTCGGTAATGGGAGAGATTTTAATAATCCTGTTTGCTTGCCTTTCGATGATCTTTTCGAATAGGTTACGCATAGCTCGTGCATTTCCAAAACTGGGGCTTCGTTTTTCATGCACACGATCAATGATTTCCTTGAGCTTTTCTTCAGCTTCCTCATTCAGTTTAAAGTCAGCTTTGGAAGCAATGGTATTGAAAATCTTTAGTAACGCCTCGGGACTGAAATGATCAAATTTCAGGTAACGGTTGAAGCGGGACTGCAAGCCCGGATTCGACTGAATAAATATTTCAATTTCGTCCGGATAACCGGCAACAATAACAACCAGGTTGTTGCGATGGTCTTCCATCCGCTTCAACAAAATCTCTATTGCTTCGCGGCCAAAGTCATTAAAGGACCCGGAATTTAACGAATACGCTTCATCGATGAAGAGCACACCACCAACAGCCGTTTTAATGATTTCATCAGACTTGATTGCCGTCTGGCCTACATACCCGGCGACCATTCCAGCTCTGTCCGTTTCTACCAGATGACCTTTTTCAATGTAGCCAAGGTGTTTAAAGATTCTACCTAGCATTCGGGCAACGGTAGTTTTCCCCGTTCCAGGTGGACCCATAAAAACGCAGTGCAACGAAGTTTGAGAAGTCTTCAGTCCTTTCTCTTCACGCATTTTTCTGACTTTCAAAAAATTGGTGATGTATTCTATGTTCTGCTTAATTGCATCCATCCCAACGAGCTCATGCAATTCAGCCATGACAATTTCCAGTGTGTCGTTTTCCGGAATATCATTATAGGAAGCTTGGTTTAACGCAATTTTCGGATGGCTAACATTATCCGATATTTTCTTAAGTAGATCTTCACTTTTATTGTTGACCTTATCGCCGGATTTGATCATGAAAGACGCTATCCGATTAATCAGACCGGCGACAAAAGGGAAATGTTCATTGTTTATTTTAGCAAGCAGGGCTGGCATCATAAATTCTTCCGCCATACTTTGAACAGGTTGAAAAATCGGAGTTGTCCGTATGATCATTATGTTTTTATCAAACAGATCCGAATGAGGGAGACTTCTGAGCTTTGTAATATCGTACATGGCAAAAAGATCTTTGCCCTGGAGTCTTTCATAGAAATAGATCAGGACAAACTTGCTGTGGACAGGAATTTCCTCCGGTTTCAATGCCGTGGCATATAGGTCAAATATTTTGATCAGATCATGTAGCAGGATATGCTCAGCGGTGTAAGCAACATCTTTATGGCTTTCGCTAACGGTAGAGGTAATAGCAGAGGTAAATGCAGGATCAACATTTAACATTGAACACACTTTAGCAGCTTTCTCTCCTTCTTTTTTAAGAACGGAGACCATCTCACGGGTGATCGTCAGCACAATTTAATGCAGTTTAGAATTTCGACAACAAGATAATGACTTTAGTACCGAGGGCCAAAATCAGTGAAAAAAACGACAGTGTTTGATTGACGTTTGTTGACCTACTAGCCCTGGGTGGTGGGATGTTGGTGGAAGGGTTGTCAATCGAAAAAATATGAAATCGCTTTTCCTCCGTACAGAAAGTTTTGCGCAGTTTTGTGTTTTGTGACATGAAGTACACTCTTCGGAGAAGGTGAGATACAAAGTTATTCGTTCTATTTCAGCTTTGCAGCGATTCCCTCAATGCCTGGATGTTTGATGGGTACGGAACAAGTTTATTCTGTGGGCAAATGGTGATCATTACTAATGCTGTAGCCGACGCGCTATTGTTTATTTTATCCGAATAAACGTCCCTCCGTAAAAACCTACTGTTGGTTCGCCTTTTGCATTATACTGTACGGATTTCATTTCATACTCGTCATCAGAAATCCATTTGTATGTATACCTTCTATATGTTTCGTCCGGTTCTCCCTCAAAAGATACTTTTAACGTTACATCTCCATTTTCGTTTACGGTTCCTTTCCCTACGCCACTTCTTGAAGTTCCAAAACTTGATAAATGGTGAACTTCTTTTTTGATGGGATTATATGACCAGAATATATGGCCATATGGTGGTGTACCATCTATTACCGCAAGCAAGCTATTGTCGGTATTAAGTTCTTTATTGACGGTATGATGATTTGGTATCTTTATATGTTCCATGCCCTGTCCCCAGTTTTGTGACCAGTTGTCATCCTTTAATGTCCATTCTCCGATAAACTTTTTAAAAGGATTTTCGGATGTAGCAATATGACCGACTGTTCCATTAGGCCTAGGAGATGAAAAGGTTGTTTGTGGATAGCAAATACATAAGGAAATAAGAATGAGTACAGTTGCAAGTTTTGTATTCATTTCGGCGAACGATTAGGTGGTGATTTACTGCTTCCGGAAATGAAATCAAAACCTAACCGCTGAAATACATATACCTCTTGCCAGAATCCAAGCACCTAGAAATGATACATTTCATTGAGTACCACTTACAGTATACTGATAGTTGATTGAAATTCCTACGGTAATAATATTGACTAAATCGCGAAGACCTATTTTATCAGTCGCAGTTATTTTAATGAATATTTCAAGATGACAATGTCCTGCAGTTCGGTAAGTGGTTTTTGAACACGATTTTCATTGTATCCAGACCATTGGCTGTTGGCGATGTAGTAGAGTACATCGTTGACAATTGTTCCGTTAGTTGGTTCATTAAATGCAGGATGATTCCAGTCAATAATTTCGTAGTGTGTAACCGCATCCATGGTACTATTCAGAAAATATCGCATTACTCTAAAAGGGTATACTCCGTTTTGTATAGCAATTAAACTTCCTTTATAATACTCCAGTCCATCAATACCTTTCAGAGGAGATTCCTTTTCGTTTTTGACTTTTGTCAGCGTTTTTGTTTTTAGTTCCAGCCTGTAAATGCCTTTCAAATAATCAGCAAGAAACAAATAACGTTCATCGTCGCTTAGCGTGATTCCCTGTAAACTTACAAGTTCATCTGATTTAAAGTAGATCTGTATGGTGTCGGTAGATCCTTGCGTCAGAATGCCGGGTGGGTATGTTGGGAACCTATAAAGAGGATAGGGTTCATTTTAGCCCGACGTCTCATTATTCTGGCTATCTGAA
>JBGTBV010000172.1:0-18001 GCA_041749185.1 Daejeonella sp. | reverse complement strand
TTTCCGGGCTTATTTTTTGCGATTAAGGATGTGTTAAGCCTTGAAAAGCCTTTTATTGCAAAATTTCAGAGAGTTCTGATATCAGCACCGGCTCAGCAATTAAAGATTCGCTTCCCGGAATCTCCGCTAAAAACACTCCGTCTTCACCAAGTAATTTCTGATTCGCTAATAAATTACGAAGGCTAATTCGTCCAATGAGGAACTTAAAATCATCCGCATAAAAGCGTTCTGAAATATGCTCAAAATTCAAACTTTGAAGCAGGGATTCATTGGTATACCGGAGGTAAACCGTTAGAACCAGGTTATCAGCCTGGTGTAGGCTACTATTTTTATGATGCTTTTTATATTCGTACCGGTAATCATATCTAAGCGCCGCAATATCTGATAAAACTGCCGACCCCGTTGGATGACCGCCCGCTCCTTTACCAAAAAAGAATTGCTGATCGGCAAAGGCAGCCTGAACAATCACGCCGTTGTATTCATTTTCTACGTTGTACAAAAAGTTATCGGCCTTAATAAGTTTAGGCAATACATATAAGACAATCGCGTTTTCCCCGGTTTTTTTTGCCGTGGGGATGAGCTTGATTTTATAATTCTTTTCGCGGGCAAATTGCAAATCTTTTTGAGATAGGTTCTGGATTCCCAAGTTCAAAACATTTTCAGGCGCAACAAAAACGCCGTATGCGTGCGAAGTGGCAATTACAAGCTTGTATTTAGCATCAAATCCGCCTACATCTAAAAGCGGATCGGTTTCGGCAAAACCCAAATCCTGCGCCTGTTTTAACGCATTTGAATAATCAAGATTCTCATTAAATACCTTTGATAGAATGTAGTTAGACGATCCATTGAAAATACCACTAACGGAATGCAGCAGCTCGTTATCGTAATATTCTTCTAAATTTCTGATGATGGGAATGCTTCCGCAAACAGCGCCTTCGTAAAGAAGCGATGTACCAAAATTTTCCTGAATATTAACCAATTCTTCCAGATGCTCGGCAATCATTTTTTTGTTTGCCGATACCACATTCTTGCCGGATTTTAGTGCCGCTGATACAATGTGAAAAGCCGCGTCGGCATCGTTTATCAATTCTACTACCGTATTGATATGCTCATCTTCTAAAATCTCACTGGCATTGGTAGTAAAGAGTTCTGCCGCAAGTGACCGGTGTTTGCCGGGGTTTTTGATGGCTATTTTCTTAATTTCTATGTTTAAGTCTTTGGTTCTGATAATGTCATACAAACCCTGGCCAACCACTCCAAATCCAAATAATCCAATCGTAAGTTTTTTGCTCATTTCAGGCAATTCTATGCAGGCTAATAATCGGTTTATCAGAGTTGCTGTTCTTCAAAAAATTCCCGATCTCTTTTGTTAATAATTCTGTTTCCATTAAAAACCCGTCGTGACCGTAAAATGAGTTGAGCTCCACCAAGCGGGCCTGCGGAATAAAATCTGCCAATAACCGCTGCTCCACCAGCGGAAAAAGAACGTCGTTGGATATGCCAATTACGAGCGTTTGCGCTGTTACCTTTTCAAGGGCTTTTTTAATACTTCCACGTTTTCTGCCCACGTTATGGCTGTCCATTACTGCCGAAAGCAGATAATAGCTGTAGGCATTGAAACGATTTACCAGCTTGTTCCCTTGATAGTTTTGGTACGATGAGGCTTTAAAACCGGATGTCTTATCCACATTCACCTCCATTTGCGATGCGGCATAAGTTTCGTACGCCCGGTAAGATAGTAAGGCAATACTTCGGGCGGCCTTTAAACCTTTTTTGCCGCCATCGGGCGCTAAGGAATAAAACGTTCTATCGGCGGTAATAGCTAAGCGCTGACTTTCATTAAAGGCAATTCCCCAAGGCGAATGCTGGGCGTTAGTGGCGATCAAAACAAGTTTCTTGATTCTTTCAGGTTCAAGAATGGCCCACTCTATCGCCTGCTGGCCTCCCAGAGATGCACCGATAACTAAACTGATTTCGGGCAATTTTAAATGGTCTGCCAGAAGCTTATGGGCACTCACCAGGTCTCTCACTGTAATTTCAGGAAAGGACAAATAATACGGCAGACCGGTTTCCTCGTTCAGAGAAAGCGGACTGGTGGTGCCGTATGCGGAGCCTAAAATATTTGCGCAAACAATGAAATGATCTTGTGGATTGAACAGTGAATTTTCTCCGAAAAGTCCGTTCCACCAATCAAACACATCTGAATTTGCCGTAAGTGCATGGCAAACCCAAATTACATTGTTTTTATCTTTGTTAAGCTGCCCGTATGTGTGATAAGCAATTTGGACATTGTTCAGCTTTTTGCCGCTCTCTAACAAGAGCGGCTTTTTATGCTGATAGAATTTTGTATTCATTATAAAACTTTAGGACTCTTTACCAGATAAGGCAGGTTCATCTTTAGAAACAATCGCGAAGGAATGTTCCAGATCTGCTTTAATATCATCAATGTGTTCAATGCCTACAGATATTCTCAACTGCCCGGCGGTAACGCCTGCCTGCTCTTGCTCTTCTTGGCTTAATTGCTGATGCGTTGTAGCAGATGGCTGAATGATGAGCGTTTTAGAATCCCCTAAATTGGCCAGATGACTGATGAGTTTTAGGTTGTCAACAAACTTAATCGCGGCATCTTTTCCGCCTTTTAGCTCGAAAGAGAGCACTGCGCCAAAACCGTTTCTCAGGTATTTCTTAGCATTTGCATGGAACAAACTGCTTTCGAGACCGGGGTAATTAACTTTTTCTACCTGTGGATGCGATTCAAGCCACTTGGCAAGTTCCAACGCATTGTCTACATGTCGCTGAACACGCAATGATAAAGTTTCTAATCCCTGAAGTAATAAAAACGAGTTGAACGGAGACTGCGACGGACCGAAATCGCGTAAGCCTTCTACCCGTGCCCGGATGATGAACTGAATATTGCCAAAGGGTCCGCCAATGCCAAATACGTCGTTAAAAATTAAGCCGTGGTATCCTTCTGATGGCTCTGTAAACTGGCCAAACTTACCATTGCCCCAGTTGTAATTGCCGCCATCAACAATCACACCGCCGATAGTAGTGCCGTGCCCACCAATCCATTTAGTTGACGACTGGACAACCACATGGGCGCCATGGTCCAGCGGGCGGAAAAGATAGCCCGCCGCACCAAAAGTGTTATCAACAATAAGCGGCAGATCATGCTTTTTAGCAACAGCCGCAATTTTTTCAAAATCGGGTACGTTGAATCCCGGATTGCCGATCGTTTCTACATACAATGCCTTTGTATTTTCATCAATCAGGCTTTCGAAACTTGCGGAATCATCGCCTTTGGCGAACCTCACTTCAACGCCGAGGCGCTTAAAAGCTACTTTAAATTGATTGTAAGTTCCTCCGTATAAAAATGATGACGATACAAAATTATCACCTTGCTTTAAAATATTGTTGAGTGCGATAAACTGCGCCGCCTGCCCGGAAGCAACCGCAAGCGCAGCCACACCACCCTCTAATGCAGCTATCCGTTTTTCAAAAACATCTGTAGTGGGATTCATTAAACGGGTATAGATGTTGCCAAATTCCTTTAAAGCGAAAAGGTTAGCACCATGTTCTGAATTATTGAACACGTAGGAGGTAGTTTGATAAATAGGTACAGCACGTGCCCCGGTGGTTGGATCTGGCTCCTGGCCGGCATGAAGCTGCAGCGTTTCAAATTTTAAATTTTCTATTTCCATGATTTTAATGTTTATATGGTTTACGATAAATGATTTTTTTAAGTCCGGTTATGAAACCAATGGCGGCTATTGGCCGACGCGTATAACTGTGGTGCCGCTTAACAGCAACAACAAATACAGCAACCTTGCTGATAATGAACTGGAAAGAAAAGGTTGAGTAGACTATAATCCCGGCCGGGTAGAAATTGGCTTGCGTTCTTCATGGTATTTAAATTTATAGTTTCCCGCTTGGGCGGGACAGGAATTGGCACCTTCCCCAAAATATTCGGGGGGTTGTCAGCGGGTCGTTGAGCCTGATCTCTCGCCACTTCTGTATAAATCAAAACCGATGCGGTTATTGAAGACAGATTGGTATTGCTACCAAATAATGTTTCAAATATAGAGGATTGGATAAATGCGCACCAAATTTAATTTGTAATAATTCTGCAATTAAGGATAGATCAAAAGCCGAGGTGCCCTGAATTTTTTAAACTTAGCGTTTTAAGGCCCGAGTGATATCAGTAATGAGATCTTCTATGTTTTCTATCCCTACCGATACCCTGAGCAGGTTTTTTGGGGTTTTTGTTTCAGGTCCTTCAATAGAAGCCCGGTGCTCAATCAGACTTTCAACGCCGCCCAAACTGGTGGCCTGAGTAAAAAGTTTAACGCGATTTACCACCCTTAAGGCATCGGCGGCATCGCCTTTCACTAAAAAAGAAAGTACACCTCCACCGCCTGCCATTTGCTTTTTTGCTATTTCATATTGCGGATGACTGGCCAGTCCGGGGTAAAAAACTTCTTCAACGCCGGGATGAGCTTTTAGAAACTCAGCTAACTTTTGGGCGTTTTCTGCGTGCGCCCGCATCCGGTAAGGAAACGTTTTTATACCGCGTACGGTTAAAAAGCAGTCGAAAGGAGAGGGGATAGCTCCGGCCAATTCCTGAACGCTACGTATCCTTGCCCAAAAATCATTTTTCTCACGCGTTATTAAAGCGCCGCCCATCACATCACTATGGCCGCCCAGATATTTAGTTGTGGAGTGCATCACCAAATCGCAACCCAAAGCAAGCGGATGTTGAAAAAGCGGGGTTGCAAATGTGTTATCGCAGGCAACCAGTATTTTACGGTTTCGGGCGAGCGAAACAATCGCTTTAATATCGCTGATTTTTAGCAATGGATTTGAGGGCGTTTCAATCCATATTAATTGAGTTTTATCAGTAATTGACCTATCCAGCGCCGTACTATCAGTCATATCAACATAAGTCACGTCCAGAATACCTTTATAAATTTCATTGATCTGTTTCCGTAAACCGTGGTACATATCTGCCGGAGCAATAACGTGGCTGCCGGGATTGAGGGCCTGAAAAACAGCGCTTCCCGCGGCGTTGCCAGATGAGAATGCACAGGCATCGGCACCGTTTTCTAACTGGCACAACACGTTCTCCAAAGCCCGCCGGTTGGGATTGTCAGAACGGGAGTAAATAAATCCGCCAGGATATCCGCCATCCTCTCCGCGTTCAAAAGTTGTGGAAACACTAATCGGCTGGATTACCGCCCGTGTGGCTTCATCTATGTGGTTGCCGGCGTGTACGGCAATGGTCTCAATTTTCATAAATTTCTGTTTGATGTAGGCTTGGGCTCAGGAGAAAATTAAGCTTTCTGTTTGAGAAAATCCAAATATAAAAATGATCTGGCAACTCTCATTACTTTGTAACATTATATACACAGCCGCATTTTTGGGGTCATTATCGTATTTTTGTACAAACTCTTAGAATGAAGGCTGAAACTGATCTGGAACTTTTACTAACCGATAAGAATTTAACTCCCGAACTGCTGAAGATCGCCCATAAAGTAAAAGAAACCCAACGAATTAATTTTGCTGAAGGCGTTTTGCTTTACGAAAAAGCAGGTTTACCGTATTTGGGAATTCTTGCCAATTACATCCGCGAAAAGCGGCATGGCGATATGACCTACTTTAACCGGAATTTCCATATAGAACCTACCAATTTATGTGTTTATGACTGCAAGTTCTGTTCTTACTCCCGGTTGATTAAGCAAAAGGCAGAAGGTTGGGAATTAACAATGGAAGAAATGCTCGGTCTGGTGAAAAAATACGATGGCGAGCCTGTAACCGAAGTTCATATAGTAGGGGGAGTGTTGCCGCAGTACGATGTTGAATTTTACGCAGCGTTGTTTCGGGCCATTCATCAGCACCGGCCGGGTTTGCATGTTAAAGCGCTTACGCCCGTTGAGTATCATTACATTTTTAAGAAAGCCAGGATAGATTACCCTACCGGGATGAAGTTGATGAAGGAGGCCGGCCTGGATTCTATTCCCGGTGGGGGCGCCGAAATTTTTGACCCGGAGATTAGAAATCAGATAGCGAAAGACAAATGCACCGGCGAGCAATGGCTTCAGATACATGAAGAATGGCACAAGCTGGGAATGCGCTCAAACGCAACCATGCTTTACGGCCATATTGAAGAATTCAGGCACCGGGTTGACCATATGGAAAGGCTCAGAAATTTGCAGGATAAAACGGGCGGCTTTCAAACGTTTATTCCTCTTAAATTTAGAAACCAGGATAACCAGATGTCAAACGTGCCCGAAGTGTCTATTATTGAAGATCTTAAAAACTATGCTATTGCCCGGATTTACCTCGACAACTTCGACCATATTAAAGCCTATTGGGCCATGATTGGACGTAACACCGCACAGCTATCTCTAAACTTTGGTGTTGACGATATAGACGGCACACTGGACGATACTACCAAAATATACGCCATGGCAGGAGCCGAAGAGCAGCACCCGGCATTGAGTACCCGGCAGTTGGTAGAACTTATTAAACAGGTTGGGCGCCATCCCGTTGAGCGGGATACACTTTACCAGATTATAACTGATTACCAGAACATCATTTTTGAAGATGAGGTAAAGCCAAAATATTACAAATTACCGGTCATCAATCAGCCGGAAAAACACCAGGCAAACTAATTTAACCATGCAAGTTTTTAAATGATCTTTCCTTCAGAATCTGTGAAAAACACATTACCGGCAAATTATCAGGTTGTTAAAACGGTCTATATTATCCGTCATGGAGAAACCGATTTAAACAAAAAAGGAATTGTGCAGGGGAGAGGGATGGATACCGATATTAACGACCATGGGCGCTATCAGGCAGAAGCTTTTTTTCGGGCTTATCGCCATGTACCTTTCGATAAAATATATACCTCAACCTTAAAGCGCACCCACCAAACTATTCAAAGTTTTATTGATTCGGGCATTCCTTGGGTACAATATGCCGGGTTGGATGAACTTGCCTGGGGCATTTACGAAGGGCAGGAAAGCTCTGTAGCTACCCGCATGGCTTTCAAACAGATGATGCAGTTTTGGATGACCGGCCAGCTTCACCAAAAATTTGAATTAGGCGAAAGTCCTTTAGAAGTTAAGGAACGGCAACTTACCGTGTTGGAAAAACTAATTGAAAACAATAGCGATGAGAATGTTCTGATATGCATGCATGGCCGGGCAATGCGCTTATTTTTGTGTTTACTTTCTGATATTCCGTTATCGCAGATGGATCATTTCCCTCATCTTAACACCTCGCTTTATAAATTAGAATTTGACGGCGATAAATTTCACATCGTTGACTTTAATAATACCGATCATTTGAAATACCTTTTTACGAAATAAGTTTTGGCAAAAATTAAAGTGTCAGCAGTATCCTACTCAAATTCGAAACCGTTTGTGTATGGATTACAGCATTCAGAAATTATTAAACAAATTGATCTGAGTTTAGATATCCCTTCAGATTGTGCTCAAAAACTTATTGAAAATCAGGTAGATATAGGTTTGATACCGGTGGCGGCCTTACTTAACAGGCCAGAGTTTGAGATAATTTCTGACTACTGCATCGGCGCAGACGGGGCTGTAAACTCGGTATTTATTTTTAGTGATCTTGCCATTCAGGACATTAGAACGATCCGGCTCGACCCGCAATCAAGAACCTCCAATCAGCTCGCCTTGCTTCTGTTAAAAAATTACTGGCATGTATCACCCAGGGTTGTTTTTGACGATGCGGACGCTTTTGTTTTGATCGGCGATCAGACCTTCAACAAAAAATCGCAATTTGCCTACGCTTATGATTTAGCGGCTGAGTGGAAACAATTTACGGGATTGCCATTTGCCTTCGCCGTATGGGCAGCGAATAAGCCTATGACCGAGCAATTTAAAAATGAATTCAATGCGGCGTTAAAATTTGGGTTGGATAACCGTTTAAAAACAATTGAGCAGAAGCAACACAATGGTTTTGACCTTAACGATTATTTATTGAATAAACTGGATTTCGACCTCAACCCGAAAAAACGTCAGGCAATTGATCTTTTTCTCAGTTATCTGAAATAAATCAGGTTAATTTCATTTATAGACTGTCCAGAACATGTCTGATTGTTTTGTCAATAGTTTTTTGCGGATTTTTACTGAACTGAAGGTTTAACCGGTTAGCCAAAATAGCGTTCACCGAGAGTGCTTTATGGCCTAAAGCCTTGGATAAGGCGTAAATTCCGGCTGTTTCCATTTCAATATTGGTTATCCGACTGTTTCCAGATTTGAAATTCTTAAAAAGCGCTATTAGGTTTGGAATTGAATTTTTAGCACGAAGCTCGCGTCCCTGCGGAGCATAAAAGCCGGGCGCTGTAACTGTAATTCCGTGTTCAACGCCTTTTCCAAATTGCTTTAGCAATGTTTCGTCAGCAGCGGTAACGTAGGGGCTTAAACCCTGAAGATGATGAAAATAGCTCTTTAATTCATCCAATAACACATGCTCATCACCCGATAAGCTGTGCAGATAATAGTTCATCAGCGCATCAAGCCCTAAACCAAACTCCGAAACTAAAATGCTGTCAACCGGAATGTCGTTTTGTAAAGTACCAGAAGTGCCCACCCGAATAATTTTAAAGCTCTTTAATTCTGTGTTTATGGTCCGGGTAGTCAAATTGATATTTGCCAGCGCATCCAGCTCATTCAATACAATATCAATATTATCGGTTCCAATCCCTGTAGATAGTACAGAAATCCGGTTTTTGCCAAGATAACCGGTATGCGTAACAAATTCCCGCTTTTCTTTTTTAAGCTCAATACTATCAAAATAAGCACTCACCTGTTCAACCCGTTCCGGATCGCCCACTGTGATCACCGTATCGGCAACATCTTCCGGAAGTAGGTTAAGATGGTACACACTACCATCGCTGTTTAAAATTAAGTCTGTTTCTGAAAATGACTTCATGCTTGTGTTTTAAAATTTATGCTAAATTACCCGCTATTATTTCACCTGCATACAATTAATTTGAAAACACTTTTAGCTGCCCTAATTATTTATTTAGCCGTTTTACTTCCGCTATCGGCTCAGCAAACCACCAGAAATGTGCGTTTTCGCTCAATAGGGAAAGATAGTATCAACCTCCATTTTGATCCCGATTATTTTTTGATTGAAGATACCTGCAGCAGTATTGTGCGCTACGGTCATTTCAATTTTAAGGAGCGTTATTTTTTCGGCAACTTTCGCGATTTGAACAAATTAGACCCGCAGATTATTCTGGCAGAAGGAAAATATACTTCAAATGGTAATCTGGATGGCGCTTTCGCGATGCGCTATCTGAACGGAAGCCCAAGGGCAGAGGGAGCATTTGAGGATGGAGTTTTGAGGGGACAATGGAAATTTTTTTACGATGACGGTAGTCCCAAACTTGATCTATCCGCTGATGGCGGAATAATAAAAATTTTAAACGCCCGCGATGATCAGGGCAAAGCCACGGTCACAGATGGAAACGGCGTATTCAGGGTAGCACTCGATGAGGTGTTCTGGGAAGGAAAATTGCTCAACGGATTACCTGATGGCACCTGGAAGAGCAGAAAAGTTAACGATCGGTCTGGTACAATTTTAAGTTCAGAAATATTTAAAAACAACAAGTTCATCCGCGGAAGCGGCCCGGTGGGGGTTTATACAGATAATTCCCGCTTATCTCTGTTGAGCAGCGATTTGTTTCCCATACAAAACGCGGCAGGCATGCTGATATCGCCCACCGCCTGCGATCCTGCTTTATCCCGCCACAAAGTTGTTTACGCCGTTTACCGAGACGGGTGGTACTCATTAAACGAAGATTTGAGTTCAGCGGTGCGATCTTTTTTCCAAAAAATTGATCTGAAGATTTACGAAAAAACCTTTATGGAGATAAACGCCGAAATCAGCGACCGCGGGCTTCTAACCAATATAAAGGCGAGCAATATGTTCGACGAAAAAATTTCATCGGCACTAATTAAAGGACTGATGCAGTTGCCTTCATTTGAGCCGGCATTAATTGACGGGAAACCCATAAAATCAAACATCAGGTTCACGTTTAAATTTGAAAACGGCCTTTACTCATTTCAATATCGGCTTTTGCCAATAAAAGCCAGTTAGTTTTGGGTCTACGTTGCGGCCATCTGATTAATTACACCAACCGGCACCGACAGGTAAATTCCAAAGTTTCATTAACGGTAATTTTATGCCCCTACAATCAAGATTATCGAGATCAACGCAAGGGCAATACCAATATAATTTAAGCGGCTTAGCTTTTCTTTAAAAATTAGAATGCCCACAAGCGAGCCTAAAATAATCACGCCGATATTCATGGTTGAAAAAACCACCGAGGGCTGTCGGGCCAATGATTGATGGGCTTTCAGGTAAAAGAGAATGTTGCCAAAGTTAGCCGTTCCTAAAATTAGTCCGCAAATAAAATTGATCAGTTGCAATTTCATCCTACCTGAAAGAACCAAGACCAGCAGTGTAATTAGTGAAAGAACGAAGGCAATAATAAAAACGATAAGCAAAGAACTTGTAAATGGAAGCTGATCATTTTGCGCAATTTGTTTGAAAAGCACGTCAATTATTCCCATCCCGATAAAAACACACACCAAATATATCCAGCCGGAAGACGAATGTCTGCCTTGCTGCTTCTGCCAGGGAATAGAAAAAAGAATAGCAGCGAAACCGATGGCAATACCGGCAATTTTTAGAAACGTCGGACTTTCTCTGAAAATAAAAAACGCCGCCACAACGGGTATAAATAATGATAATCGTTGGGCGATATCAGTACGTACAATTCCGGAATGCCGAACGGAGGCGGCCAATATAACAAATAGCGAAGGCAAAAGTATGCCCAGAACGGTGTACAGCGGGAAGGGGAGCTCAGGTACAAACAGAGAGTTCATATTTGGCCGGTAAAACAGCCAGCAGAGAATGCCCGCTGCAAGATAGTTCCATGCAACTGCCTGCATCACGTTAATGCGGTAACGCCTGGCCAGTTTCAATAACACCGAAACAAAAACGCTGCAGCAAACGCTCAATAAAATAAAAATCATTTCTGACTGTGATTAAAAAATAGTTGCAGCTCGTCTGTGCCAACGGGATGTTTACTATGCAAATTAACGGGCAGCACCGGTGCCTTAATTCCTGTAGTCCAGTGGTCGGTACTTTTAAATACCCGGGCTTCATCCCATAAAGCAGAGTCGATAAACAGTTTGAGCGTTTTTGCTCCACCTTCTACAATTACAGACTGCACGTCCATCAGGTACAATTGATAGCAGATTAGCGGGATAAGCAACTCGTTGAAATTCTCAACCTCCAGAAATTTAATGCTTCCGCTGATCTCTGTTTTTATTACGTTGAACACGATGGTTGGCTGGCTTTGATCAAAAAGATGCAGGGAGTCTGGCAGGGTCAAATTTTGATCAATAATTATACGTATCGGATTTCTGCCCGGGCACAAGCGGACGTTTAATTGTGGATTATCAATCAAAGCGGTTTTGGTACCAACCAGTACCGCATCTTCTTCTGACCGCCATTTATGAACCAGGTTTCGCGATTCTGCAGAAGTGATCCACTTTTGCGTTTCATTTGCAGGGGCGAAATAGCCATTGCGAGTTTCTGCCCATTTTAAAATAATGTAGGGCCGCTGCTGCTCTACACGGGTAATAAACCTCCGATTGAAATGCCGGCATTCGGCGTTTAAAACATCCTCAATAACCAGAATACCGGCTTGTTTCAGTCTGGCTATTCCATCACCGTTAACTAAAGCAAATGGATCGCGACAGCCAATTACTACCTGGTTTAATTGATGCAGAACAATTAGATCTGCGCAAGGCGGTCGTTTGCCGAAATGGGCACAGGGCTCTAAATTGACATAAAGTGTGGCTTTTTTAAGCAATTCGTTTGCATTGCTAAAATTTTTTACCACGTTGTTGATAGCATCCGCTTCTGCATGTGCTTCGCCATATTTACGATGATACCCTTCGCCGATGATGCGCCCATCAACAACGATTACGCAACCTACCATGGGGTTGGGACTTACAAAACCCGCACCGCAGTCAGCGAGTTGCAAACATCGGCGCATGAACAGTTCATGATCTGGCATAAGCGCAAAAGTAAAAAGATAAGCCGTAATACAACAGAAAGGAAATGTGTGAAAGCATATTCTCTATCTTTAGAAAATGAACATTAGTGCCTTAGAAGGAAGATATATTGATCAACTTGCGCATTTGTACGATGCTGACGAAGCCCGAAGCCTGGCTAAAATCGCTGTTGGACATGCGTGCCAGTTTAACCAAACGCAATATTTAGTATCCAAACAAATTGATCTGACTGAAACAGAAAACTTTTCAGTAATTAAAATTCTGGATGAATTAAAATCCGGAAAGCCGATTCAATATGTGTTGGGCGAAACCGAGTTTTACGGATTGAATTTTCTGGTTAACCCCGCGGTGTTAATACCCCGACCTGAAACCGAGGAATTGGTTGACTGGATTTTAAAAACGCTGAAGAAATCTCCCACGTCAAAATCGCAGCCTTTAAGAATTCTTGATATGGGAACCGGAAGCGGATGTATTGCCGTATCGCTGAAAAAGAATCTGCCGCAGGCAGGCGTTTTTGGTTTAGATATTTCTAAAGAAGCCATAAACACCGCCCGCCTCAACGCCGGATTAAACAATGTGGAAATCAGTTTTATTGAGGATGATCTGTTTATGCCCTTAACTAAGGAAGTATTGAGCGGAAATTTTGATCTGATTGTGAGCAATCCGCCGTACGTTACCGAAACTGAAAAAGCACTGATGCACGTTAACGTTCTAAATTTTGAGCCTCATGTAGCGTTGTTCGTTAAAGATGACGAACCGCTTTCATATTATCACGCTATTGCTAAATATGCTACAAAACACCTTTGTAACCAAGGAAGACTTTTCCTGGAAATTAATGAGAATCTATCAGCAGAAACGGGTAGACTGCTGCATGAAATGGGTTTTGTAGATATTGAGATAAAGGCAGACCTCCGTGATAAGCCTCGCATGATCGCTGCCGAGTTTAACAAAGTGTAAAAGTCGGCATCCGCCACAGCGGAAATTAATTATAAATATATCGCTGGAAATTAAAGCCAAGGCTGAAAAGTTGAACATCAATCAGGTTCCGCTGACCTAATTCCGGTACGCGGCATTGTATAGAATCGGGGCGGGCCGCCTCGGCTTGCACAACGATGGCTAACTGGTTCGAGATTCCTGAATCTGGTTTTGGAACCGGTAAAATTTCATCAAAAGGGCAATCGTCAGTTGGAAAATTCATTTCGGATATGGCTGGATTTTTACCTTTATATTGATAATGGGACACATTAACCCCCATTATTCTTTCGTCAACTTCACAAACTTTAAATAAATAAGCCGAATATACACCATCAGGGATATTAAAACTACTGATCAGCGGAAATTTTCTGCTTGCAGAATATTGATCCCTTGCTGTATCGGCATTTGACGAGGCACCCGCGGCAAGAACTTGAACGTTAAGTACTGATTGCGAGGCCCATACAGGGATACAATACTGTTCGCCGTTCTCGGTAAAAACTTTCAGTTCATCGTAATTCAGCTTTTCAAAATTTCCCATAAACGTTTCTTTTAGTTCTGCTTGTTTACGGATGTTTGATTGATTTAGATACATCAATTTTCAATTGAATTATCAAGCATTAGATAGGTTGTTCATTTAAAAGGGCGTCTACGGTATTTTCCCTTCCGGGGGATAATAAGATCGTTACTTTTACTGCTCAATATTCTGAAGGTGTTGTTAGAAAATCTAAAACTAAGTAAGGTGCTCGTTAAAGCCATGACGGCTGCCGGTTACCTCACTGCGCTTGATGTGCAGGCCAAAAGTATGAGCCGTATTGTTGGCGGCCACGATTTAATTGTTTGCGCACCCAGCGGTAGCGGCAAAACTACCTCGGCTGTGTTAGGCGTGCTGATGCGGATAAAATCAGCAGCGGAAGAGGCTCCGAGAGCCTTAATCTTGGTTCCGGATACCGACAAGGTAATTGAATTGCTAAATCAATTCGCTTCACTTAATAAAAATCAAACTATTCGTGTAATCGGCCTCCACGCTGGTGAGGCAATAGATGAACAAATGAACATGCTTGCTGATGGAGCAGACATTGTTGTAGCTACGCCGGACAAAGCCCGGGCACTATACCTTAAATTAGGGTTGAATCTGAACAAAATTATCATGTTCATAGTTGACGATGCGGAGCAGATTATTAAGAAACGCCAACAGTTACCTGTTTCTGAACTCGCCCGAAGCATCAGCCGGTGCCAGCATTTGGTTTTTACCACCGCAATCTCTCAGGATCTTCAGCACATGACGGACAGGTTTATGAATTTCCCTACCACTATAGAAGCAGACCGGCCAACGAACGATACGCCGATGATACGACACCAGTCGGTTTATTGCGTTCCAGATCACAACGCAAAGTTGAAACTCCTCAATTCCGTCTTGGAAGCGGAGAAAACTGGAAAAGCACTCATTTTTGTTAAAAGCCGGCTAACAGCCCAAAAACTATACAATTCCTTGCATAGTGGTTTAAGGGAAAAAACATCCATTTTGAATCCGCTTTTGCATGACCAGCCTGGGTTTGAAAATATCGAAGAGTTTAGGCAAAGTTCCGGAATAGATGTGATGATTGTCGCGGACGAAGTCAACCCGTTATTGAATGTGACCGAAATTCAACGCATCATTCATTTTGAAATTCCCGAAGAGGTGGAAAATTACCTTCAACGGATTATTATCCCGGTTTCCGGAGAAGAAGATTTATCGTCTATCATCTTTTCAACGAATTCGGAATTTAATACCATCGAAGAAATTGAACGCCTTAGCGGACGTGAAATTCTCCACGTGGCGTTACCTCAATAGATCAGCCTGAACGGATTCGATTAAATTAGACATTCTCTCCAAGAAAACACTTTGTATTAAGTTTGTCCGATAATTAACATTATGTTAAATTGATAAACGGAAGTTTTTCGCCTCCGCCCTTAGCTCCTGTAACTAACCCATCGTATTTGGAACAATAATTGAGTGCGTTCAACGAAAATCTATTGGATCGTCGGATTCAATATTCCGAAGGGCGGAATAGATTTTTATATAGCCATGAACACAAGCAATTAAAGAATGCCAAAAAGAATACTAATTTGCGATGATGACTCTGATATTCTTTCGATCTGCCAATTTATTTTAGAAGAAATCGGTTTAGAGGTTTACACTCGCACCACCTGCAATAACATTATCAGTGTTGTTGATGAAATTAAGCCAGACGTCATTTTAATGGACAATTGGATTCCGGATACCGGTGGTATTATTGCCACACGGATGATTAAACAGCATCCTGATTTTAAAAAAATACCGGTGATCTATTTTTCTGCCAATACCGATATAAAGATACTCGCTCACGATGCCGGCGCAGATGCCTATCTCGCCAAGCCTTTTGATATCAATGACCTGGAGAAAGCGATACGTTCTGCGAAAGTTAGTAACTAACGCCCAATCTGAAATTCGGCAAACGATTTTTTCTTTTAGGCGTTTTTAACCCGTATTACAAACTCTGTTTCTATGCGTTCGATCTGGAAAGGTTCAATTGGTTTTGGGCTGGTGAACATCCCTGTAAAGCTTTATTCGGCAGTGCAAACCAGCCGCTTAAATTTAGATATGCTTGATGGTCGGGATCATGAACATATTAAATTTCAGCGTATTAACGAAAAGACCCGTAAGGAAGTTCCGTTTGAAAAGATTGTTAAAGGCTACGCAATTAATAATGACTATGTAATTTTAGAAGATCAGGATTTTGAAGACGCCAGTCCTCAAAAAACGAAAATGATCGAATTGGAGAATTTCGTTAACGTGAGTGAAATCAATCCGATGTATTACGAAACCTCTTACTTTGCGGAGCCAGAAACCCAGGGACGAAAAGCCTATGCCTTATTGCTAAAAGCCCTCCAAAAATCTAAGCAAGCCGGCGTGGCCCGTTTTGTGCTTCGAAGCACAGAGAACCTGTGCGTTATCCATCCGCTCAACAACGTTCTTGTTATTACTAAAATACGTTTTGCCGAAGAGATACGCTCCGCAGAAGAAATCGTGACACCTGATGATATAAACATCAACAAAAAGGAGCTTGACGTTGGATTGGCTTTGATTTCTCAATATACATCAGCCTTCAAAATAGATCAGTTTAAAGATGAATACACTGCCGAACTGCTCAAAATTATCAAAGCAAAATCAAAAGGAAAGCGCCCAACGATAAAAAAATTAAAACCGAAAAAATCTGGCAGCGATGATTTGTACGAACAATTAATGGAAAGCCTAAAATCTGGAAAGAGTGCGTAATTATTTCAGGTTCAATAAAAAAAGGCTTGACAGGTATCTTAGCAAGCCTTTTTTTGTAGAAAGTTAATTTTACAATTCAGCAATCTTCTTGCTGAGTTCGTCAACTTTAGCCTGGTTCTTCTTGATAATGTAATAAGTTTTTAAATTATCAAGCGCAATCCGGGATTTGGGATTCAAGTCAACCGCTTTCTGAAGATACGGCAACGAACCGTCAAACTGAACAGTCGCTTTTTTCATCATTTCATCATACTCCTTCTGTTTATTCGCAGGTAGCTTATTGGCCTGATTATAAAGCTCTATTCCTTTATTTAATTGTAAACCACCAAGGTTTAAATTCGCGTCAGCAAATTCAGGATCCAGCTCCAGGGCTTTTTTATAAGAAGCCATCGCCTTTTCATTATCGTTTGACGCATTGTAAGCTATACCTAAATAGAAAGGCAATAATTTATTCTTTGGATCTTTTTGTTGCTGAGCTTCAATTTTAGAAATTACAGCTTTCGGATCTCCTGATATGAGACTCAACTCAATCTCCTGGGTGGCCAATGAGGCTTCCGCCGGATATTTGGCAGCGCCCGCCGCAGCGGTTGCGATTGCTTTTGTTGTATCACCCTGTAATGCGTACAAGCGAGACAGATCCAGAAAAACCTGGGGATTTGCAGAAAAGTTAGTTTTGGTCAGCTCCTCGTAATTTGCGATTCCTGCTTTGTAATTTTTGGCGTTTATAGCAGATAAACCGGTATAATAAAGGATGGTCGTATCGCCGGGGCGAAACGTCAATGAATTATTAAACGATTTATAAGCATCTTCAAATTTTCCGGCCTGATAGGCTTTAACGCCCAAATTAAGATCGTATTGGGCTAAATTAGAACTCACCTTTTCGAGGTCCGCCTTGCTGTCTCCTTTTGAGTCTAACTGACGGGCTTTAGCTAACGCAGAAACGGCTTCTGCAACCAAAGGTTGTGAAGTGCCAGCAACGCTGTCTAATAAAGCCATGTCTGCATAAATCATCGCTTTATAAGTCCATACAGCCGGATCATTCATCGTTTTTTCATGCACAACTGCTTTATCTATGGCCTCTTTGGCGCTTTTTAAATTCGTCAGGCCTAAGGCAGCCGAATTGGCGTCGCGAAGCTGTGCAAATTTTTCGTAATTGGATTTAGCGCTTGAAAGTTCGCCCTTTTGCGCAAACCCGGCAAAAGAGGCGGCCATGAAGAAGCCTGCTAAAATGAGAGATTTGATTTTCATAATTCTAATTAAATTTTAACTGGTTTATTTTACTGTTAACTCGCTTTAATTCTGTCTGATTATCGGTATACCGATATAAGATAGCTAAAGATTGAAGGGTTTTAAGTTGATACGGGTCTATCTCATTGGCACGGCTTAAATGCTGTAAAGCCGTATATTGGTATCTGTTTTTGCTTTGGTCCGAAACGTATAAATTTAAATAAAGTAATCCTAACGCATAATTTGCGTCGTAATTGTTGGGGTTGATATTTAAAATTTTTTCATAATATTCTTGTGCTTTGGCGACGTTTCCAACTTTCTGGTACGAAAATCCTGCCAAATAATTTAATGGAATGCTGTAGGGTTCCAATTCCAGCGCATT
>JBGTBV010000171.1:0-10605 GCA_041749185.1 Daejeonella sp. | reverse complement strand
GACCGCTGGCATCTGTAATTGTTCCGGAGATCATAATTTCGAGGCGCCTCACAAGCCCCTCTCTACGTCTCCCCCCGACAGGGGGAGACTTTTGAAGTTCCTCCTCATATTTTTTAATGGCAAAAATGGCTGCTTTGGCGTTAAGGGTATCGAATATGGTTTCTATCAGTAATACATCGGCTCCGCCATCTACCAAACCACGAACCTGTTCATAGTAAGCATCAACCAAATTATCAAAGGTTACGGCCCGGTAACCGGGGTCGTTTACATCTGGCGATAAGCTGGCTGTGCGGTTTGTGGGGCCGATGGCACCGGCTACAAAACGCGGCTTTTCAGGATTTTTATTTGTGAACTTTACCGCAACTTCTTTGGCCAGACGGGCGCCCTCAAAACTGAGTTCATAGGCCAGGTTTTCCATTTGATAATCGGCCATGGAAATGCGTTGGGTACTAAACGTATTGGTTTCAATAATATCCGCTCCGGCGTGTAAATATTCTGCGTGTATGGCTTGCACCACATCAGGCCGGGTTAGGTTGAGCAAATCATTATTCCCCTGCAGATCGCAGGGGTGATCTTTAAACCGCTGCCCCCTAAAATCTGCTTCGGTTAATTTATAGCGCTGAATCATGGTGCCCATGGCCCCGTCAATTATCAGGATGCGCTTTTGTAGTTCTTCTCTAATCATGTTCGTATTGAGTGAAGCGTATTGAGTAATGAGTTGTTTGTATCGCCAAAAAATGCAATACTCAAATCTCAGTTCTCAAATAGGCTTATCTCAGAAAAGTCGGGTAATGGTTTGACTTTCACTTATCTGTTTCCGGTTTAACCGGAATAGAATGTAGCACCTTGTAAGCACAGGTTGCTAAGACTTCGCAGGGTCTAATCCCTCCGTCTTTCTTAATAAGCGCTGCAAAAATGCAGCGTTTTTCGCTGAAAAGCAAATAAAAAAGGGATGCGACAAAATTTACTTTGGCCAGCATCCCTTTTTTTGAGGGTTAGAGAAACTTAGTTTGGTTATTTTCTGCTCCCGAACAAACGAAGCAACATCAGGAAAAGATTGATGAAATCCAGATAAAGGGTTAAGGCGCCCATGATCACCATTTTCTTTGCCGAGGCATCGCCGTACTCCAAACCTTCGCCAATGCGTTTTAATTTTTGCACATCGTAAGCAGTTAATCCCACAAAAACGGCAACGCCTACAAAACTGATGATGTAATCAAGCTGGCTGCTGTTTAAAAACCAGTTGACCACGCTGGCAATAATTATCCCGATAAGCAACATGAAAAGAATGGAGCCGAATTTGGTCAGATCCTGATTGGTGGTGTATCCGGCGAAAGCCATTACGCCAAATAGAACCGATGCTGAAATAAAGCAGGTAAACACTGATGAACTGGTGTAAACCAATAGTATAAAACTTAGGCTGATGCCGGTTATGGCTGCGTAAGCGGTAAAAAGCAACGCCAAAACAGGGAAGGAAAGCCGGTTTAAACCAAATGACATGAGCAGCACAAAGCCGAGGGGAGCAAACATGGCCGCTTTGCCAAGGCCGGTTATTGAGCCGGATTGGGTATTGTAAAGGTATTGCATTAACGCGGCGTCATTAGAAAAGTAATAAGCAAAGGCGGCCGATAAGCCCAGTGCTAAAAACATCCAAAGGAATACATTTGGGAGGAAATTTTTTGAAGTGATCTCGCCATCGCGTTGTATAAGCCGCTTTTGATCAAACTGATAAATATCCGGTGGTTGTGACATGATGTCTTTTTTATAAAAATAATGAAAAGATGGATTAATCGAATTATTTAAGTCAAACGGCGTGTAAGCTGCTCTTCCACCAATTTAAAAAATTGAACCGGTTTTAAATTACGCCAGTTCATCTGATCAAGCAGGCCCCCGAAATTAATATAATAATCGAGGTTGTTGCTTTTAAACTCCTCAATAACATGATCCCGGAAATTGATGCCCGCAATCCAGCCATCTTCCACATCCTGGAACCATTCTTCGTAATAGCAATCATCAGATGAGTGGAAATTGAGTACGTTCTCGCCGATAAGGATAAACTTGTTGATTCCTTCATCAACCATGAGCTCTAAGATTTCGCGTTTTAGCAGCATGATGTCGTTGTGCAGGGCATCATTCCACTCGCCAATAAATTCAATGATTGTGAAGCCCCGTTCGTAATCGGTGTAAATAACTTTAAGATACAAGGTTGAAGAGCCGAAGAAGTCCCACTGCGGGTGTATGTAGAAATTGTATATCTGCTTATCGTAAGCAAACTCGCTGTATTGGGTTTTAAAAAAAGGCGAGCGTTTGTCGTCAGCGGCAACATAGTCGTCCCGCCATTTGTAGTATGGTTCGATGTCGTGCATAATTCAATGGGCAAATTTGAGGTGCAGATGGGCGAATTAGTAAATGTGCAGATGCAGCACCACTATGGCATAACTAAAGATGACTACAATCTGCACATTTACTTTACCTGCATGTAATTTTCTACGGCTTTGCGAACGCTGCCGTATTTTTCTAAAAGGGAGCGGGCGGTTTCCGCATCGGCCTGGGTTGATTCCATAATTATGTTCAGAGCTCGTCCAACCAGCTTGTCATTGGTTAACTGCATGTCAAACATCTTGTTGCCTTTAACCCTGCCTAAACGGATCATTACCGAAGTGCTGATCATGTTTAAAACCAATTTTTGAGCAGTGCCTGATTTCATACGCGTTGAGCCCGTTACGAACTCTGGGCCTACCACAACTTCAACGGGATATTTTGCTGCCGCGGCAACCGGACTGGCGTTATTGCAAACAATGCAACCCGTTTCTAAACCCATTTTATTTGCTTTATTCAGCCCGCCGGTCACGTAAGGGGTGGTGCCCGATGCCGCTATACCAACCACCACATCCGCATCAGTAATGTTATAAGCTTCGAGATCTTTCCAGGCCTGGTCGGTGTCGTCTTCTGCATTCTCTACCGCTTTTCGAATAGCAGTATCGCCTCCGGCGATTATGCCCACCACCAAATCAAAAGGAACGCCGTAAGTGGGCGGGCACTCAGAAGCATCTAAAATACCCAAACGTCCACTGGTACCCGCACCGATATAAAACAGTCGCCCGCCCAATTTCATTTTTCCGGCAATAACTTCAACCAGTTTTTCGATACGCGGTATTTCTTTTTCTACCGCATACGGAACTGACTTGTCTTCCTCGTTCATGCCGTGAAGAAGCTCTCCGACAGACATTTTTTCGAGGTCATTATAATTCGAAGACTGCTCAGTTGTCCTTTTCATGTTTTAATAATATCCTGTAAAAGTCGGAATATTATCTAAAAGGGGGAAATTAAAATAGGGTCAATGGTTTTGTTGGTTGCTCTGTTTTTACAATTAAGTCCAGCTTTTCCGGCTGGTGAGGCTGCCCACTAGTTTTTTCCGACAGTCGTAATCAGCGGTTTACATAAATGAATCATCATTAAACCAGTTCATTCAAATCATTTCCGGGATAAATTTAATGTGCAGCCGGACATTTTTGGGTTTATGGGGTGTAACTTGTGACACATTTACGTAAAGTATAAAATGTTTACTCAACTATTGATAATATATCTGAGCGTTTGTGTTCAAGATTAAATAAATTTGAAAATTATTGTTTGAAGCGTGTCAACCAGGAAAAATATAGTGATAGCGGCAGGTTATGCCGCAGTTTTAATTGTAGGAATGGTCATCGGACCAAAATTTGCAAATGAAAATTCTAATTCAAAAAACGGTTCGTTCCTTCCTTTCGGTTTGGGAGACCGTTCTGAAAAGATAGATCGCATTTTAAAAACCATTGACCAGAATTATGTTGATTCTGTTGCTATAGATACGATAAAGGATAAGGCTATCGCCGAAATTATCAGCCAGCTTGATCCACATTCCGCTTATTTATCTCCGGCCGACGCCCGCTTACTTTCAGAAGATCTGGAGGGCAATTTTTATGGGATAGGAATTGAATACTATTTTTTGAATGATACGATTTTGGTTACGGCCGTTACCCAAAACGGTCCGGCAAGCAATGCAGGTTTGCTTCGCGGAGATAAAATACTAAAGATAAACGGGCATGCCGCAGCCGGAGAAACCCTAAGTTCAAGAACGGTGGTGGAGCAGATACGCGGTAAGAGCGGCACTACCGTAAGGCTAACAATTAAGCGGGCAACCGACCTGAAAACAATTGCTGTAGTACGAGATAAAATTACAATCAGCAGCATTGATGCTGCCTATATGCTCAACAGCAAAACCGGGTATGTAAAGATTAGCCGGTTTGGCGACCAAACCGACGAAGATTTTGTGGCTTCGCTACAAAAGCTAAAGAAGACCGGTTTGCAAAACCTGATTTTAGATTTACGGCAGAACGGTGGCGGCTATCTCAATTCAGCAACGGCGCTGGCCGACCAGTTTTTAGGAAAGCAGCAGCTTATTGTTTTTACAAAGGGTGTGCATGAGCCCCGTACCAATTATTTTGCTACCGAGCTGGGCGGTTTTGAGCAGGGGAAACTGGTAGTGCTGATTGATGAGAATACCGCCTCGGCCAGTGAGATTGTGGCCGGGGCGGTGCAGGATCTGGACAGGGGCACCATTATTGGCCGCCGCTCGTTCGGCAAGGGACTGGTGCAGGAGCAGTTTGATTTTGGTGACGGATCGGCGCTCAATTTAACCGTGGCCCGCTATTATACCCCTTCGGGGCGTTCGATTCAGAAATCCTATAAAAACGGCAATGAAAGTTATTACCAGGAATTGAGCCGAAGAACGGAAAATGGAGAAATGAGCACAGCGGGAAAGCAAACGAACGGAGTTTCAAAAGAAATTCAAAAAACCTATCTCACCAGTTCTGGAAAAGTAGTTTACGGGGGCGGCGGCATTACGCCGGATATCTACGTGCCCATAGATACAAGCGGGCAAACGCCTTATTATTATCAGTTGAGCGCTAAAGGCGTTTTAAATGATTTTGTATTTAAAAAACTCGCTCTGACAGGGCCTAATTACAATACCCTTACACAGCTAATTAAAAATTTTAAGCTCAGCGATGCGAACTTCCGCGAGCTCAACGATATGGCCGCCCGGCAGCAGATTGCCGGGACTGAAAATCAAGCCGACATTTCGAAGCGTTTAATAGAAAGTGATTTAAAAGCCCTGCTGGCCCGCTATTTTTTCGGTGATGAAGGTTTTTATAAAGTGCTTAACGCGGATGACCGGGTGATTGCACGGTCGATGGAAGTTTTAAAGTAAAACGGCGAACCGAAAAAATAGATTTTTATAATGAATCCGCCTCAAGCGAATCAGCTTTCAAAGCTTCGTTCAGCATCGAATCGGCTGCGGCGGCGGCGGCAAGCGAATCTTGTCTTGCGTTGGTTTTTTTATCGGCATTGCAGGATGTAAAAGCAAATCCGGCGAGGGAGAAAAGAAGAAGATAATATTTCATTAACAAGGTTTATTGGGTTATATATGGAATTAAGATTTCACGCAAAGTAAAATAAGAATGCGCAAAGGCCGCAGAGCTACTCTGCGATCTTTGCGCCTTAACTTTGCGGTCTTTGCGTGAAACAATTTGATGCCCTTTATTTCTGCCTAAAGTAAATCTGAATTGGAACACCGGTAAAATCAAAGTTATCCCGCAGTTTGTTTTCGATAAAACGCTTGTAGGCTTCTTTTACATATTGCGGCAGGTTGCAGAAAAACGCAAACATAGGCGACGAACCGTTAATTTGGGTGATGTATTTGATCTTTACATATTTACCCTTCATGGCCGGCGGCGGGTATTTTTCGATGATCGGCAACATCACATCGTTAAGTTTTGAGGTTGGGATTTTTTTGAGCTTGTTTTCATACACTTTTGAAGCAGCTTCTACCGCTTTATAAATACGCTGTTTCTCTACCACCGACGTGAACACAATGGGAACATCATTAAAAGGAGCCAGTTTCTGACGTATTTTTTCTTCGAACTCTTTGGTGGTTTTGGTGTCTTTTTCGATTAAATCCCACTTGTTTACCAAAATTACTACGCCTTTCTTATTCTTTTCGGCCAGATGAAAGATGTTGATGTCCTGAGATTCGATGCCTTCTACGGCGTCAATCATCAGCAAAATTACATCTGCCTCTTCCAGCGCTTTAATGGTACGCATTACCGAATAGAACTCGATATTTTCTTTCACCCTGGTTTTTTTGCGCAAACCAGCAGTGTCAATCAACATAAATTCATGCCCGAACTGGTTGTAATGAATGTGGATAGAATCTCTGGTGGTGCCGGCAATTGGCGTTACGATATTGCGTTCCCGGCCAATCAGCGCATTAATAAGCGAAGATTTTCCTACGTTCGGGCGGCCAACAATGGCATATTTGGGAAGCTGATTTTCATCTTCGGCTTCGTCTTCAAAATGTTTAACTATTTCGTCAAGCAGTTCTCCCGTACCCGAGCCGGTGATGGAGGATAAGGAATACAGATCGCCCAAACCCAAACTGTAAAATGTGCTGGCATCATTTAGTCTCTGATTGTTGTCTACCTTGTTTACCACCACAAAAACCGGCTTTTTACTTCGGCGCAGCAGTTTTGCAATGTCATCGTCCAGATCAGTAATGCCGGTGGTAACATCTACCATAAATAAAATTACGGTGGCTTCCTCAATGGCAATAACCACCTGCTCGCGAATGGCGGCTTCAAAAACGTCTTCAGAATTGGCCACGTAACCGCCGGTATCAATTACGGTAAAGTTCCTGCCGGTCCACTCAGCGGTGCCGTAATGCCTGTCGCGGGTAACGCCGCTAAAATCATCAACAATAGCCTTTCGGGTTTCGGTTAAGCGGTTGTATAAAGTAGATTTGCCCACGTTCGGGCGGCCAATAATGGCGACTATGTTGCTCATGCTTTGGTATAAAGTATCTGGTATAAAGTATCTGGTATTAGGATATGGCGGAGAGCCATCCGTTGCAGTTCAGATATTTTATAATTTTATTTTTGTTTGCCTTTATTTGTATCTCGTATAATTATCTGGTATCAGGACATGGTTTTTTCTAATGCGAAAACCATTCTTTGCAAATCAGATATTTTAGGACTCAATTCTTGTGTTGTTTCTGTGTTTATCAATTGTAACCGACTGGCAATTATTAGTTGCGTTTCTATTTCAAACAATGAGCCCAAGCTTATAGATAGAAAATGCTTAAATTCTTTATTAGAATTTCTTCCTGCACCTTCAGCGATGTTTGAGGGTATAGAAACGGCAGCCCGTTTCATTTGTGAAACCAGCCCATATTTTTCATCCTGCGGGAAACTGGATAAGGCGGAGTAAATTTCAATTGTTAAATCAATGGCTTTCTGCCAAACTCTTAAATCTTTGAAATTATGCATGTATCGTAATATTTTTTAGCGTTAATTCTTCCCTTTAACCGTGTAGTCTTTATACCTGATACTTTATACCTTATTCCTTCTCAGCCTTCGTATCCAAAACTTTTCAGATAATTTTTCCGGTTGCGCCAATCAGGGATTACCTTGACGAACATTTCCAGAAAGACCTTTTTCTGAAGAAACTCTTCCATATCCTTGCGGGCGTAGGTTCCAACTTTTTTGAGCATTTCGCCAGCCTTCCCGATAACGATGTTTTTTTGTGATTCCCGCTCTACAATTATTTCAGAGCTGATGCGCACAATTTTGGGTTCATCTTTAAAAGCGGTAATAATTATCTCGGTGCTGTAGGGAATTTCCTTTTCGTACAGTTTAAATATCTTTTCGCGGATAATTTCTGACACAAAAAAGCGCTCTGTTTTATCTGTTAAGGTATCTTTCTCATAATAAGCGGGGTGCTCGGGCAGTTTATCCATTATAAACTGCATTACTGCCGGTACATTATGATCATGAAGGGCCGAAACCGCAAATACTGCTTCAGGCTTTAAGGTGTCGTTCCAGTAATCAATTTTAGTTTTTACCAGCTCCTCAGTAGATTTGTCTATCTTATTGATGATTACCGCCACCGGCGATTCTGTTTTAGACAACTTTTCAAGCACATCGCCCTCATCGTACTTTTCGTTGATGTCTGTAACGAAAAGGATAATATCGGCATCAACAATAGATCCGTTTACAAAACTCATCATTGATTCCTGCATGCCATAAACCGGCTTGATCACGCCGGGCGTATCAGAAAAAACGATCTGATAGTCGGGCTCGCTCACTAATCCTAAAATGCGGTGGCGGGTGGTCTGCGCTTTGGGTGTAACAATGGATAGTTTCTCGCCGACCAGAGCGTTCATCAGTGTAGATTTCCCTACATTTGGCTTCCCAATGAGGCTCACAAATCCGGCTTTATGCGACATTCAATTATTTTTAATTTTATTTGGACTGCAAAGAAACGAAATATATCTTTGCAGACCAATTTAAAGCAAGCGGATATCTGCGAGGCGCTTTAAAAAAGGCAAAAAACAGTGCGGGATGGAGCAGTTGGTAGCTCGTCGGGCTCATAACCCGAAGGTCGTCAGTTCGAGTCTGGCTCCCGCTACCTAAAGTTGAAGTGAAAACTTCAACTTTTTTATGAAGGCCCGTTCGTCTAGGGGTGAGGACGCCAGATTTTCATTCTGGAAACAGGGGTTCGATTCCCCTACGGGCTACAAATTAAGCAGCAATCATACTAGATTGCTGCTTTTTTTATGCCTTAGGGGAAACTATAGGGGAAGTTTAAATGATTTGATCTGAAGCTAATTTGACCTTGTATAATCATGTAATCTTTAGTTGGCAAAGATTTGTAAAACCTTTTTAATATCCAGCTTGTTTGGGAAGCAAAAATTCCTGCTGCGGTTATGCCACTCCGGCTTCTTACTCTGTTAATGGGCGACAGTTTGTAGAGATCTTCTGCGGTGGCGGAAAGATCGGCAGTAAATCCCGGGATACGTTTGTGGGTTTTGCGTTGGCAGATTAACTATGACCGGGTGAACCGAACTTTGGGCAAAAGATGACTCAGTTAGTTTAAAGATATCAACGGTGCATCTGGATTTTCCTGCCGCAATTGAGCAAAATGAAGATGAATTCGTAAAACTTTATTCAGGTATGCACAAGAAAATTACAATCAAAGAAATGTAATTTATCACAATGGTCTGTTGAAGTTGGCACCAAATCTTATTTTTTTGCAGGATCAGGAACTAGCCATTTGGTTGTCTTGTATCTTTGACCCGATTCTAAATCAAATTTCATGGCGAAAACTTCAAGCCCGGTTGGCCGGATACTGGACCTGCTGAAACTGGAGCGAAACGAAATTACTTCGGTGTATATCTATGCGATATTAAATGGGTTAATACAACTCTCGTTGCCTTTGGGCGTTCAGGCGATTATTGGCTTTGTATTGGGTGCAGCCATGCGGGCTTCGCTGATCGTTCTTATTTCACTGATTGTGCTTGGTGTATTGGCTGTCGGGATTATGCAAATAAACCAGATGAAGGTTATTGAAAAAATTCAGCAAAAGCTATTTGTACGATATTCTTTCGCCATTGCGGAGCTTATCCCAAAACTTGATCTGAAGAAAAATGATCACACATACTTACCTGAGCTCGTTAATCGTTTTTTCGATATTCCGATATTACAAAAGAGCTTATCTAAAATCCTGCTTGATGTTCCAACGGCCAGTATTCAAATTATATTCGGCTTGATCCTGCTTTCTTTTTATCATCCGGCCTTTATTCTTTTTGGTGCTGTTCTAGTTTTTTTGCTATGGCTGATACTTCGTTATACCAGCAGTAACGGGTTGCAAACCAGTCTTGACGAAAGTACTTACAAATATAAAGTCGCCGGATGGCTCGAGGAGACGGCCAGAGCTATCAAATCCTTGAAAATGGTAAAAAGTAACGATCTCCATTTTCAAAAAGTAGATCAAAGAGTGACCGGTTACTTAAATTCCCGCAACGATCATTTTAAGGTATTGCTTTTTCAATACAACGTACTGGTATTGTTCAAAACGATTATTACGGCGTCTATGCTCATAGTAGGTACGCTGCTATTGGTTAATCAGCAATTAAATATCGGTCAGTTCATTGCCGCAGAGATTGTGATCTTATTGGTATTAAATTCGGTTGAGAAATTGATCATGAACATTGCGAGTGTTTATGATACATTAACATCCATTGAAAAAATTGAAAATCTTACGGATAAACCGGTGGAAAAAGATGGCTCCTTTCAACTTTCAAAGTCTGATAAAGGACTTAAACTGGAAATGAGAGAAGTTAGTTTCAGTTACAATGACGAAACTGATGTGCTTAAAGATATTTCATTGCTGATAAACAGCGGTGAGAAAGTTTGTGTAACAGGAAAAGACAGTTCGGGCAAATCTACTTTGCTGCGGCTGATGGCCGGCGCTTACACAGATTTCAGAGGTTCGTTCCTCATAAACGAAGTACCTATTGACAACTATGACCTTGCTTCCACTCGTTCGCAAACGGGTGTGCTGCTCAATCAGCAGGATATTTTTGAAGGTACAGTTTGGGAAAACATTTTGCTGGGCGATGAAGATATCAGCAAAGAGAGCGTTATTGCTTTCTCTGGGATAGTGGGTCTTAATGATTTTATGAGCACTTTAAAAAATGGTTACGATACCATGCTTAACCCAGCCGGGGATCGT
>JBGTBV010000170.1:0-8267 GCA_041749185.1 Daejeonella sp. | reverse complement strand
TTCAAAAATATTTTTTTCGGCCACTTTAATATGGAGTGATTCCTTTTTTAAGCGGGCGCCATGGCAAAGCGGGCAGGTTTTAAGCACCCTGAAGTTTTCCAGGTCTTCCCCAACCGCGTCGCCCCGCCGTTCGGTTAAGCGCCCTTCAATGCCGTCAAACCAGTTTGATAGCTCAGAAATATCAACCGAGGCCAGCTCAAAAATATTTTTTTCAGAAACCTTAATATGAAGAGACTCCTTTTTTAAGCGGGCGCCATGGCAAAGCGGACAGGTTTTAAGCACCCTAAAGTTTTCCAGATCTTCGCCAACCGCATCGCCCCGTCGTTCGGTTTGCTCCTCCAGCATCTTAATAATCCCGTCAAACGCAAGCTGGTAATTCTGTACGTTCCATTTATTATACTCCACCGGCACGGTCACAATCTCGGGCGAACCGTTTAAAATAATCTCAATAATTTCGGGAGCTATTTTCTCTATCGGCGCCGACATAGAAAAGTTATACTTTTTAGAAAGCGCTTTCAAAATCTGAAATACCCAGGTTTCGCGGTATTCTCCCAGGGGCGCCAACCCACCTTGCATGATGCTGAGTTTGGGATTTGGGATAACCGAATGCTGATCTACCTCAAAGATATATCCCAAACCACCACAGCGTTCGCAAGCACCGTATGGAGAATTGAAAGAAAAGGTATTCGGTTGCGGCTCATCATACGATATGCCTGACACCGGATCCATTAAAAACTTGCTGTAGAAATATTCGTTGTTCTGCTTATCGCTCAGCTTGATAATTCCTTTAGAAACCTTTAGTGCCGACTGGATGGAATCATAAAGCCGGTTTCTATCCGCTTCTGTTACCAAAAGCCTGTCAATCACCATTTCTATATCGTGAATTTTGTAACGATCCAGCTGCATTTTAGGGCTGATGTCCAGAATCTCGCCATCTATCCGCACCTTCAAATAACCCTGTTTCCTGATCTGTTCAAAAAGTTCGCGGTAATGGCCTTTACGCCCTTTTACCACAGGCGCTAAAATATTAACCGCCTGCCCGTCGAACTTTTCAATTATATTTTTAAAAATCTGATCTTCAGACATCCGTTCCATTTTTTCGCCCGTTACATAGGAATATGCTTCCCCAATACGGGCAAATAATAACCGCATAAAATCATAAATCTCTGTAATGGTGCCTACTGTTGAGCGGGGATTTTTGCTGGTTGTTTTTTGCTCAATGGCGATAACCGGGCTCAGGCCAGAAACCTTGTCTACATCAGGGCGTTCCATGCCACCTAAAAACTGCCTGGAGTAAGCGCTAAAAGTCTCCATATACCGCCGCTGGCCTTCTGCATAAATAGTGTCAAACGCCAGCGATGATTTTCCGCTGCCGCTTAAGCCGGTAATAACAACCAGCTTGTTACGCGGGAATGAAACGTCAATATTTTTAAGATTATGAACCCGGGCACCAAAAACTTCCACCTCACTTTGCTCTCCCAAATCGGTAAGAGATTTACTCATAGATATTCGCTGATAAAATTTGGTAAAGATGCGATTTTTATGCCTCCGGAATGTTTTAAAAAGGTCAAAGAAAGCGGCTAAAGCAGACGTAATCAATACAAAAAAGGCCGGGGCAAAGCTCCGGCCTTTTCAATACGTTTGAACAAAATTTAGTTTTTAACCGTCTTGATCAAGAGTGTGGGTTGAGGCGCAACCGGATTGAAATAAGGATGCGCCTTCTCCGGCTGTGCCGATGTTTTTGCAAGCAAGCGGGCGGTTTTACCATTATAGCCGTACAGCTTCGGATTTTCAATAATTTCTTTCATAGAAATTAGCTTGTAAACGTAAGCGGCCGTTTCGCGGTTCAGATGCATCTTATAGTAATTATCCTCGTTTTGGCGGCGCATTTGCCTTTTAAGACTTCCTTCACCAATATTATAGGCTGCGGCTGCCAGCGTCCAGCTTCCAAACTCACGGTATAAAGATCGGAGATACTTTGATGCAGCTATCGTTGATTTTCTGATCATTTGCCTCTCATCTACATTCGAATCAACCCTTAAACCAAAATCACGAGCGGTTTGCGGCATAAACTGCCAATGACCGGATGCTCCTTTGGGCGAGGTGCCGCTTTTGAGGCCACTCTCTACCAACGGAATATACTTGAAATCATCAGGGATGCCGTAATGTTCAAGAATTGGTTCAATGAGCGGGAAATATTGAGCTGCCTTTCGGTGCAAAATATTGGTTTGCAGATGTTGATACCCTACTGCTTTTAAGGATCGCTTCATTTTCCATTTCACTCTTTCATCGCCTACAGGCAAACCTTCATGAGCAAATTGTAATGTATTAAAATACTGAGCCTTGCTAACTTCTACCTTTGGCGCTTTTCTGTTGTACTTTAATGTTGCCAGCGGGTTTACAGGCGAACTGTAAATGAACATTTTGGTTACTAATAACATCACTAACATTGCCGAGCAAGTGATTAGATGTTTCTTAATCATGTGTTCTTTTGCTTTAATTTAAAACTTAAAATCGATGCAACCTTGCAAAATACATGCCTAAAAATCAATTAGTTATAAAACCGGCTTGATTTAAAGCGCTTAATAACCTCATTTTCAGCACCTGTAGCGAAGCCCGAAAACCGCCTGTTTCTACGCCCTATACCATAAATTTCATTAGATTTGCAAACGCATCCGCTACGCGGATAAAATCCAAATCATGCCCTTTAAGAAAAACTGGAACAGTCGTGACGACAAGTCCGCAAAAATGAATAAACCTGCCAAAACCGGCGGTGCTCCGTACCGCGAGAAAAATACAGACGAACAAACGGGAGTAGAAAAAAAGAAATTCGGAAGTCAGCACGGGCGTCCTTTTAAACCCTCATCATCTGGCGCTTTCAAATCCGGTAACAGGGATTTTCCAAAACCCAACAATCCGTATTCAAAACCACGCCCCGATCATTCAGATAAAAGTTTTGAAAGAAAGCCTTACGGCGAAAGAAATAAACCTGATCATTCGGCAGAGAAACCGTATGGCAGCAAACCCCGCGATAACCGTTATGAAGGCAAGCTACCCAGCGGTAGGGCGGGCGACAATCGCTCTGCCGACAAACCGCATGGTAATAAAACCTGGGATAAACGCCCGGAAGGAAAGCCTTATCGCGAGCGGTCCGCTAACAATCAACCGCCGGAAAGAACCTTTGACAACAAACCAGCAAATAACCGGAACGAGGGCAGACCTTACCGCGAACGTTCAGACGAAAATCGTTCTCCGGAAAAGCCGTTTGCAAAAAAAACCTGGGATAACCGTCCCGAAAGCGGTGAGAAAAAACGGGTTGGGAACCGCGATGGAAATACCGCCGGGAAGTCTTCCAATCCCAGAACTGATACCAATTACAGGCCTTACCAACCCGAGCGGAAGTTTAACACCGAAGGCCGGAAATGGAGTTCGGAGGAGACTTTAAAAAAAGTTACCCGAAGTAAAAAACCGGTAGACCATGCTGACGATTCTAAAATACGTTTAAACCGCTTTATCGCGAATGCGGGAATCTGCTCCCGACGGAAAGCGGACGAGCTGATTGCCGCCGGAGTTGTTTCTGTAAACGGCGAACCGGTAACCGAATTAGGATTTAAGGTAGATCCGGCTAAAGATCTGGTGCGGTATAACGGTGAGGCTTTGAAACGCGAAAAAATGGTGTACGTTCTTTTGAATAAGCCAAAAGATTACATCACCACAACCGATGATCCGCAGGAGCGCAAAACGGTGATGAATTTGGTGGAAAAGGCATCCCGGGAACGGATCTACCCCGTTGGACGATTAGATCGCAACACTACCGGTTTGTTGTTGATGACCAATGACGGTGACCTGGCCGAAAAGCTATCGCACCCGAGAAATAACGTAACTAAAATTTACCAGGTAGAACTTAACCGAAACGTTCCGCAGGGCGACCTCAACAAGATCGCTTTCGGTTTGGAGCTTGAGGATGGCCTGATTAAACCAGACCAGGTGAGCTATGTGACCGGGGGAAGTAAAAATGAGATTGGCATACAGATACATAGCGGTAAAAACCGCATTGTGCGCCGCATTTTTGAGCATCTGGGTTATGAAGTTGTAAAACTAGACCGGGTTGTATATTCAAGCCTTACCAAAAAAGACCTGCCGAGAGGGCACTGGCGATATCTGGAACAAAAAGAGATAATCCAGCTAAAACACCTCATTAAATAAACGGGCGTCAGCACAAACTGAAATTTCCAAAACTTTTCGCCCTTAGCTGGCATTCTCCTATCTTGTGACATGAAGTTATCATTAATAATAATGGCTGTATTAATGCCTGCCGCGGTTTTTGCTCAGAACAGCAATATCGGAATTAACAATTTAATTATCGGCACCTACACAGAGCCGGGCAAAAGCGAGGGTATTTATGTGTACGAATTTAATTCGGCCACCGGTGATCTGACGTTCAAAGCAAAGGCAACCGGCGTGACCAATCCGTCATACGTCGCCGTATCGCCCGATAAAAAGTTTGTTTACGCCGTTAATGAAACCGGCGGCGAAAACCCGGGTGGTGTTAGCGCTTTCTCATTTGATGAGCAAAGCGGCGCACTAACCTTTTTAAACAAAGTTAGCGCCATGGGCGATGCCCCCTGCTATATTGATGTGGATGAAGCCGGTAAACATGTAGTGGTGGGTAACTACACCGGAGGTAATCTGGCAGCTTTTAGTCGGCAGGAAGATGGATCTTTGAGTGAGGCATTGCAGGTTATTGCGCATGAGGGGGAGAGCGTTGACAAATCAAGGCAGGAAAAACCCCATGTTCATTCTACCGTTATTTCGCCGGACAGCAAATTCGTTATGGTTGCTGATCTCGGTACCGATAAATTGTATGCCTATCACCTAAATGACGGCAAAAAAAAAGATGCGCTAATTGTGCACGGTAAGCCATTAATGGTTAAGCCAGGAAGTGGTCCCCGCCACATTACCTTTCACCCGAACGGTAATTTTGCCTATGTTGTACATGAACTAACCGCCGAAGTTTCGGCCTACAAGTATTCAAACGGCAAGCTGGAAGCCATTCAGTATATCAGTATGAACGAACCTGATTTTAAGGGGAACAATGGAGCTGCCGATATTCATTTATCAGCCGATGGACAGTTTTTGTACGCATCTAACCGCGGAGACGCCAACGAGATTGTAATTTACGCTGTTGGTCGCGATGGCAAACTTACACTTGCCGGACGCCAGTCTACGCTGGGAAAAACGCCCCGCAGTTTTGCCATAGACCCAAGCGGTAACTTCCTGCTTGCGGCTAATCAAGGATCGGATAACATTGTGGTGTTTAAACGCGACCCGCAAACCGGGTTACTAAGTGATACGGGGAAACAAATTACGGTTGGAAAGCCGGTGTGTTTAAAATTCTCTGCGTTGCGCTGATTAATGGCTTAGGCTTTTGGCAAGGGTCTTCTCCATCACCTCCTGATAGTAATTTTCATAAAGCGGAAGGATCAGACTCAGGTCGAATTCTTTTGCCCGGGCCAGGGCGTTTTCCTTAAACTCATTTAACCGGTTTTCATCCTGAAGGATATAAATTGCGTGATCGGCCATGGCATCCACATCACCCACGTTATCCATGAAACCGGTTACACCGTTCTGGTTTAATTCGGGCAAACCGCCAGCGTTAGAAGTGATAACCGGCACCTTGCAGGCCATCGCTTCCAGAGCGGCCAAACCAAAACTTTCAGATTCAGAGGGCATGATAAAGAGGTCAGACACAGAAAGTATTTCTTCTACCGCATCCTGCTTCCCTAAAAACCGAACATCATCGCAAATTCCAAGCGTACGGCAGAGCTGCTCGCTGTAAACCCGGTCGGGGCCATCGCCAACCATCAACAACTTAGAAGGCACCGCTTTTAATATTTTATCAAAAATCCTGATCACATCCTGGGTTCGCTTTACTTTACGGAAATTGGAGGTGTGAACAATAATCCGCTCGTTGTTTGGAGCGATAGCTTTCTTGAAATGATCTTTGGCTTTCAAACTAAAGCGTTTCAGGTCAATAAAATTAGGGATCACCCGGATGCCGTTGTCTATGTCAAAATGCTTATAAGTATCGTCTTTTAAATTCTGCGACACGGCAGTTACACCGTCAGATTGGTTAATGGAGAAAGTTACCACCGGTTTGTAGGTGGGATCTTTGCCAACCAGTGTGATATCGGTACCGTGCAGCGTGGTTACCACCGGGATATGGATTCCATAGGTTGCCAATATTTGCTTGGCCATAAACGCTGCCGAAGCATGTGGAATAGCATAATGGACATGCAACAGATCTAACTTTTCAAACCGCACCACATCTACCAGTTTGCTGGCCAGCGCTAATTCATACGGCGGATAATCAAACAACGGGTATTGAGAAACATTCACTTCGTGATAAAATAGATTTTCAGAAAAAAAATCAAGCCGTGCCGGCTGGCTGTATGTTATGAAATGAACCTGATGACCATGATCAGCGAGTGCTTTCCCCAGCTCGGTGGCAACTACACCGCTCCCACCAAAAGTTGGATAACAAACAATACCTATTTTCATTTGAGCGTATTTGTAATAATTGAAGTTGTTAGCGATTATGCGAATAATGACTGCTATTTGGAAGCGGTTTTAAAACACCAACTCCGCCGTTTAGAAGCATCAAAGTAAGTATTTTCAAAAAACATAAATGTTTTAATAATGTAACAAAAAAGGCCGCCTTTTTGCGAGGCGGCCAGATTTCTTAATATCAAAATCTACTGGTTATTGGGTACAAATTCAACACGCGACCGGAGTTCGTTCAGATCACGCTCGGTTTTATCAACATCGCTTCTCAGTTTCTGAATTTCTTCGTTTACATCATTAAGTTCCCGGTTGAGTTTACTAGCCCTTTTAGCATCGTCTGCGGCCTTTTTCGAAGCCCGGTCCGCACGCTTAGCCAGACCCGGATCACCGGGATTACGGCTCAAACGGGTAGACATTTCTTCAGCTTCGCGGGCAGACCTGGAAGCTTGTTGATTAATCCCTTCCACATCGTCTTCAAGGCGCTGTTGCCGAACCATATTTTTTTCGAGTTCAATTTTCAGCTTGTTCAGATCAGTTGTTTTCTCCAAAACAGACTCTTCCACTTCGAGTTTATCAATCCGGTTATTGGTTATTTTCTCTGCGCAGCCGATAAAAAACATAGCTGCTATCAGACTAAGTCCCGACATTTTAATTAAAGTTTTCATGATAATGGGTTTAAATACAAAACCCTATTCTAAGGGTTTTGTTTGGCCCTGCTTTGCTATTGCCTCGTAAACCACATCCTGAATTCGCCCTCTGATATTTAACTTTAAAAGCCTATCGCTCACCGTGGGATTTACCCTGTTGGATAAGAAAATATAAATCAGGTTATACTTCGGGTCTACCCATACGCAGGTACCGGTATAACCGGTATGGCCGAATGTTTGGGGCGATGCCAGTTTAGAGGGATAGCCCTTTTCGCTTTCCGCATCATAGCGGTCAAAACCCAAACCCCGCCTGCTAACCGCCGACTGCTTTGCGGTAAACATTTGCACGGTTTCAGGCTTAAAATATTGCATGCCGCCGTAGCTCCCGCCGTTCAGCAGCATTTGGTAATTGATAGCCAGGTCATTTGCGCCGGCAAATAATCCGGCATGACCGGAAACCCCGCCCACCATTGCCGCACCCTGGTCATGCACATACCCGTGCAACAGTGTTTTTCTAAAATAGGTATCGTCTTCTGTAGGTACAATGCGGCTTTTTGCAAATCGGTTTCGCGGGTTGAAACCGGCGGTACTCATTCCCAGCGGCTCATAAAATTGCTGCAGCACGTAATTTTCTAACCGCCTGCCCGACTGGCGTTCAACTATTTCTTTCATAAAATACATGCTCAGATCGCTGTAAACATATTTTCCGCGGCTTGCCAGCGGCGAGTTTAACATTTGCGGCCACATCACCTGCTCAAAATAACCTTTGCGCATATAATAATTGTCGGCGGCCTTCACCGGATAAGCGGCAGATGAATCCCGACTGTAATCGGTGCTGGCCAGGTTTTGGTAAAACGGGATAAAGGGCACAAAACCGGCCTGATGCAGCATCACCTCCCGCACTAAAATCTCGTTTTTATTGGTTTTGCGGGCCTTTGGAATATAAGCGCCAATGTTTGTATCAAGCTTGAGTTTGTCTTGTTCGTACAGGCGCATCACTGCCAGCGTGGTGGCAGATATTTTTGTGACCGAAGCAAGATCGAAAATATCTGAAAT
>JBGTBV010000169.1:0-6727 GCA_041749185.1 Daejeonella sp. | reverse complement strand
CAAAATATAAATCTAATCTCATTTAAACTTAAAACTAAAAATCATGGGAAATTTACTGTACATCATTGCCGTAATTTTAATTATCGTTTGGATCTTCGGAGCATTCGTATCTCCGTTTGGTGGCAATCTGATCCACATTCTTTTGGTAATTGCTATCATAGCTGTTCTCTTAAGAGTGATTAGAGGCGGGACAGTGTAACAACACAAAAAATAGTGAAAACCCGTTCTGCATTGCGCAGAGCGGGTTTTCTATTTTAATGCCCGTTCAAAATCAATTCAGCGACTTTGAGATCCTCCGGAAAGGTGAGTTTGAAATTCAATTTCTCCCCGGCCACCAAATTGATACTGGCTCCCGCTCGTTCCACAACAGCCGCATCGTCAGTAAATTCTTCCCGGCAAGGCTGAGTATAGGCTTTTTTAAGCAAAGCGCTTTGAAACGTTTGTGGCGTTTGTACCAAAAAAACTTCATTGCGGTTAAGCCGCTCAGAAAATCCGTTGGTTAGTTTTCTTACAGAGTCGGTTGCCGGAATAGCCGAAACGGCATTTCCATTCAACTCAGCTTCTCGGTAACACCTGGTGATCAGGTCATTACTTACCAAAGGCCTTACCGCGTCATGTATCGCAACCAACGCCTTCCCTTTAACGGCTTTTAATCCATTTTTAACGGAATTAAATCGGTTGGTGCCACCCCTTACAAGCTGATGCGGGATGGAAAAATTAAAGTCGTTGCAAAGCTTTTCCCAGTACGGATAGAAGTCTACATTCAAAACCAGGATAATTTCGGGTTTTAAATCAGATTGCTGAAATGCCTGAATGGTGTGCATGACCACCGGTTTGCCCTTGAGCAGCAAAAATTGTTTTGGTATTTCTGTACCCATGCGTGTACCCGACCCTCCGCCAACGATAATAGCATAGTATTTCATGTGTGGGATTTGATTAATGGGTATTGCATAATGCGAATTGTGTAATGCCTATTTTGCAAAGCGAAAGGCGTAATAAGTTTGCAAACCCGATCTAACTTACGCAATACGCATATATCAATACTATATAATCAGCATGGCATCACCGTAGCTGTAGAACCGGTATTTTTCTTTAACCGCCACCTCATAAGCTTTCATCACATGTTCGTAACCGCCAAAAGCGGCAACCATCATCAGCAACGTTGACTCGGGTGTATGGAAATTGGTGATCATGGTGTTGGCAATACTGAATTCGAAGGGCGGAAAAATAAATTTGCTCGTCCAATCGTTCGCCGGCTTTAAAATTCGGCCGGCTGATACTGCCGATTCAATTGCACGCATAGACGTAGTGCCCACGGCACATACACGACGCTTTTCTTCAATCGCTTGATTCACTATATCCACCGCGTTCTGTTCAATGATAAATTGCTCAGAGTCCATTTTATGTTTGGTAAGATCTTCTACCTCTACAGCCCTGAACGTGCCTAAACCCACATGCAAAGTCACCTCCGCAAAATCAATTCCTTTCAATTCAAGGCGTTTCATCAACTCGCGACTGAAGTGCAGGCCGGCAGTTGGAGCGGCAACAGCTCCTTCGTTTTTTGCAAATATGGTTTGGTAACGATCCTTATCTTCTATAGTCGCCTTCCGCTTGATGTATTTAGGCAAGGGCGTTTCGCCTAAGATTTCTATGTTTTTGCGGAACTCTTCATCAGAGCCATCGAACAAAAACCGGATGGTTCGCCCTCTGGATGTGGTGTTGTCCACAACTTCGGCAACCAGCAGATCATCTTCACCAAAATATAACTTATTTCCGACCCGTATTTTACGTGCCGGATCAACCAACACATCCCAAAGCCTCAATTCTTTATTTAATTCACGAAGAAGAAAAACCTCTATAGTGGCTCCGGTTTTCTCTTTGTTGCCATACAACCGAGCTGGAAAAACCTTCGTATTATTGAGAATCATCACATCTTTTTCTTCAAAATATCCCAACACGTCTTTAAAAATCTTATGCTCAATAGCACCTGTTTTTTTGTTAAGAACCATTAAACGAGCTTCATCTCTAGTTTCTGCCGGGGTGTGGGCTATTAAAGATTCGGGTAGGTCAAACTTGAATTGTGATAATTTCATAATACGTTCTAAGTGAGAATTTCAGGGCGCAAATTTACAAATTAATATTTGATTTTGGCTGTCATCAATGCTGATAAACATCCGCAGAAAGCGCAATGCCCAAATGATGTTTCTGCGTGTAACCTTTTGGTAGGGCTTCTGTCTAACAGGCGATGATGATATTTTTAAAGCTCTTAAAAGAAAGTTTCAATTTCGCTTTCGAAGCCCTAAGGCAAAATAAGCTGCGTACGCTTCTGTCTCTTTTGGGAATTACTATTGGCATTATGACCATCATCGGGGTGTTTTCTGCTGTGGATACCTTGCGTAACAATATTCAGAGCAGCGTTGAAAAGTTGGGAAGCAACACCATTTATATTCAAAAATGGCCTTGGGTTGGCGGCCCGGATTTCCCATGGTGGAAATACATCAGCCGGCCTTCGCCGAGTGTGAGAGATTTTGATAAGTTAACCGACCGCATGGATCAGAGCTCTGAAGGAATATCGTTTGAGATCGGCCTTGGCAATCGGGTTATCAAATACGGAAATAACAGCCTGGAAGGGGTGCAAATAGCTGCCGCCTCCCATGGATATTATCGCGTTTGGAAATTTGACTTTGAATCTGGCAGATACTTTACGCAGTCTGAATCTAACAGCGGGAGGCCTATTGCCATTATTGGCTACACGGTTGCCGACGGGCTGTTCCCAAACCAGGATCCGCTGGGAAAAGTTATTTCTGTTTTAGGTCGCAAAGTAACCATTATCGGTGTATTTAAGGAGGAAGGTGAAGACATGCTGGGAATTTCGGCCGATAAAACGGTGCTGCTTCCGCTAAACTTCGCAAAGGGCGTAATAGATGTGGAAGACGAAAGGTACAATCCGCAAATTACCGTAAAGGGTGTAGAGGGTTTGGTGGTAAACGAATTGGAGAGTGAACTGAGAGGTCACATGCGCTCCATACACCGTTTGAGTCCCCGCGAGGATGATGATTTTTCGCTCAATAAAACCACTATGCTAACCGGGCAGTTGGATCAGCTTTTCGGCATTATTGATTTCGCAGGTGCTTTTATCGGCGGCTTTTCCATTTTAGTTGGAGGTTTTGGCATCGCCAATATCATGTTCGTGTCTGTTAAAGAGCGCACAAATATCATCGGCATCCAGAAATCATTGGGGGCTAAAAATTATTTTATCATGCTTCAATTTTTAATTGAGTCGGTGTTATTGTGCCTGATGGGTGGTTTTGTAGGGCTGGCAATTGTCTATCTGCTGGCCTACGTTTCTCAAACGTTTTTTGATCTCACCATTGTTGTGGATATGAGTAAGGTAATTTTAACCATCATGCTGTCTTCAGCCATCGGGTTGATCTCGGGCTTCATTCCGGCATTTATGGCTGCCAGATTAGATCCGGTAGAGGCTATAAGAAGCAAGTAGCCTTTAAAGCTTAAGAGCCTCACGCAGTAGCGTATCGTAATTTATAGAGACTACGCCCACCTGTTCGCAAACCAGGCCGCCCGCCAGATTGGCTACTGCAGCCGTTTTAAACACGTCAAGACCCGCCGCAAGGCACAATGCGGCAGTTGCTATAACGGTATCGCCGGCGCCTGAAACATCAGCTATTGTACGAATATGAGCGGGCAGCACCCGTTGTGCAGTTGGCGAACTCATGTAAACGCCCAATTCAGAAAGCGTAACCAAAACCAGTTCAGCGGTAATTTTTTTATGAAGCAGGTTGACAGCCTGATTTAACTCATCTACGTTGTTAGGCTCGATATCTACTTTTAAACCCTCTTTAAGCTCTTTAAAATTGGGTTTAAAAAGCGTAACCTGCCGGTAATTTAAGAAGTTTCGTTTTTTTGGATCAACAACTGTGATGATTGAATTTTGATTTGCCAGATCAATAATCTGAGCGATCAATCGCTCGTTCAGCAATCCCTTGTCGTAATCCTCAAAAATAAGGGCATCAATTTGTTCACGCTTGATGATGCTTGTAATTCTGTCGAGAATTTCGGCAGAGGCTTCATCCGGAATTGCCTGATCTGTTTCTGAATCAACTCTTAAAATTTGCTGATTATGACCAATTATTCGCGTTTTTACGGTCGTAGGCCTTCCGGCGATTTTCAAAATGCCTTCATCTGTCAAAGACTGGTCAGCCAATAAATTAAGAAACTGGCTCCCTTCCTGATCGTTACCGATTACACTGCAGATTATGGGCTTGGCACCTAATGACTGAATATTTAAAGCCACGTTTGCGGCTCCGCCCAAACGATGTTCTTTTTTGTTAACAGAAACGATGGGAACGGGTGCTTCCGGCGAAATACGCTCGACAGTGCCCCATAGATAGGTATCCATCATCACATCGCCAACTATCAATACGGTTAGGCCGCTAAATTTTTCAAAAAACTGCTGCATTTTCTAAAGGTTTAACTTTAGGATAATTTGGCAAGTGCTATCTCAATCCGGCCGATTGCTTCACGCAATTTATCTTCGGCGGCAGCGTAAGACATCCTGATTGAATTATCATCGCCAAAGGCCTCGCCGGTAACGGTTGCCACATGGGCGGTTTCCAGAAGGTAAAGGCAAAGATCAGAGGCGTTTTCAATTTTTGTTCCAGCTACAGATTTTCCGAAGTACGAACGCACATCCGGGAAGAAATAAAAGGCGCCCTTCGGCAGGTTAGTTACCAGGCCGGGAATTTTTTGAAGCAGATTATAAACCACATCTCGTCTTTGTTTAAACGCGTCCCGCATCACGGTTACGCTTTCCAGACCGGTTTGGTAAGCGGCTAATGCGGCACGCTGGGTAATAGAGCAGGTGCCCGAGGTGATCTGGCCCTGCATTTTATCGCAGGCCTGGGCAATGACTTTGTTCGCGGCAAGGTATCCAATCCTCCATCCAGTCATCGCGTAAGCTTTAGAAAAACCGTTGATGATGACAACACGGTCTTTTATTGATTCAAACTGGGCTATAGATTCATGTTCGGAATCAAAAATGATGTGCTCATAAATTTCATCAGAAATGATATAGATGTTGGGATGCTTTGCAAAAACGTCGGCAAGCGCCTTCAGCTCGTCCCGGGTGTAAACACTTCCCGTTGGGTTACAGGGCGAAGAAAAAATAAAGAGTTTTGTTTTTGGGGTAATGGCCGCCTCCAATTGTTCTGCGTTAATCTTAAACTCCTGCTCAACGTTGCTGTTTATAAAAACCGAAGTTCCCTCGGCTAATTTGATCACTTCTGAGTATGATACCCAATAAGGAGTGGGCACAATCACCTCATCGCCGGGATTTACCAGGCAAAGCATGGCGTTGGCAATGGCCTGTTTCGCTCCCGTGCCAACTACAATCTGGTCTGGGCTGTACTCCAGATTGTTTTCCCTTTTAAGTTTGTCTGAAATTGCTTTCCGCAAATCCGGGTAACCGGAAACAGGAGTGTAGTACGTGTAATTATCATCCAAAGCCTGTTTGGCGGCATCCTTGATAAATTCGGGCGTGTGGAAATCGGGTTCGCCAAAACTTAAATTTATTACATCTATGCCCTTAGCAGTAAGCTCCCGACCCATTTTAGCCATTTTTATGGTTTGGGATTCGGAAAGATTATTTATACGATCAGAAAGCATGCGGAAATAATTTTTTACCCGCAAATATATAAACATGGGCTTAAAGGCAGGGCTTTATTTAGAAATACCGCTAAAAACGCCTGCCCAGGTAAAATGCTATCCAGTAATATTTAAATTAGCGGCTCGTAATTAATGCCTGTGCAGAAGCAAAAACGAATTATCCTTCTATCCCTAATGGTCAGCATTGTATTAATGCTTGCGAAATTTACGGCATATTTTCTAACGTCATCCAACGCAATTTTAACCGATGCCGCCGAAAGTATTGTGAATGTGCTGGCCAGTGCTTTTGCGTTTTACAGCATTTATCTGGCGGCACAACCCCGGGATCTAAATCATCCGTACGGGCATGGCAAGGTTGAATTTTTCTCGGCTTTTGTAGAAGGTTGTCTGATTTTGCTGGCCGGCATTATCATCATCTTAAAATCTGCATACAATCTTTTTATTCCGCAACAACTTTTTCTGCTGCTCAGCGGAACGGTTATCGTCGGACTTTCCGGTATCGTCAACTATTTAATGGGATTTTACCTGATCCGACAAAGCAAAATATTTAATTCTATCACGCTGTACGCGGATGGTAGACATTTGCAAAGCGATGCATTCACCAGCGCCGGACTTGTAATTGGCTTATTGCTGATCTATGCGACGGGCATCACCTATCTGGATAGTTTGCTCTCTATAATTTTAGGATTATATATTAGCTACAACGGGTATACGCTGGTAAGAAAATCGGTGGGTGGCTTAATGGACGAGTCAGACTTTGAAGTAGTTGAAGAAGTGATTTCAATTTTAAATGCCCGCAGGAGGGAATCATGGATTGATGTACACAACCTGCGGACCCAACGCTATGGCAGCGATTTGCACATTGACTGCCATTTAACATTACCCTACTATTTTGATTTAAGCAGCGTACACGCAGAGGTTTCTGAGTTGGACAATCTGGTAAACAACGCCGCACGCATTAAGACTGAATTCTTTATTCATGCTGATCCGTGTTTGCCGCAATGTTGCCATTACTGCCGCATGCCAGCTTGCCCCGTACGGGGTG
>JBGTBV010000168.1:0-28908 GCA_041749185.1 Daejeonella sp. | reverse complement strand
TGCTCAATGATATATGTTGATTAATAAACAACTTTCACATTAACAGCGTTTAGGCCTTTTTTGCCACGCTCAACATCATACTGAACTTTATCGTTTTCACGAATTTGATCAATTAGACCAGATGAATGTACGAATACATCTTCTTCACCTGTTTCTGCGGGTACGATGAACCCGAATCCTTTAGTTTCATTAAAAAACTTTACTGTACCTTCTTTTTGCATTGTAGTATTATTGTTAATAATTGCCCGCAAGGTACATAAATAAATTAAACCCGCAATTTTTTTTTGATTATCGGGCAGGAGTATTTAAAAGCATGCTGCCAGCACTAATTTAGAAAGATCGTCAAGATTACGTAATAAACCTGCTTGGCTCAAAGTGCAGAGTTTCCCGATAAAATTGCAAAATGCTGGCTATGTTTGCGAAAGGAAGCGTTGTTGATTTTTTATCCAACAATTTTCAAAATAAAAAAAGCGGCCCTTTCGAGCCGCTTCTCATTCAACCTAAACCTAAACCTAACACTATTAATTTTTTCGATGCCGATTACCTTTGTGTTCCTGGCCTTTATTGCCGTTTTTTTTCATCTTTTCTTTTTGATCGCGATAGATTTTTAACTGGTCATCATTTAAAATTTTTTCAAGGTCCTTATCACTTTTTGACATCAGTTTTTGTCTGTCCTCCATCCTTTCTTTCTTGTTCCCGCGATCTTCAGATCTAAATTTCTCCATCGCTCCGGCCCGTTTCAGGTTCACCTGGTAAACTTTGCTTCTCTGCTCGGGAGTGAGCGATAGCCGTTTCTCAAGCACCTCGGTTTGCCGGGTTGCCCTTTCCTCTGGTGTTTTTTCCTGATGCGTTTGATTAGTCTGCGCAAAGCCCGAAAAGGCTGCAAACATCGTAAATGCGACTGATAAAATAATTGCTTTCATGCTCTTTAGTTTATATGATGATAGAGCCGCCGAAAACCAATTGGTTTAAACCCGAAACTGTTAAATAATGTTAAGACTTCTTTTCGTGTAAACCTGAAAGCGATTTTTGCATTTGTGATACCATGGTGGTTAGCGATTCCAGCGTAGGCTGGGGGGCAGGTTCCGGAAAATCAGTACTGATGAATGCTTTGGCTTTCCATATCTCCAACACATCCTCTGCCGGAATTGAATAAGGCTCATAAACCACGTTATCTGAAATCAGTTTCAAGGCTTTCGATTCTTTAAATTTATTTCCGGCCCGTTTATAAACAATTCCTTCTTCCTTGCTGATAATCACATAAGTATCGCCCACCTTTAACTCGTTCCAATTAGTTAAATATTCACCAATTACTATCGTTCCAGACTGTAACGGAAGCATAGAATCCCCTTTAATCTCAAACGCCCGGTAAGTCCCTTGTCTAAACATCGGCAATTGGAATTTAGGAAGTTCGCTTATGAACTCCGGATCAGAAAACCCGTTCAAATAACCTGCACTTGCCTTAACAGGTACCAGCTCAATGTTCTCACGATCTGCCTGATCCACAGAAATACTCAACACGCGGATATTGCTTGCGTCTGCTTTCGGCCTTGGTTTCCACTTGTCATTGATGGTTTCGCTGATCAGTTCATCCACAGAAAGTTCGTAAAAAGATGCTATTTTTTTTAGTAATTCATATTTTGGTTCGGCCCGTTCTTCTTCATAGGCGCCCACTAAAGAACGCTTAATTTCCAGGGCATCTGCAAACTGTTGCTGCGTAAGTGCTTTTTTCTTGCGCAGGTATTTGAGGTTGGGAGAAATGTTTGCCATTTGAAAATAAATTTGATTTTACTAAAATAATTAGTATTATTGTGCTCATAAAATTAGTAATATTTTTAGAATCTCCGCGAATATTTTCATCTAATAGTAAGAAAAATGAGAAAGTATGTTTATCTGGTTACTGATAGAAACCGAAGCTGCCTGCATGTGGGTATGAGTACAGATCTGATGAAAACTATGGCATTCTACCGGCAGATGCCGAACCTTTTTTTTGACTGCGGCCAACAGCTTACACGCCTGGTCTATTTTGAAGAACTCAACTCAGAACAGGCGGCAATGAACAGGTTTAAATTAATAAGTTGCTTTACGCGGATTCAGAAAGACAGAATGGTCAGATCTGTAAATCCCGATTGGGTAGATCTGACCATTGGTCTGGATATTGAAAAAATGTTACTAAGCGGTATTCAACCGGGCCTGCCGGTTAGAAACCTTTCCTGATAAATTTTAACGGAACTTTATTTTTTAATGAATTTAAACGCGGCCGAGTTCATACAGTATCTTAAGCCGCCTTTATCTGCCGGGCCATCATTAAAAAGGTGACCCAGGTGGAGTCCGGTGGAAGTTTCTATTATTTCATCGCGAACCATTCCGAAGCTGTTATCTTTTACTACCGTTACCACTCCCGCTTTAATCGGCTTTGTAAAGCTGGGCCAGCCAGTACCTGACTCAAATTTATCTTCAGAGCTAAATAATGGCTCACCGGTGGCTGCGCTCACGTAGATTCCCTTTTGTTTATTACTGTTATAAGCATTTTTAAACGGTGCTTCGGTGCCGTCTTCAACCATAATTTCGTAAGCCTCGGGACTTAGAATTTTCCTCCATTCAGCATCCGTCTTTTGGATCGCGAAGGTAGGTTTGGTTTTCGTATTTTGAGACTTTGATGATTGTCCGCAGCTTGTTCCAATCGTGAACATAAATAAAACTGCTATTGTGAATATCGTTTTCATACTGTTATAAACGTAAAATGCCAGTCCGAAGTTTTATTACGGCATTCCTAAAAACGAAAAAAGGTCTGCACAATGCAAGCCTTTTTTCAAAGTGTTTCAATAATTATTCTTTGGGAAGCAGCACGTTATTGATCACGTGGACCACTCCGTTTGACTGCTCTACATCAAACATAGTAACCAAGGCCACATTGCCCTTAGAATCAGTGATCTGAAGATTTTTCGATTCATTTATAGAGATGGTCAACTCGTCTCCTTCTACCGTGGTAATTGTTGCTTTTCCATCTGCCCTTGCCACAGCCAAAGCCAAATCGCGGGAGGTAAGTTTACCGGCTACAACATGGTAAGTTAATAAGTCAACCAGTTCATCTTTATTGGCCAATAGATTTAATGAGTCAAGCGTACCGGCCGGAAGTTTCGAAAAGGCTTCGTTGGTTGGTGCAAAAACGGTGAACGGCCCGTTGCCTTTCAAGGTATCAGTTAATCCTGCCTTTTTAATTGCCGAAATCAGTTTAGTGTGGTCTTTAGATTTTGACGCGTTCTCGACAATATCATCGGAAGCCAGCATATTCGCTCCGCCCACCATTTTTGAAGTTGATTTGATAGAATCTTTCAGGCCATTATTTAAGACCGAATCTTTCGGCGAAAATGCTTTGGTAGTATCACTTGTTTGAGCTTGGCTTGATACAATGGTGACCACTGTAAACGCAGCACTTGTTATTACTAAAATTAACTTTTTCATGAGATTTTACTTTTTAGATTTATAATATATATAGATGTATTAAGTAAAATTTCAATGATAAGCGCCTGATTTTAAAGAATGAATTTCTGTTTTAGATACTATTAAACTAACCTGTTAAATCAACAATTGTTGCCCAAAGCCATTTTTACGAGCGATAAACTGCTGAATAACAAGCCAATAAAATGAAAATAATAGCTGACGAGCAGGGCAGAAGCAAAAAAAGAACGAAATGTCGCTCTTTTTTTCATCTAAAATAATGTCAAGTCTACCATCCGGGAGCAAAAGTTAACCCGAAGACGCCGCCGTTAAGATCTTTACGCTGGAACGGGAAAGCATAATACGGCTCGATTACAAAGTATCCAAACACGTTTACCCGTAAGGATACTCCTGCGCTCATGGCCGGGATTCTTTCCAAAACCTGCACCGTTTGACCAGTTTGAGGATCGGTTCTGCTTACCAAACCGGGCTGGCTTTTAAAAGCAATTTCGGAGTTGCTATCCCATGCTAATCCGATATCAAAAAAGGCGTTTAAATCACTAAACAAAAATTTGGACTCTATGGCGGCCAGCCTTTCGGGGCCGGTAAACGGAAGCCGTATTTCGAAATTAGCAACGGCTATTTTAGTTCCTACCAATTGGTTTATATCAAACCCGTTTGGCGATGCTGATCCGTTTTTATAAAATGAATTTGCTTCATATCCCCTTATCAGATAGTTATAACCAACATAGAGCGGATAAAGCCTGCCTTCATCGCGGCCGAACCGGGAATAATTATATGCCCGGACAGCAAATGTAACCGGCTTCGCCCGAACATACTTGCGCAAATCTGCCGTAAAAGCGCCTAATTTGTAATCGCCCAAATAACCCTCTATTCCAATTCGATAGCGAAACCCGTCCAGGGGAGAGGTTACTCCAGAAAAAGAATTATCGCCGACAAAGGCACTGTTTAACTGATAAGTTGTAAATGAGGCGAAATCAACACCATAGGTTTGAGCAGCTCTCTCTTTAGATAATTTTTCGCGGTTTTGGCCAATGGGGAAGCCTATAGAACCCGAATTGGGATCAAACTGGTAGAAATTATTAAACCGGTCTATCCTATAGCTGTAACGCGAAACCCCGGTACCGGCTTCAAACCGGTGAATTCTGGAAAAAGGGTAGGAAGCAAATAATTGTGCCTGATCTTCGAACGTTCGGATAATATCATAACTTTCGTTGTAAACCGGAACGGTACCGCCGCCGTCTACCGGAAGATCTTCAATGCCGGCAGAGAGTAGCCCAGATACGTAGGGAATGTGCGAAACAGATGCACCCCAATTGATTCTACTTTCCTGATTGATGTAGGCAACCTGGCCGCCAAAATCGTAAATTTCGCCGTTAACGGCAGCCGCGGCAAATATCTGGTTCCGGCCCAGAATATCGCTAAAGACTCCCTGCACACCGCTGGATAATCCGGTTCCAAAACGCCCAACAGAAGCCCCCACGCCATTACTAGATAAATAATCTAACTTAAACTGACTTCTGTAATCAATAGATTTAATGGAATCTGTCGGGATTTGTTCAAACCGCTCAAAGTTATTGAGGTTGGCATTTATAATATCAACACCTACGGCGTTAGGCGGGGGAAGAGTAGCGGCGTCAAAATTCAAAGCGGTAGGGCTAACCGTTACGGGAGTAAATTCATCAGCTTTTGCGTTATAGATCGAATATTTTTGTGCCCGGTAGTAAGAATACAAAATATCATCATTACGCGACACGCTTAAGGCCGGAGAAAATTCTGTGATGCCACTTATTCCTGTAAAATAATCGGTTAATTGTTCTACCGTTTGGGCGGAAATGCTGTAGCGGTACAGGTTGCGGAATCCGTCGCGATTTGAAAGAAAATAGATACTTTGATTATCCGCAGAAAACTGTGGATTTAAATTATTTGCCCCGTCAAAAACGCTGATGTTGGTAATCACTTTACTTGCGATATCAATTACCGCAAGGTTGTGTGTGATGTCAACACTAGGAGAAGACCGGTCTAAAGTAGTACGGTCGCTGCTGAAAACTATTTTACTTCCATCACCAGAGAAACTGGCCTGGTAATCAGAATATTTGTCATTAGTAAGCTGACTGAGTTTTTTGCTTCTAAGATTGTAGATGTAAAGATCACTATAACCCCGGTTGAGGCCAGAGAATACAATGTCTTCGCCATTTGGGGACCAGCTTAAATTACTAAACTCTTCAACACCCGGAATTGCGGTGGTGAGGACAGTTTGACCTCGGTCAGCATCCACAATTACGAGTTTGTTGCGCCCGCTGCTAAAAACGCTAAAGGCGAATTGTTTAGAGTCCGGCGACCAGGCACCTGCCGATTCTATAAAGTTAAATTCATCAATATGACCGTTTTTGGCCTTGCTGGTTAACTTTCTAATTATCTGGCCGGTTTTGGCGTCTGCCAAAAACAGATCAATGCTTAGTAATTCTTTTTCTGATAAGAATGCAACGTACTTACCGTCCGGTGAAATAGCCGGAGCAACATTGTAATTTTCTCCGCCATTATTTTCATCAATAATTCGTTTACCAATTGGAACCTGCGCTGTATCTTTCAGCAGCGGCTGATAGGCATTTTCGATGCTGGTTTTCCACAAGCTGGACAGCGTGCGCTCATCATAACCAAAGGTTCGCCGAATGGCCATCTCATAACCATATTTGGCCGTCTCCTTAAAAAAAGGCACAATTACCGTGTCGCCGTAAGTGGATCCGATGTAAGACCAAAACGCCTGTCCGTAACGGTAGGGAAAATATTTATTACTGGTAGTTAGATCTTTTAAAGTAGGGATATCTTTATTTAAATAGGCATCCCGCATCCACATCGCGGTGTACGCATCAACTTTTCCGATGGATAGGTATTCGGCCATTCCTTCAACCATCCAAAGGGGCAGATTGCCAATGTTTTCCAGGTTTGTGGAGTCGCCTTCAATCAGCGAATGATACTGAAACGCATGCACCAGCTCGTGCCCCTGCACGTGGCGGGTTTGATGGTTGAGCATGGTAACCGGCATAATTACCCTGTTTTTCAGGCCTTCGGTAACACCGCCTGTACCCACACCAATTTGGCCCTGAAGCGCCGTTGTTTGCTGAAAATCAGAATGGTTGGAATATAATATGAATGGGTTTTTTTTGGTGAAGGTGTCTCTAAATACCTGCTGATGCAAATCATACCACACTTCGTTCTCTTTCATGAAGCGATTTATCAGGCTATCATTTTTGAGGTAGTAATAAAGCTCGAAATGCGGAGATTCCAATACGTCAAATTTTAAATTCTTATAACGCACCTTATTTTGCCCGAAATATTGAGCGCTTACAGTTCCTGCAGAACTTAATAAAAACAGCAAAATCAATATACTCACAATTCCGCCTGAGGGACTGCTGCGGATAACGGAAGGTTTTCTCATTTTAATAAAGTTAGCGTGTGCCTAATTTACGGAATTTAATCTGATTCGATTTCTTTGAGGTTATATACCTGTAAAAGCGGGAAAGCGATTTATTTGTTTTCGTTCTCCTTTTTTCGCCTTTCTTCGCGAAGTTGTTTACGCGTCTTCACCGGCGTTTCGGCGGGCGGCCTTTTTTCTGACGGGGCGGTTTTGTTCTTCGCCTGAACCTGCTCACGAACCGGTTCGTTTCTCTTTACAATCTTATTTACAGGCGTTCCCACGCTGTCTACCGGTTCGGCCGGAATTAAAAGTGAGTCTGTTACCAGGCTGTCCACTATCAAAGTATCGGGCTCGATGGTTTCATACTGCGGAGTGGGGCAGCGGTACTCCCGGTTAATTTCTGTTCCGGGTTTTGGAAAAGGTCCGAAGGTAATTCCCGTTTTTGGGTCCCGGTAAACTTTCTCCATAAATTTCGCGAAAATGGGCAGGGCGGTTTTAGAACCTTCGCCGGTTTCGGAAGTGCGGAAATGAACGGTGCGCTCATCGCAGCCAACCCAAACGCCGGTTACCAAATCTTTTGTAATGCCCATATACCAGCCGTCTACATAATCAGAGGATGTACCTGTTTTACCTGCAATCTGATTTCCTTTTTTAAAAAGCTCCCATTCCCATAACGCCTGCGAGGTTCCGCCCGGTTCTTCCATACCGCCGCGTAACATATACATCATTAGCCAGGCAATCTCCTCGCTCAATGCCCTGTCTGTTTCTGCTTTAAACTCGGCCAGCACGCGGCCGTCTTTATTGGTAATACGCTCCACCAAAATGGGTTCGGTTTTAATACCCTTGTTTAAAAAAGTACCGTAAGCCCGCACCATTTCATAAACACTCACATCATTCGGCCCCAAACTAACAGAAGGCACTGCCTTTAGCTCGCTTTCTATTCCGCACTTATGGGCATATTCAACTACCTTATCAGCGCCCACCAACTCTGTAATCTGAGCCGTAACCGAATTTATTGAGCGGCCTAACGCATGGCGCAGAGTCATATCCCGGTAAGAAAAACTGTAGCTGGCATTTTTGGGCTCCCAGTATTCTGTTTCGTTATTTTCCTGATATTTTATTCTTACGGGTTTATCAGTCAACTTATCGCAGGGAGTCATGCCCGATTCCAAAGCTGCTAAATAGGCAAATGGCTTAAACGTAGAACCCGCCTGGCGCTTGGCCTGGTTTACATGGTCGTACTTAAAAAAGCGATGGTCAATACCGCCAATCCATGTTTTTATATGACCGTTTACCGGATTGAGCGTCATCATACCGGTGTTTAAGAGTTTTGAATAGTATTCCAGCGAGTCCAGCGTAGAAAAAGTAACCTCCTTCTGGCCATCCCAACTAAACACAGTCATTTTTTTAGGTTTATTCAGATAGGCTTCAATAGAATCGCTATTTGAGTTGTACCGCTTCCGCAGATAATCATACACCGGCAATCGTTCGGCCGCGTTTAACGCGAAGTTTTCAATTTTGTCGCCTTCAGAATTTCGCCAGGGCGTTTCATTTCCCCAGGCGTTGTATAAACGGCGCTGAAGAATTTTCATCTGGCTTGCTACCGCTTCTTCTGCATACTGCTGCATTCGCGAATCAATGGTGGTATAGATTTTCAAGCCATCTTCATACAGATCGTAATTATTTTCTTCGCACCAGTTCTTTATAAACTCAGCCGCAGCCGATTTTAAATACGATTCGCCTTCATCGCCTTCGGCAAATTCGCCGGCAAAGGTTTTAAGTGGTAAAGACCGGTATCGCTGGTATTCGCTGTCGCTTAAATAGTTGTACTTCTGCATCTGCGAAAGGACTACGTTACGCCGCTCGAGCGAGTTTTTTGGATTGCGGATAGGGTTATACGTGGTGTTTGCTTTCAGTATCCCGATAAGGGTTGCCGCTTCCTGAACTTGCAGCTCATGCGGTTGCTTATTAAAAAAATGCTTGGCAGCCGTTTTAATCCCATAGGTGTTGCCACCAAACGGCACGGTGTTGAGGTATAGTGTTAAAATTTCTGATTTGGTGTAAACGGTTTCCAGTTTAATTGCCGTCATCAACTCTTTGAATTTGTACACCAGCGTTCGGAGGCCCGGTACATATTTTATCAGTCCTTCTAATTTTTTATTACGGGTGCGGTACAGATTTTTTGCTAATTGCTGCGTGATGGTGCTGGCGCCGCGGCGGTCGCCTGATGCGGTTGAAATCAAACTTGATAACAAAGAGCGAAAATCAATACCGCTATGTTGCATAAACCGAACGTCTTCTGTAGCAATAAGCGCATCAATAACGCTTGGGGCGATTTTATCAAACTCAACGGGCGTGCGGTTTTCTTTATAATACCGGCCAATCAACTTCCCGTCGGCGGTATAAAGCTCAGAGGCGATGCGCATATTGGGGCTTTTGATGTCCACAATGGTAGGCGAATATCCAAAAAGCTTTAAAAAGTTCAATTCAACCGCACAAAAAAACAGGATTACGAAATAGAGAAAAATCACGCTGTAGCGTAAGGGTTTGCTTTTTATTCTTCTGAACATGGAGTAAATATGTAAAAAATACACGGTTAATGATAGCCGGCGGTATTTGTTTTTAGAATACGTTTCGGGATAACGTAAATTGCTCACTGAAATTTTTCAGCAATTGTATTATTTAGCACGCTATTACATGGATACTTTTATCAACAAACTTAAGATTAACAGGCCAGACAAAATTTCCCTTTCCGACTTTGCCACCGACGAAACATTTGATCTTAAAAAAAATGATGCTGTTGAAATTTTAGAGGAATACCAGGCCGAAATGGACGAACTGCAGGAAAAGCTATACGCATCCAACCGGTTTTCGCTGCTGCTGATCTTTCAGGCGATGGATGCTGCCGGAAAAGACAGCGCCATTGAGCACGTGATGAGTGGCATTAACCCACAGGGTTGCCAGGTTTTTAGCTTCAAACAGCCCAGTTCAGAAGAATACGATCATGATTTTTTGTGGCGGCATAACAAAGCTTTGCCGCAAAAAGGGCGTATCGGAATTCATAACCGATCTCATTACGAGAACGTTCTGATCTGCAAAGTGCATCCCGAACTTGTGCTGAAGGAGCGGCCCGAAGGAATCAACTCTGTTGACGATATTACCGTGGAGTTTTGGGAGAACCGATACAAGAGCATTCGTGCTTTTGAAGAACACCTGAGCAATAACGGCACCATCATTATCAAATTCTTTTTGCACGTATCTAAAGATGAACAAAAAGAGCGCTTTCTTGAACGGATTGATAACCCCTTGAAAAACTGGAAATTTTCTGCACTTGATGTCAATGAGCGCCAGCATTGGAATGAATACATGCAGGCTTACCAGGATGCGATAGATGCTACCGCCTCTAAAAATACACCCTGGTACATTATCCCGGCAGATAAAAAATGGTTTTCACGCATCGCCATCAGCAAAATTATTGTTGAAACACTAAAAAAGGCGGATTTGCAAATGCCCGAACTTTCTGATGAAGAAAGAAGTATGCTTGCGCTGAACCGCGAGAAGCTTTCGGCAGAATAGCAGGCCAGGCAAATCTACCCGGCTTTTACGGGCTGTTCTGTTTTGGCGGTCAGCTTAAAATTGTCGGCATCTTTTAAGAACGGAAAGTTCTCTCTGCTTTTGACAACCTCGTCCAGATTAATTGAGAAGGTGTACAAATCTTCATCATTCGGTTTGTAATACACTACCTTGCCATTCGGGTCAATACACATCGAATCGCCCGAATGGTAAATCTCGTTACCATCATGCCCAACCCGGTTTACCGCCACCACATATGCCTGATTTTCTACCGCTCTGGCCGGAATGAGCGTTCGCCAATGCAGCGAGCGGCGCTCGGGCCAGTTGGCCACCACCAGCAACATATCGTACGCGTTATCGGTGTTGCGAAGCCAAACCGGGAAACGCAGATCGTAACAAATTACCGGACAAATTTTCCATCCGTTAAGCTCAACAAATAACTTTTTACTACCCGCGGCGTAGTGTTTCTCTTCGCCTGCGTAGCCAAAAAGGTGGCGTTTATCATAAAATTCAACACTTCCATCCGGGCGCATCCAAATTAAACGGTTGTAATATTTATTTTTTTCGCGGATGATAAGCGACCCGGTTACTACGCAATCGAACTTTTCTGCCTGCTCCCGCATCCACTGCATACTTTTCCCGCCCATTTCTTCTGCCAGCTTTTCCGGATTCATAGAAAACCCGGTGCTGAACATTTCGGGCAGCACGATCAGGTCTGTTTTTTCTCTGATAGAGGATAAGCGCAGCCCGAGGTTTTGCAAATTCTTATCAATGTTTTCCCAAAAAATATAGGCCTGAAACGTGGTGATTTTTAAATTGCTCATCTATCCTTTTTAAAAGGTTTGTTCGGTATCTGGCGTGCAATGGTTACACATTCATCAATCTTTCAACGGCTTTATCAAGCGTTTCTTGTTTTTTGGCGAAACAAAAGCGCAACACACGTTCATCTGTAGCCTTGCTGTAAAACGCCGAAACCGGAATTGCGGCAACGCCAAAATCTCGGGTAAGACGCTTCGAAAATTCAACATCGGCATCATCGCTAATACGTTTGTATTGTACGCATTGAAAATAGGAGCCGCTACAAGGTAGCAGATCAAAGCGGGTATCGGCCATCAGCTTTCTAAAATAATTGCGCTTTTGCTCATAAAAATCTCCAAGCTCGAGGTAAAAGCGCTGATCATTTAAAAAATCAGCTATCGCGTGCTGCATGGGTGTGTTTACACTAAAGATAAGAAATTGATGCACTTTTCTGAATTCGTTCATCAACATTGCCGGCGCAACACAATAGCCCATTTTCCAGCCGGTATTGTGAAAAAGTTTACCGAAAGACGCAATAATAAAAGAGCGTTCGCGAAGCTCAGGATATCGGGCCATACTTAAATGCTTTTTCCCGTCGAAAATGATGTGCTCGTACACTTCATCGCTTAGTATCAGGATATCGGTGTTGTGGGTTAACCGAATCAGTTGGCGAATGTCTTCCTCATCTAAAACCGCCCCCGTTGGATTGTGGGGTGAGTTTAAAATAATCATCCGCGTATGCTTGCTCACCAGCTTTTTGAGCATCTCCCAATCTATTGCATAATCTGGCGCATTTAACTCAAATGATTTAACAATACCGCCCAAAAGTTTAACAGTAGGAGCGTAACAATCATAAGCGGGTTCAAAAATAATAACCTCATCATTTTGCTGAATTACCGCGGTCAACGCGGTAAATATAGCCTGGGTTCCGCCTGCTGTAACGGTTACTTCCGTTTCCGGATGGTATTCTGCCCCGTGCAACCGGTTAATTTTCTCAACGATTTTTTCTCGTAAAGCAAGCACACCCGGCATGGGCGCATATTGATTGCGGCCGCTTTGCATGTGCCTGGTTACCAGCTCCAAAAGTGCCGGCGGACTTTCAAAATCGGGGAAACCCTGAGATAAATTAATGGCCTGATGAGCGGTTGCCAGTTGAGACATAACCGAAAAAACACTGGTGCCGGCGTTTGGTAATTTAGATTGAAGCGAGATCATTAACGCGAAAGTAAATATTTAAAATTTCACTTACAGAAGTTTAAGAAGGCGGCGTTTCCCAATATTTGCTCCTGAAACGCTATATTGAATTGCTATGACTTTTAAAACGAAAGAGAGCCGCTTACTCATTATTTTAGGAAGCTTTTTTGTGGCAAATGCCATCCTTGCAGAATTTATCGGGGTGAAGATTTTTACGGTAGAAGGCTCCCTGGGCATTCCGAAATTTGATATTGATCTGCTGGGTGTACCCGATCTCTCCTTCAACATGTCTGCCGGCGTAATTACCTGGCCGCTTATTTTTATTATGACAGACATCATCAACGAATACTTCGGTCCGAAACAGGTTCGGTTTCTATCCATCCTCACCTCAATACTAATTGCCTACGCCTTTTTAGTAGTTGGTTTTGCCATTGGTCTAATGCCTTCAGATTTTTGGATCAATCAGACCATTAACGAGCAGCCTGTGAACATGAACCTGGCTTTTAGCGGAATCTTTGGCCAGGGAATGTGGATCATTGCCGGCTCAATCACCGCTTTTTTAGCGGGACAAATAGCAGACGTTTTAATTTTTCATCGCATCAAAAAAATTACCGGCGAAAAATCTCTCTGGCTCCGGGCAACCGGCTCTACCCTGGTTTCTCAGTTTATAGACAGCTTTGTGGTTATTTTTATAGCGTTTTACATCAATCCGCAATATAGCTGGAGCTGGCAGATGGTGGCCGCGATAGGCCTGGTAAACTATTCCTATAAATTTTTGGTGGCTGTTTTAATGACACCTTTGTTGTATCTGGTACATTATTTTATCAACCGGTATTTGGGTGCCGACCTCGCCAAAAGGCTTATTGCCGATGCGGCAACCCGAAAACCGAACTGATTAATAACTTTTCAATTTACCAAGCGAAGAATCAATTGATTTTTTCAACTTATCAATAGCACCGCTAACGGCCTGGTGGAGCGTGGCCGCATGATCTGTTACAGCGATGGGTTTCAAGTTTTCTATCCTCGCTTCAAGCATACACCGTTTATCTTCAGATCCGCCTCCTTCTTTATGACTGTTTTCGTCGCTTAAATGAACTTCAAGCCGGGTTATGTGACTGCTAAACCGGCTTAAAGATTCGGTTAAAACGGTTGTATAATGGTCGGCCAGTTGTTCGCGGCCGGTAATGTTGTTGTCTGTGTTTATCTGGATCTTCATAATTCAATAGTTTTTTTTTGTTGTTGCTAACAGTTTTTAATCATTTACCGTTTCTCAAGGCTCAACAAAAGAAAGCGGATAATGTTGATTTGTTAATTTAATGTTGCGATAAACGACCAGAATTCTGATCGGCAAATCTTTCTGTTATTCCGTATTTGGGAATTCCCTGAAACGGATTTTAACCAGCCCTTTATTGGCTTTGAATAACTATTAACTCTCACAATTTGTTGAGTCTGAAAACTATTGCCTTGATTAAGGCACTAACAATGCCTATAATTGTTTGTACTTAGTATATCGCCAACTGCTCACCTATACAATTTACCTCGCCTGATGCAAGCAGCAAATAACATCCCGGTGCAACCGGAAACGAAACAGCGGTTCCCGGTAGTTGGCATCGGAGCATCTGCCGGAGGGCTTGAGGCGATCAAGTCATTTTTACAGGCCCTGCCAGAAAAAACCGAAATGGCTTTTGTATATGTGCAGCATCTAAGTCCCGACCATGAGAGCGCACTGCCGGAAATTTTGCAAAAGTTTTCTAAAATACCGGTGCTTCAGATTTCAGACGACGTAGAATTAGAAAAAGATCGCTTTTACGTAATACCCTCCAACAAGCTTTTAACTACCTACGATGGGCACCTTAAACTTGAAGATTTTGACCTTTCAAATAAAAAGATTAAAACCATTGATCTTTTCTTTTCATCCCTGGGTGCCGTTCACCAAAGCTTCGCGGTGGGCATTGTTCTTTCTGGTGCGCTAAATGACGGAACTCTGGGTTTACAGGTAATTAAAGCGCACGGCGGAATGACTTTCGCTCAGGACGAAGGCTCTGCCGCATTTGACAGCATGCCCAAAAGTGCGGCAAAATCCGGAGCTGTGGATTTTGTTTTTCCGCCAGCCAAAATAGCCGAACACCTCATCTCTGCCAATAAGCCTTTCGGCGATACGGTAACTACAACGAAATTACTCAAGAAAAAAGCTCCGCAGGCAGACGAAGAAGTCTACAAACAATTGCTTACGGTGTTGCGTGTAAGGCGGGGTATAGACTTTACCAATTATAAACCCAGCACCTTAAAACGAAGGATTGTACGCCGCATGGCATTGAACAACGTTATTAAGCCGACAGAATATTTAGACCTGCTGCGAAACAGCAAAGCCGAGCAGGATGCATTATTTGACGATATGCTGATTTCGGTAACCGATTTTTTCAGGGATGAACATGCGTTTAAAACTTTATGCAGCAGCATTCTTCCGGCTATTTTAAAAAGTAAGTCTAAATTCGGGCCCTTGCGAATATGGGTGGCGGGCTGCGCAACCGGGCAGGAAGCCTACTCTATGGCAATTTGCATACATGAATATTTAGGCGACCGCAGCTCTGAACTTAAAGTGCAGATTTTCGCATCGGATATTTCCAAAAAATCCATTGCCAAAGCCCGCTCCGGAACGTATAAAAAAACAGATTTGGACGGCCTTTCGGCAGACAGGCTACAGCAATATTTTACCAAGTTAGATGGTTCTTACACCGTAAATAAATCTATCCGGGAGATGTGTGTGTTTGCAGATCATAATCTCTTGAAAGACCCGCCTTTCTCCCGGATGGATTTGATTAGTTGCCGCAACGTTTTAATTTACCTGGAACCCGTTTTACAAACCAAGGCGATTCAAACATTTCATTATTCGCTAAACCCGAAAGGATATTTAATGCTTGGCAAGTCTGAGGCACTTGGCAGTAGCGCCGAATTGTTTTCGGCGGTAAACAGCCAGGAAAAAATTTACACCCGAAAAAGTCATGAAGCTGGCCAGATGACCGTTACTTCAAAAATGGGGGAGCAACTTTTCAGGGATGTGGATGAACAAAAATCTCCGGAAACAAAGCTTGCTAAAGATATTTTTAAACTGTCTGAAGACGTATTACTGGGTCAATTCACACCAGCGGGGGTACTGGTAAATGATCGGTATGATATCGTTCAGTTTAGAGGAGAAACAGACAAATGGCTTACTCCGGCTCCGGGTAAAGCAAGCTTACATTTGTTAAAAATGGTGCGGGACGGGTTAGCCTTTGAACTACGAAATTTATTGCTTTCGGCCAGTAAAACCCAAAAGCCGGTTAGAAAAATTAATCTGGCTTTTAAAAGCCGTGACCGTCAGTTGTTTGCCGATATTGATGTTGCGCCGGTAAAAGGAGCAGACGATCTGCATTTTTTGGTTTTATTTAAAGACAGTATTTCTGCCAATGTACAACAACCAGATCAAAATAACGGCGATGCAGAATCGGGTGACGGCGGGCACAGGGTTATTGATACACGTGTAGATCAACTTGAGAAAGAGTTGGAGCAGTTACGCTCAGACATGCGCACCGTTACCGAAGACCAGGAGGCCGCCAACGAAGAGCTGTTGAGCGCCAACCAGGAATTAATGTCGGGAAGTGAAGAACTGCAAAGTCTGAATGAGGAGCTGGAAACCTCTAAAGAAGAACTGGAAAGTACCAACGAGGAAATTTTGGCGGTGAACAGCGAACTAACCGACCGGAATACCCAACTCAATAATGCCAGGATTTACAAGGAAAGCATGTTGGATACCGTTCGGGATCCGCTGCTGATATTGGATGAACGAATGCGTGTTAAGAGAGCGTCGAAACCATTCTTAAATCAGTTTAAAGTTACCGAAGCAGAAATTGAAGGACATTTGCTTTTCGAATTGGCCAACGGCCAATGGAACATCCCCGAGATATGGGATCTTCTGCATGAAAAACTTCCAAAAGAAAAACAGTCTAGGGATATAGAATTTTCACATGTTTTTCCGGGCATCGGCCATAAATTGCTGTGTCTCAATGCCCGTAGTGTTGAACCAGAACACGGGGAGAATCTGATTATTCTGGCTATAGAAGATATTACGGCAAAACGCCTCGTACAGGATGGCCATGCCGAGGTAGAAAAACTACTTTCAGAAAATAAAGAACGTTTGCGTTTTGCCATAGAGGCTGGCGGATTGGGAACCTGGGACTATTATCCGCTCAGCGGACAGATGATTTGGGATGATCGCAGCAGAAGGTTGTTCAACCTTTCTGCATATGAGCCTGTAGATATGGACATATTTTTAAGTAAAATTCATGAGGATGACCGCGAACGGATTTCTGAAAGCGTTCACCAATCATTAGCTGGGTTTAAACGCGGCGAAAGTGATATGGAATTTAGGATTGGTCATGGTAAAACAGTTTATCGCTGGATTAAATCAAGAGGAAAAGTTCATTTCGATGCCAACGGCGTGGCCGAACGTTTTGCCGGTGTGGCTATGGATTTTACGGCAACCAAAAGTCTGGAGCTTGAAACCAAAGATTTGCTGCGTAAAAAAGATGAGTTTTTCAGCATAGCCAGTCACGAGTTAAAAACGCCCATAACCAGTTTGAAAGCCTCGCTGCAGCTAATTGAAAAGGTAAGCAACTCAGAGGGCGAGTATAAAAAAATAAAGATGTTTGCCCATAAAGCCATCCGGCAGGCAGGCAAACTCACTTCGCTGATTACTGATTTATTGGATGTAACCCGCATACAATCCGGGCATTTGGTTTTGGAAAAATCATGGTTCTCTATGTCCGATCTGTTGAGCGAATGTGCCGAAAATATGCAGGATCAGTCAAACAAGCATATACTTAAGATTGCCGACGAGGCCGACGTGAAAACAGTCTTCGCCGATAAAATACGTATCGAGCAGGTTATCGTTAACCTGCTTTCTAACGCCATAAAATATTCTCCCGAGGGCAAGCAGGTAGTTATTAAGGTGCAGAGGCTGAAAAACGATTTGAAGGTTTCAGTGAGCGATTCGGGCATTGGAATTCCCGAAGAGCAGCAACATAAGCTTTTCGACCGTTTTTTCAGGGTTGAAGAAGTATCAAAATCTTACAGCGGCCTCGGGTTGGGTTTATTTATTTCTTCAGAAATCGTTAATCTTCACAAAGGCAAAATGGGTGTTGAAAGTAAAGTGAATGATGGTTCTACTTTTTGGTTTAGCATCCCGATAGGGAGTGGAGTTTAGTAACCTGTTAGCCGCGGTACCAATTTCCGTTTCCTGGCAATTTAAACAATAACCAATGCTCATGGTTTAGGGTTTACATCTCAGAGCCACATTATGAGTAAAGTGTATATTGGCCTTCTTTGGCTTTTTGTCGGCCTTTCGGCCGAAGTTCACGGCCAGAAAGTGGAACAAACCGGCTGGCTGATGCTATCTTATCAGCAAAAATTAAGCAGACACTGGCAGCTTAGCGCCGATGTTCAACTTCGCTCTGCGAATCAGCTCGAATTTCTGGAGAATATATTGGCCCGGCCCGGCATCGGATACATCATCAGCGAAAAGCAAACCGCTACACTTGGATACACTTACTTTGTTACCCGCGAAAAACAAAACGATGAAACAGCGATAACTACAGAGCATCGCATTTTTGAACAATTCGCTTACAAGCAAACAGGCGAACGAGCTACGTTCAACCACCGTTTGCGCCTGGAACAAAGATTTTTAGAAAAAGACAATTCCGGCATATTCGCACAACGGCTACGCTACATGTTTAGGTTAAAAGTTCCGTTTAAAAGCGGCAATTCAAAAAAAGGGATTTTCTATGCTTTGCAAAACGAGACTTTTCTGAATGCTCAAAACAGGGATAAAATAAACGGAAATTATTTTGACCAAAACCGTGCGTATCTCGGCTTGGGCTTTACCTTTAGCGATCAATATGAACTGGAAGCAGGCTATTTGCTGTTATACCAGATTAAGGAAGAGATAAATTCGCGAAAGCATATTTTTCAGCTAACGCTGAATACTAGCCTGTAGAATTGGGCAGTTTCCGTACCGATAGAAGTTGGAAGGCCGGGCGGAAAACGCTGGATTTTGAAATTCCTAACTATTGGCATCGGGACTATACATCCTGCTGAGCAGCCTGGTATCGCAAAGAAAGTAAGGGCTTCAAAAAAGTAATTGAAACATAACGTCTTTTATATTATTTTATAATAACAATAGTCAATAGTTTTTCTCAGCAAACCTCAGAATTTGATTTTGCAAAAACTAAAGATGAAACAGAGATTACCTGGCAACAGCGGAACTGAAGAAACAATTTAAAGCAGAAACAAGATGAACAAGTATTATGAGGTAAAAGGAATGAGTTGCGAGGGCTGTGTAAACAACGTAAAGCAAGCATTAATAGAACTGCCGGATGTTACCGACGCAGAAGTAAAATTGAATCCGCCGGGGGCTTTACTTACCATGACCAAATCTATAGACACACAAGTATTGCAAAGCCAGCTTGATAAGGCGGGAAATTACACCATTTCCAATTCTTACGGAGATGGAAATCATGTGGATGATAATACACCCGAAGTACAGCGAACCCGGAGTTTAAGTGATATACACCCCGAAAGAGATTCAAAACCTTTTGGAATAGACCACGAACCGGGTGTATAATTTAAAAACGAAATCTGCATAAGCTTACCGCTTCTTACAAACCGATGGGAGTGAATAAGCTTATGCAAATTTTCGCCGTCTTTAAGAAGCAATTTACCTAACCTGGTTTGCCCGCCCTTAACCGATGCTTATTCACCACGAAACAGCTATGGACTTGATATAGTACATATATTGCAACGAGATTCTAGTTTTTTCCCACCTCCTGCAGAAACTGCGACGGTGTCTTACCAATTCCTTTTTTAAACGCTTTGGTAAAATAAGATTGCGTTTGGATGCCTACGTGTGGTACTTATAACGATTAATCGACATACTGATGAATTCGAAAGCAAAAATCTCTTATATTTCGCCAATCCGTTCCGTTCTTTCACGCCAAAAAGATATAAATGGACTACATCGAAAAAATATACCAGCGGTTTAAAAATACTTTCGGACAGGAGCCGCTGATGGTTTGTTCGCCGGGTCGGGTCAATCTAATTGGCGAGCATACAGACTACAATCATGGTTTTGTATTGCCTGCGGCCATTGATAAATATATCTATCTGGCCATACAAAAGCGTGACGATGAGGAGATTCACCTGCTGGCCAACGACCTTGATGATCAATATAGTACTTCGCTGAGCACACTTGAAGCCTCCGGCAAGCTTTGGCCTGATTATTTGCTGGGCGTGGCGCAGCAATTTCTAAAAGAGCAACATCAGCTAAGAGGATTTAATGCTGTTTTCGGAGGCGATATTCCGCAGGGAGCAGGCATGTCTTCTTCGGCTGCGCTGGAATGCGCAACCGCCTTTGGGCTGAACCATTTGTTTTCTTTAGATCAAACCAGGTTGCAGATGGCTTTGCTTGCGCAGGCGGCAGAAAACGAATTTGTGGGCGTTCAATGTGGCTTGATGGACCAGTTTGCGAGCTTGTTCGGCAAAGCACAGCACCTCATCCAACTGGATTGCGATAACTACAATTATAAATACGTTCCCTTTCCCGATGAAAATATTCAAATCCTGCTGCTGGATACCCGGGTTAAACATTCGCTGGCATCATCTGCCTATAACCAGCGGCGGGAACAATGTGAAACCGGCGTGGCAATGGTCTCCCGCCATCATCAGCAGGTTAATAGTTTACGTGATGCGAATGAAGAAATGCTTTTACAACACGTGAAACCTTTTGATGAATTGATTTACAGGCGATGCAGTTTTGTGGTTGCCGAGAACGACCGGTTGATTAAAGGCTGCGAGGATTTGGAGAAAGGTGACTTTGCCGCCTTTGGTAAAAAAATGTATCAAACGCACCTGGGACTCAGCAAAGACTATGAAGTAAGTTGTGCTGAACTTGATTTACTTGTGGAGCTTGCTTCGGCAGAGCCGGCGATCTTTGGCGCACGCATGATGGGCGGTGGATTTGGTGGCTGCACCATTAACCTTATTAAAGCAGATCAAACCGCTGAAATCATTTCCCGCATGAGCGCAGCTTATCAGGATGCTTTCGGGAAAGCGCCGAAAGCCTATGTGGCCAAAATTGGCCAAGGAACTCACATTGTTGACTTGAAAAAGAAATAAGGCAGGTTAGAGAGTTGCGGCCTGAAAATCCGGTTATAAAAACACAAAGCCCGCGAACTTTACTTGCGGGCTTTGTGTTTTTATAATACTGAAATTTGGCGGAGAGCTAGGGATTCGAACCCCAGGAACCTGTAACAGTTCAACAGTTTTCAAGACTGCCGCAATCGACCACTCTGCCAGCTCTCCGCCGCAAAAGTACAAACTCAAATCAATTCTGCAAATTGCGAATGCTGTTTTTTAGGGGCCGTTGCCTAACTGGCAGATACAGAGCTTAAAAGTTTGTGCGAACGAGCCCGAAATATCGCGGAAAGGCGAAGTCTATGAAATCTTTAAGTCTTGCTTTTTTGGAAATTGCTTTCTGCAGGTTCTGCTTTAAAGCTATTGAAGCGTGGTTTTACAATTTTAATGCTTCGTTTAGAAAGATCAATACTGGCGTTGAGCTCAAAGCCCAGCAAAAGAATAAAAGAATTTAAATAAAGCCAGATCATTACCACAATGAGGGTGCCTATAGAGCCGTAAAGTTTGTTGTAATTGCCGAAGTTATTGATGTAAAACGAAAATCCCCAAAAGGTAATTATCGCCAAAACGGTGGCCAGCCAGGATCCGGCGCTAAAGAAACGCCATTTTTTAGCGTGTGCTGGTCCGTAACGGTAAAGGAGCGAAGTAGTCACAAAATAAACGGCGATGAGTATCAGCCATCTTACAAAGCCGATAACACGTAGCCAAAAGGAATCTTTAAAGACCAGTTCGCTTTTTAAAAACGCAAACACGTATTCGCCGAGTGTAATAATGATCAAACCAAAAATTAATGCAAACGCAATTAAAATGGTGAGGTTAAGGGCAACTATCCGCTGCTTAAGCCAGCTTCGGGTTTCAATAATCAGCGATGATTTATTGAAAGCCTGCATGAGCGTATGCACGCCGTTGGTTGAAAACACCAGGGCGAAAATGAAACCGAAGGACAGCAGTTTAGAATTTTGATTTTGAACAATATCTATCAGCGTAGTTTCTACGGCCAGATAGGCATTGGTGGGTAAAACCAAAGCAATTAAGGTTAATAACTGATCCTGAAAATTACTGATGGGGATGTATGGGATAAGTGTAAAGAGAAAGATAATGGCCGGGAAAATGGCCAGCATAAAATTATACGCCAGGGAGGAGGCTTTATTGATGAGGGAATCTTTGCCGATTTCCTGGAAAAAGAAAGAAGCTACAGTATATAACGGCAAGGGACTAAATCCCGGCAGGATCATCACCTTTGACCATTCAATGAGCAAATAGTACGGCCTGAACTTTAACAGGAATTTGTGCAGCCAGTTCATCAATCAAACTTAGACAAAAAATTGCTGGAGCCTGTTCAGAAAATCTGCCGAAGGCAAGCAGGGCTTATTGCGCTTCTGGTCTATAAAAACCAGAGTGGTCTCGCCTTCATTAATCAGCTCCTGTTCGGGATTAAATAAATGATAGGCAAAATGTATGCGTACAGAAGGCATTTTGGCCATGGCCACCTTAATCGTTATTTCCTGATCGTACAAAGCTGGCTTAATAAATCGGGAGCGCATATCAAGCACCGGCATAATTATCCCCGATTCTTCCATTGATTTGTACGTTAAACCCAGGCTTCTGAGCATTTCTACACGGCCAACTTCGTAAAACTGGGCGTAATTGCCATAGTACATATAGCCCATCTGATCCGTTTCTGCATAGCGCACCCGCAGGCTGGTAGTGTGAATAAACATTATTTTCTGATGTTTCTTTCGTTCAGTGCCTGCTGGAATTTACGGGCATTAATCAGATGCTGGGAAAGGGTAGAAGCGAAGGCATGATAACCCGAAAAATCGTCTTTGGCGCACATGTAAATAAAGTTGTGCGCATCATAATTTAAAACCGCATCTATCGCGTTGATGCTGGGCATGGTTATCGGACCCGGTGGAAGCCCCTTATTCAGATACGTATTATACGGAGAAACCTTGCGTAAATGTCGGTTTAAAACTCTCCGGATAGTAAAATCGTTATTTGCAAATATGACGGTAGGGTCAGCTTCCAGCCGTATTCCACGCGTATAACGGTTCATATATAAGCCGGCAATGGTGGGCATTTCTTTGTCGTGCAGTGCTTCGGCATCAACAATAGAGGCCATCACGCTTACCTGCACGGGCGTAAGATTTATTTTTTTCGCTTTCGCGATGCGGTCATCGTTCCAAAACTTTTGGTATTCAGAATGCATCCGCTCGATAAATTTCTCCGCGGAGGTGTTCCAGTAAACCTCGTAAGAGTTCGGTATAAAAAGCGAATAAACAGAATTGGTATCCATGCCAAATTGCTTCAGATAAGCGGCAGAATCAAGCAGCTGCATGAGCGAAGATGAATCTGTTTCCAACTTTTTCGCAACCATCCCCGCAAGGGTTTGCTTAAGGCGCACGTTTTGAAAAGCCAGTTTTACGGGCTCCTGATTACCTGCTTTTAGCATGTTTATGAACCGCCGGTTGCTCATCCCTTTTTCAAGACGATATCTGCCAGGTTTTACCGAACCGGGATAGTCCATATTTTGGGCGGTTGATAAAAACGTGGTGGTATCTCTAACCAGTTGCTGTTCTTTAATGGTTTGGTACACATCGGTAAAGTCAGCACCCGTTTTTATAAATAAAAATTCCTGAGCACCGGAAACATTCGGGCCAAAAAATCGCTGATAATAGTTAAACGCGGTAAACCCCAAAATAAGGACGATAACGGCGAAAAAGGCAATGATCAATTTAGCTTTAAAGCTGATTTGTTTAGTTTTTTCGGCACTCATAGATAGTTTGATTCTTTATAAACCGGTTTCTGCTTTACGCCAGGCAAGCAGTCCGCCGCTTAAATTTTTAACGTTTGTAAAACCCTGGGTTAGCAAAACCTTGCAGGCCGTCTTGCTGCGGATACCATGCTGGCAAATAACCACCAGTTCCTTGTTTTTATTGTATTCCAAATCGCTTATTTCGGTTAAGAGTTTTCCTAACGGAACGTTTACCCCGCCGATGTTGAATGTGTGAAATTCAATTTCTTCCCGCACATCAATAATAGAAATGGGTTGAATATCGCCTAAGCGGCTCTTCAGGTCAACAACGGTAATATTCATTTATTCCTGATTGCTCAATACCACATCAACGCTGCTGCCGATAATTACTTTGCTAAGCGAATCTGTTGGCGCCGGGGTTTGTTTGCTGATACGGGCAGCGGCAGAATCAAGCAGAACACCTTCATAACTCACATTCCCCAGCCGCAACGAACTGCCCAATAAGGATAGCCGGGCTTCATTCAGATTGAGGCCAAGCAGGTTGGGAATATCTACTTCGCTGGCGCCCATGCCATCGCCCAATACCAAATTTACTTTAGATCCCTTAGGAATTGGCTGATTTGTAGATAGCGAGCTGCCTTTAAAAGCAACGCTGAGAACCACATCGCGGGCTACATCAGATATGTAGGCGGTGTCGCCCAGTTTCAATCCGTAATTGCTCAGAATAGAACGGGCTTCTAAAAAGGTTTTTCCGTCAATATCCGGAAAGTTTACATCCGGCGCAAGCCGGGTTATAATGGTGAGATAAATGGTACGGTTTATTTTAACGTTTGTATTGGCATCCGGATCTTGTTCTACCACCATGCCGGGCTCTTTATCCATTAAATAAACCGAGTCAATCTGATATCTGAAACCTTTTGATTCAAGCACCTCGATGGCATTTTCAACGGCCAGACCCTTCAACTCTGGTACGGGCAGCCCCTCGCCGTGGCGGGTGTAAAAATTCAAACTATAGAAAATGATGAGTAGCAGGGCCAGCACGGTGATGATGCCGAAAATGAGGTTTTTACGAAACGTGGGGGTTTGAAGGTAGCTGAAAAATTTACTCATTAGTTAATGACGGTTTAGGCATCCATTGATTGACTCGCAACCGTAAAGGGAAGCGCATAAACAGCAAAATTAAGCTAAAAATTAAGATTCCGGAATATAATATTTGATTGCGCTTGCTACACAGCGGGATTAAAAATTATATTTGAACGCATGAAAAAAACGATCGCCCTTATAACCGGTGGCTTCACCGGCGAGTCTGTTATCTCATTGAAAAGTGCCGCCTTTGTGTTCAGTAAGCTGGATTTCGAGAAATTTAATGTGTACACCGTAATTATTTCAAAAACAAGCTGGTATTTTGAAGATGAGCATCAACAAAAAACTGAAATTAACCGCAATGATTTTTCAATTCCATTGCCTTCCGGAACTGTTCGTTTTGATGCCGCTTTTATCATTATCCACGGGTCGCCGGGCGAGGACGGCAAACTTCAGGGTTATCTGGACATGCTCCAAATCCCATATACCAGCTGCGATGCGCTTACTTCTGCCCTGACCATGAATAAAGGGTACACCAAGGCGATAGTAGAAAACATTAACCGGCTGTATGTCGCGAAGTCTTTGCAGTTGTTTAGCAACGTAAACGAGAACGAACAGCAGATTTCTTCCACATTAATGCTCCCATATTTTATAAAGCCCAATAATGGCGGCAGCAGCATTGGTATGAGTAAAGTAAAAACGATGGAGGAGTTGCCGGAAGCATTAAAAAACGCCTTTAAAGAAGATAGCCAGGTTTTAGTAGAGGAGTTTATTAACGGCAGGGAATTTTCTGTTGGCGTTTTTAAAGGCAAATACGGAATCGAGGTATTGCCTGCCACCGAAGTAATAAGCCCGAAAGAATTTTTTGACTTTGAGGCCAAATACACGCCCGGCATGACCGAAGAAATTACGCCGGGCCGCATGACCGAGTCAGAGAAAAACCGCGTTTCAGAAATTGTTGTCGAGATTTATAAAACCCTCAACTGCCGCGGAATGGTTCGGATTGACTATTTTCTTGAGCACCGTACGGGCAATTTTTATTTTATTGAGATAAATACCATCCCCGGCCAAACCGCAACCAGCTTTATACCACAGCAGGTAAAAGCCGCGGGTAAAGATATTACTCAGTTTTATGCAGATTTGATAGAAGCAGTTTGTTAGCTTTTAGATGTTTAGTTGTTGGTGAGGAATCTGAGTTCGATTACCCGTTTGAGTTTCAAGATATGGGTTATCAAATTTATCAGGTGAGTTAAAGCTGTCCCGATTTTTTATCGGGATTAGAAGGCCCCAAATTAGTATCATTCAATTAATTAACAATCGAACTCAGGTTAGATGGTTATTTGTCACACTGGTAGTTGTTTATTGCGAGAGTTAAATTTTCTATTTTTCCTTCCAAAGAACCTACAACCCACAACTTCCAACTGAAAACTAAATCGAGTACCGCTTAATCATTTCTTCAGAAACGTTCATCCCGCGGCCTGATTGAATGTCAATCATCACGTAATCAAACCAGCCGTCACAGGCAATCTTTCCGGTTTTTTTTATTTTAATTTCAAAGCTAACCCGGCAGCCTTTTTTATTAATGGTTTGAATTCCGGTTTCTACCGAGAAATAATCACCCAAACCTAAAGGGCGTTTGTAATCAACAAAAGCCGCCCGCACAACCCAGCCGTAACCGCCTTGCAAAAATTCTTCCATCGGCATTCCGTAGTTAGCGGCCATCTGCTCATACCGGGCGGCCAAAACGTAATCAAAATAGGTGCTGTTATGTACATGGTTAAACATGTCTATGTCGTCTGGCCGTACTTTAAATTCGGTTGTAAAGCGGCTATAGGTTTGAGCTTTATCCATGGGCGCAAATTTGGATAGAAATAGGCGTAATTAATAATCTAAGCGGCACAATGTTATTAAGCAAAACATTTGAATTTGCGCTTTAAAAATCTATATTTGCGCCTAATTAACAAATTATTAACCGCTTTAATATTATTCAGGTAATGTATTTAAGTAATGAATTCAAGGCAGACATTTTTGCCAAACATGGAAAAGGCGCAACCGACACCGGTTCTGCAGAAGGACAGGTAGCGTTGTTTACCGCCCGTATTGCCCACTTAACCGGGCATTTAAAGAATAACAGAAAAGATTTCTCTACCCAGTTATCGCTTCAAAAATTAGTAGGCAAGCGCCGTGCTTTGCTTGCTTATTTGTTCAAAAAAGATATTAACCGTTACAGGGCAATTATTAAGGCATTGGCATTAAGGGATATCATCAAATAAACCTTATCAAAACTTTATAAGCCATCTCAGCAGAGGTGGCTTTTTGCTTTTATTCGTTTACATTATGGAGAACTCGGGTTCCAACTACCTTTAAGGTTTGTTCATTTTCGTAAAATGGACTATGTGGTCTATAAAGGTTTCAAAATATTAAAGTCAATATAAACTGAAGGGCTCTAAAGAGGAAAAGCACTTCTTAATTAACAAAAGATGAGTTACAACGCAATTAAAAAGTCATTTGATCTGGGCGATGGCCGGATGATCGAAATTGAAACCGGCAAATTAGCTAAACAAGCTGATGGCTCGGTAGTGGTTCGCATGGGCGATACCATGTTGCTGGCTACCGTGGTATCAACCGTAGGGGCAAAAACCGGGGTAGATTTTCTTCCACTCTCGGTAGATTACCAGGAAAAATATGCTTCAACCGGTCGTATACCCGGAGGCTTCCTTCGCCGCGAGGCACGTCTGTCTGACTATGAAGTTTTAATTTCCCGTTTAGTTGATCGTGCCTTGCGGCCGATGTTCCCGTCTGATTACCATTCGGACACCCAGGTAATGATTTCGCTGATATCAGCAGATAAAAATATATTGCCCGATTGCCTTGCCGGCCTGGCAGCATCTGCTGCTATCGCTGTTTCTGATATCCCGTTTAACGGTCCAATTTCTGAAGTTCGGGTAGCAAAAATTGATGATAAGTTGGTTATAAATCCGTATCTGAATGATTTACAGCGGGCCACATTAGAATTTTTGGTAGCCGGAACCGAGCACGATATTGTTATGGTTGAAGGCGAGGCGAACGAAATTTCTGAAGCCGAAATGGTAGAGGCGATTGAATTTGCTCACAAAGCAATTGTAATTCAGGTACAGGCTCAAAAGGAGTTGGCAGAAATGGTTGGCAAGACCGTTAAACGCGAATACAGCCATGAAAGCAGCAATCCAGAATTGCGGGAACAAGTTTTTGCAGCCACCTACGATAAGGTATACGCGGTAGCCAAAGGTCAGCTACCTAAACAGGAAAGAGGAGACCAGTTTGGTGCCATTTTAATGGATTTTATCGGTACACTGGGCGAAGACCTTGATGATGAAACAGGTTTCCTGTCTAAAAAATATTTCCACGACGTGCAGTACGATGCCATCCGTAACCTGGTTCTTGACGAGGGGATTCGCTTAGACGGACGTACCTCCCGCACGGTTAGACCTATATGGAGCGAAATCGGCTATCTGCCGTCTGCCCATGGTTCGGCGGTGTTTACCCGCGGAGAAACGCAAGCATTAACCACGGTTACCTTAGGAGCAAAGTCAGACGAACAACTTATTGATGGTGCCTTCTTTAACGGGTATCAAAAGTTTCTGCTGCACTATAATTTTCCGGGCTTTTCTACCGGCGAAGTGCGCCCTAATCGGGGAGCCGGTCGCCGGGAAATTGGTCATGGTAATCTGGCCATGCGTTCTTTAAAACAGGTTTTGCCTGCTGATGATGATAACCCGTACACTATCCGCATCGTTTCTGATATACTTGAATCAAACGGTTCGTCATCAATGGCTACGGTTTGTGCCGGTACTTTGGCGCTGATGGACGCAGGTATTAAAATTAAGGCTCCTGTTTCTGGTATTGCCATGGGTTTAATTACGGATGAGAAAACCGGGAAATATGCCATCCTTTCAGATATTCTGGGTGATGAAGATCATTTGGGAGATATGGATTTTAAAGTAACCGGTACCGAGAAAGGTATAGTTGCCTGCCAGATGGATTTGAAAATTAACGGTTTAAAGTGGGAAGTTTTGCGTGCCGCGTTAGAACAGGCAAATGAAGCCCGCCTTCATATCTTAAACGAGATGAAGAAGACTATTGACCGTCCTCGTGAAGATTACAAGCCCCATGCGCCACGCATTGTTACTTTGAAGATAGACAAGGAATTCATCGGTGCGGTGATCGGGCCCGGCGGAAAAATTATCCAGGAGATGCAGCGTGAAACTGGTGCAACTATCGCCATAGAGGAAAAAGACAATCAGGGAATCATTCAGATTTTTGCTGATAACAAAGAAGCAATTGACAAAGCAGTAAGCCGCATAAAAGCCATCGCGGCCAAGCCGGAAGTTGGCGATGTTTACGAAGGCAAAGTAAAAAC
>JBGTBV010000167.1:0-17210 GCA_041749185.1 Daejeonella sp. | reverse complement strand
ATAAAATTGAACTTTCAACCCGCATTGAAAACGGTAATATTTGTTTCTCGGTGCGAGACTTTGGCATCGGTATATCAAGCCTAAATCAGCAACATGTTTTTGATCAGTTTTTTAGGGTGAGCGGAGAAGTAACGAATAATTACAACGGCATGGGCCTGGGATTGTACATTTCGTACGAAATTATTCAACGGCACAAAGGGCTAATGACCGTTACAAGCACCGAAGGTGAAGGATCTGTTTTTGAGTTTTGCTTACCGGTTGCCAAATTAACAAGTTAGTCTGTTATGGATTGAAAATTACCGTTAAGTTTTCCGCCGTTTGTTGGGTAAGTTAGGTTTCAATTAAAATCGCTAATATTATTCCCGTAACTAAACTAACCCGAACCTTTGACCTTCCTGATCATCTTTTTATGCATTGCCGGCCTGGTGTTACTGATTACCTGGGCTAAGCTAAACCCATTTCTGGCGTTTTTGATAGTTTCTATTGCCACCGGGCTGTTGCTGGGGATTCCATTCAACAACATCGTTGGCTCGGTACAAAAAGGAATAGGCGACACCGTTGGATCACTCGTGATCATTATTGTGCTTGGTGCCATGCTGGGCAAACTGGTTGCAGATAGTGGCGCCGCCCAAAAAATTGCCGATGTGATGATGCGGGCCTTCGGCGAGAAATACATTCAATGGGCGCTGGTGGTCACTGGTTTTATTATCGGCATCCCCTTGTTTTACGGTGTTGGTTTCGTACTGATGGTGCCGCTTATATTCTCGGTGGTTTATCAGTACAAACTTCCGGCGGTATATATTGGTTTGCCCATGCTTGCCGCTTTATCGGTAACGTTCGGTTTTCTGCCACCGCACCCGGCTCCTACTGCCCTGGTTATTCAATTTAACGGAAATATCGGCCTTACCCTGCTCTACGGCTTAATTGTAGCGGTTCCGGCGATTGTAATAGCCGGTCCGCTGTTTTCAAAAACGCTAAAAAATATTAAATCCGAGCCATTAGAAACTTTCCGCGGCAATACATTACCCGCCGACAAACTGCCCGGGAGCTTTAACAGTTTCCTTTCGGCGTTGCTGCCGGTGTTTTTGCTTATTGCCTCTACGCTGCTATTGCAATTTATACAGCCCGGCACCGGGCTGGCCGCCGTCATTTCTTTTTTTGCCGAGCCCGCCGTGGTTATGATCATTTCCCTGGGCGTAGCCACGTATCTGATTGGTTTAAAGCAAGGTTTCGGCATTACCGCCATAATGAATATATATGCTGAGGCGGTAAAAGATATCGCCATGATTTTATTGATTATTGGTAGCGCCGGGGCGCTGAAGCAGGTTCTGGTAGACAGCGGCGTGAGCCAGCAGATTGCCGCTCAATTAGACGGAGTAAATATTCAACCGCTCATCCTTGCCTGGCTTATTGCCGCCGTTATCCGGATATGTGTAGGGTCGGCAACTGTGGCGGGCTTAACCACCGCGGGAATTCTCGCTCCCATGATTTTGCAAAGCACCGTAGATCCCAATTTGATGGTGCTGGCTATTGGCGCCGGAAGCCTGGCTTGCTCGCACGTAAATGACTCCGGCTTCTGGCTTTTCAAAGAGTATTTTAACCTCAGCATTAAAGATACGGTGCGCTCATGGACAGTTATGGAAACCATTGTTGCCGTTGTTGGCCTTGCCGGCGTATTAATTCTAAATCATTTTATCGCACCATGAACAGCACCGCTACAGAACGATTTGCGCAAACCGGGCTTAAATTACCGCCGGCCCCAAAACCCATCGGCGTTTATAAACCCTTTTTAATTGACGGCCGGCACTTTTACGTATCAGGCCACGGCCCCTGGATAGACGATCAGACGCTAACGAAAGGCCGCGTGGGTTCAGATATGACCATGGAAGAAGCGAAGATAGCCGCCCGGCAGGTCGGGTTAAGTATATTCTCCACAATTATTGCGGCACTTGGCAGTCTGGATAAAGTTAAACGGGTAATTAAAGTGTTGGGAATGGTAAACTGCGAGCCCGACTTTGAAAAACACCCCTACGTAATTAACGGTTGCAGCGAACTTTTCCGCACCGTTTGGGGCGAAGATAATGGCGTAGGTGTTCGCAGTGCGGTGGGAATGGGAACGCTTCCCGACAATATCCCGGTAGAAATTGAAGCATTATTTGAACTTTATTAAGGTCAAGCTATGGATTCAAACCCATCCTGGTACCAGGCAGATAATTCCACCGAAATAGATACGCCGGCATTGCTCATCTATCCCGACCGTGTAAAACAAAACATCCAAACACTGCTAACGATGGTTGATGATAAAACCCGTCTGCGGCCTCATGTTAAAACACATAAATCTGCTGATGCCACCCAATTGTTAATCCTTGCGGGAATAAATAAGTTTAAGTGCGCTACTATTGCCGAAGCCGCAATGCTTGCAAAAGCCGGTGCCGCCGATGTACTGCTGGCCTATCAGCCCTCCGCACCCAAAGTGGAGCGCCTCATTTCACTCATCAAAACTTACCCCGGCACCCAATTTTCTACGCTGGTGGATAATCCCGCTTCCGCGGAAATATTGGCTTCCGCAGCAGAAAATAATCAACTGACTGTTTTGGTATTTATAGACCTCAACATCGGGATGAACCGCACCGGCATTCCTCCGGGTAAAGCAGCAATTCAATTATATCATGCTTGCGCCAATTTAAACGGTATAGAAGTCAAAGGTATGCACGCATACGACGGGCATTTTCATCATCCTGATGCGGAGCGCAAGCAGGCCTGCGATTTTGCATTTGAGCCTGTTTTGCAGATGCGGGAAATGTTAATGAAAGAAGGAATCCACGAACCAGTAATTATTGCCGGAGGTTCTCCTACATTTCCCATCCATGCGCAAAGAAAGCAGGTGGAATGCAGCCCGGGCACATTTATTTTCTGGGACAGAAACTATTCAGTTGCGTGTGCCGAGCAGGCGTTTGTTCCGGCGGCGCTGTTACTTTGCAGAATAATTTCCCGTCCGGCGCCTGCCCTACTTTGTATAGATCTAGGCCATAAAGCCGTGGCAGCAGAAAACGCTCTGGATAAACGGATTTATTTTTTAAACGCCCCCGAGCTAAAAGTAGTTAGCCAGAGCGAAGAGCACCTGGTAGTGGAAGCTCCGGCAAACCATAACTACAAGGTGGGTGATTTGTTGTATGGTCTTCCGCACCACATCTGCCCAACGGTGGCATTACACAACCGCGGAATTTTGATTACAAATGGCAGGGCTAATGGAGAGTGGACAATAAACCGGGAGCGCTAAGGTTAAAATTTTTTGTTGATCCGGTGTAAACCGACATATTGAAACCGTAAATTTTTATCAGGATGTTAATCATTGACGCCCACCTGGACTTGAGTATGAACGCTCTGGAATGGAACCGCGATTTGCGAAGGCCGGTTGCAGAAATTAATCAGCGTGAAAAACATCTCCGGGATAAACCCGATCGCGGTAAAGCAACCGTTTCCTTGCCGGAGCTCCGGCGGGGGAATGTTGGTTTAGTGGTAGCGACACAGATAGCACGTTTTGTTTCAGCGGATAATAATTTGCCGGGATGGCACTCTGCCGAACAGGCCTGGGCACAAACACAGGGGCAGCTTGCCTGGTACAAGGCAATGGAACAGGCCGGAGAAATGGCGGCTATTACCGACACCGAATCTCTCGATAAACATGTTAAACTGTGGAACGCTACACTTGACAACTCAAAAAAACCGATTGGATATATTCTGAGCCTCGAAGGCGCCGACTCGCTTATAGATGTTTCAAACCTGGAGACGGCTTACAATTACGGCCTCCGTGCAGTTGGCCCGGCGCATTACGGTCCCGGGCGGTATGCAAACGGCACAGATTCCAGCGGAAAAATGACAGAACCGGGGCTCATCCTGTTAAAGGAGATGGAGCGTTTAAATTTAATCCTTGATGCGACGCATTTATGCGACGATGCGTTCTGGCAGGCGCTTGACCACTTTAACGGGCATGTGTGGGCCAGCCATAATAACGTGCGGGCGCTGGTAAACCATAACCGCCAGTTTAGCGACGAGCAGATCAAAGCCTTAATTGAGCGGGGCGCTGTAATTGGCGTTGCGCTTGATGCCTGGATGATGGTTCCTAACTGGAAACGGGGCCAATCCACCCCGCAACAAATGAACTGTACGCTGAACACAATTATTGATCATGTAGATCATATCTGCCAGTTGGCCGGCAACACCCTGCACGTGGGTATCGGCTCTGATCTGGATGGCGCATTCGGCTCGGAGCAATGCCCTTATGACATGGAAACCATTGCCGATCTGCAAAAACTTCCCGAACTTTTTCGCAAAAGAGGCTATTCAGCCCTCGATATAGAAAACCTGATGCATGGAAACTGGCTCCGGTTTTTGCGAAATGCCTGGGGATGAGATTGGCCATTTAGTTAACCTGGGTCTGGGCCTAATCATTGTTCGTGGGGACACGAACCAGGGCGTAGAGCACCGTTATCGGACTGCTTGATGATTTGGACTTGTAGTTGGTTTCCAATACATTTAGAAAATTATTGTGCATACGATATCCGTTTATATGTGCACGTATCCTGCCAATTTAGGGTACTTAGAAGCACAAAAGTGGAAACGATACGCCTATATAAACAAGTTAGTGGCAAGGCTAAAAAAACCAACATATCTAACTAGACATCCGACCTACTCATAATATAATGGCAAGAAAAAAACAGAATAGTAATTTCCCCACATTTGACGCTTTATTTATTCCGACCGTAAAGGCTTTGATTGATCTAGGTGGCTCGGGTAGTGTCGAAGAAATTAATACAAAGGTTTATGAAATTGCTAAGCTGACAGATGATGTTTTATCAGTTTCACACGGTGAAGGAGGAACAACAAGTGAAGTAGATTACAGGTTGGCTTGGAGTAGAACTTATCTTAAAAAATTCGGACTACTTGAAAACTCATCAAGAGGAATTTGGGCATTATCAAAAGCTGATATTGATGTAAATAAACTTGACCAGATTGAAATTGTTAGAACTGTAAGAGACCAAGATAAACCACTTCAGATAAAAGCTGAACCTAATAAATTGACCTTTGAACAAATAGAAGAAGTTACTGAAGAGGTGGACAATACGGAGGAATGGAAGGAGAAATTATTGAATGTACTTTACAATATTTCGCCGGCAGCATTTGAACGACTTGCACAAAGACTATTAAGAGAAAGTGGCTTCTTTCAAGTTGAAGTTACCGGAAAAGTTGGTGACGGTGGAATTGATGGAAAAGGAATTGTTCGTGTAAGTGGACTTTTAAGTTTTCATGTTATTTTTCAATGCAAGCGTTATAGAGGTTCGGTGACACCAAGCCAAATCAGAGATTTTAGAGGTGCCATGCAGGGACGAGCAGATAAAGGTCTTGTAATTACAACTGGAACATTTACCAGAGAAGCACTTAAAGAAGCAACTAGAGATGGTGCTCCGCCAATCGACCTAATTGACGGAGAGTTACTTTGTGATAAATTAAAAGAATTGAAATTGGGTGTAGATACAAAGCTGACCGAAACCGTAGACATAAAAAATGAATGGTTTAATAATTTGTAAAGCGACCTCAAAAAGCAGCAGCCACTAACATCAGGTTTAATTTATGCCCGGGCGACGTGGTTCTTGTTCTGTTACTTTAGTGCTCGGTCGACAAAGAAATGCTTTCTATTCGGGCACAACTCAAACCTGTAAACGTTATGCCCACACGAGGACAGCTACAATGCTTGGTATAACCGTTTTAATTGTAATATTGACTTGCTTAGTTTACCCTAAAGTGGTTGCCTTTTTTGCTATTGACTCTTGCCTATACCAAGGCGGACGATGGGATCATAAAAACGGAGTTTGTGACGAGGGACTTGAATCACAAAAGTCAGTTAGTCGACAACCCTCAAGTGGCGTATAAACAGAAAAGCTCGTTATATCAATTTTTCATGCGCCGTTTTTGTAAGACCTAATTCCAGAAAAATAGAAAAACTAAAAAAGGAAAATTCACAACACACACCTTTTGATTCCGAGAAAACCATTTTCATTTCTCCGTTTCCTCATCAAAAACACTCCTGGCTTTTTTGATGGCTTTTTCCAGGTCAATCCCTTCACCAAGAACACCTTTAAACAGGTCGCCCTCCTTCTCCAACCGACTGGCCGCATTATGAATGTTGAAATCCTGCATTTTCAGGCCGGTTTTTACTTCTTCCCAGCGCAAGGGCATAGAAACAGTTGCGCCTGGCTTTGGCCGCAACGAATACGGACCGGCGATGGTGGCTCCGGGACGATTTTGCAAAAAGTCCAGGTACATCTTTCCTTTCCGCTTGGCAATCATCCGCTCCAGCGTAGTAAATTCAGGTATCTGCTGATTCACGATATTTACTATCAGCCGGGCGAACATCTGTGATTGGTCGTACGTGTATTTGGCCCCCATGGGAATGTAAATGTGAATTCCGGTTGAGCCGGAAGTTTTCACGTACCCGGGAACATCAATCGCGTCAAGCACCTCTTTCACTACAAGCGCCGCCTCTATTACCTGATCAAATGTATGCTTATCCGGATCCAGGTCTATTACACAATAATCCGGATTGTCGGGAGACTGAACACGACTGAACCAGGGATTCATTTCAATGCATCCTAAAGAAGCAACCCACAGCAGGGCAGCTTCGTCGGTTCCAACCAGATATTCCTTATGTTCCTGCTCGCCGTTTACATACGGAAAAGTTTTTGCCCAGTCGGGCGCTTTGCCCTTCACATCTTTCTGGTAAAAACTTTTGCCCTTTATTCCATTCGGGAAGCGGTTTAACGATTGCGGCCGGTCTTTGAGATACGGAAGAATGTATTCGGCAATCTGGTAGTAATAATTGAACATATCGCGTTTGCTCAGCTTATCGTCCGGCCAATACAGCTTGCTCAGGTTGGTGAATTTTAGAGAATGTCCGCAAATTTTGCGAACCTGCGTTTCATCTTTCGGGTTGAGCAGCGTCTTTCTGGTTTTGTCGGCGGGAGGCTTTAGGGCGGTTTGATGACTTTCTTGCTGATCGGGGCCAACTACTTCAGCAGTTTCTACCGCTTCTTCCCGAATTACGTCTTTTGCTTTTTTATCTTCACGCATTCCCTGGAACGATGGGTGCCGGAACACGCCATCGCTGGTAACCTCGGTAAATGCTACCTCGCAAACTAGCTCGGGCTTGAGCCAGGTTGCTTCGGCTTTAGGCGGGTTAGGTCTGAACCGTGACGGTTTATTATAGTCGGGCTCGCTGCTAAACGGACTTTTATCTGCTATAAGCGGTTTAAAGGTTAGCATCATTTCCTTTTGCAACTTGTCAGAAAATCCGGTTCCAACTTTGCCAACGTACATAAACTTTCCTTTCTCGTATACGCCGAGCAGTAGGGAACTGAAGGTTTTTGACGAGTCCTGATTTTTTGTAAAGCCACCAATTACCACTTCCTGGCGTTTGCTCACTTTAATTTTCAACCAATCTTTCGACCGTAAATTTTTAGAATAGGTGCTGTCGGCCTTCTTGGCGATGATTCCCTCCAGCCCCATTCGTTCCGCTGCGTTAAAAAAATCAATTCCACCAGCGTTAAACACCTGGCTCACGCGTATGCGGTCCTCATCAACCGGTAAAATTTCTTTAAGAATTGCCTGACGCTGTGTTAAAGGCAGATCCATCAAATTTTTCCCCTCATACCATAACAGGTCGAAAACATAGAAAACCAAATGCCCATCGGCTTCGCTACGCCAGTTTTGCAATTTCCCAAAATCAGAAATGCCTTTATCGTTCAATACCAGTATTTCGCCATCAAACACCGCATTCATTTTCCATTTTTGAAGTAACTGATGTATCGGATAGAATTTTTCGTTAAAGCTTTTGTTGTTTCGCGAGAGCAGCTCCACCTCGCCTTTATTTACAACGGCAAGGGCACGGTATCCGTCCCATTTCACCTCATATAACCAGTCGGGGTCATCAAAAGGTTTATCAACCAGGGTGGCCAGCATTGGCTTTATTCCAAAGGGGATTTTCGATTTTTTAGCTTTACGGAGGTAGGCCGAAACATCTTCAACCTCTTCGCCCGAATTCTTTGCCTGCTTTTTCTTTCCGGCTTTCGCCGAAGGTTTTAACGCTGCTTCCTGTCCGTTTTTCCAAACTTTAGCGGCAGATTTGCTCAGTTCGTCCAATGTTTTGCCCGATACAACAGATTTGTCCTGCCTGGTCACGTCCGCGGCAGCGGCAAACTCATCTTTATGTTTAATCAGCAGCCAACTGTTCTCGCCCATTCCGTTTGTACGTACCAGGGCAAATTCCCCCCGTAATTTTTGTCCGTACAGTTTAACCTTTAAAGAGCCCTCCTTCAATTGCTCAAGCAGATGCTTTTCCTGCGCTTTTTTGGTTTTAAAAATTTCCAGCGGCTCGTAAGTGCCCTCGTCCCAAACAATAACGGTTCCCCCACCATATTCGCCCTGAGGGATAATACCTTCAAACGTGCGGTAATCAAACGGATGATCTTCTACCATCATCGCCAGTCGTTTGGTTTTGGGGTTGGTAGATGGCCCTTTGGGCACCGCCCAGCTTTTTAAAACACCCTCCATTTCCAGGCGGAAATCGTAATGCAGGTTGGTAGCGGCATGTTTTTGTATCACAAACCTCAGTTCCCCGGCTTTACTTTTTCCGGCCTTCGGTTCGGTGGTTTTACTGAAATCCCGCTTTGAAACGTATTTGTCTAAGGTCATAATCAATTATCCGGTTATTTTCAGAATATTGATTTCTAACATCTCCATAACAGAAAAGTTTCTGCGGTCCTTTACGCCCCAGATATATACGGGAACACGGTTAAACCGAAATCGGGCGGGTAAAAACGGGGAGTTATTTGGGCAGATCTTCTGGCATCTATCAATAAATATTGCCAGAGTATAGTTCCGACTGGTTCTGTATGATAGGTTGAACTAAGAAATGGTGATGGAAAAGGGAATGAACCCGAGCGAAGCGATGGTGTGATGTTTGAAGCCACATTCAAGATCCTTCAACGGGGCGAGGATTGCGATAAAGATCGGAACGGACATTGTAGCGGATGGCCCGAGCCGAATGCACACGCAAAAGAGAATAATTTACAATTAATATACTACCGGATAGCACCCTCAATCTACACCGGGCTGAAGCAGATCCGGGTTTACCCAACCTTTATTGCCCTGGGTAATTTTGTTCAGATTGTAGACCCGCTCGCCGTTTAGATCATGCCCGTTGAGCAAGCCTCTGCTGAACATCTCATGTAAAAACGAAGCAATTTTATCTTCCAGATCAGCCAGCCCATTTTCGGGTTCAAGCTCCTGAAGCTTTTGGAAGACTGCTGATTCGGTTGCCTCGCCTAATTGTGCTAAAGAAAATACAATCTTGTTTTCCAAAGTATCCTGGTCAGTATAGTCAGATGGCACGTACAGGGGTTTAAACGATTCCCGGAATTCCTTGTCAGACTTCATGGATGCTTTAATTGGAGAGGTCAGTTAACTGTGTTATCTATTAAAATGGCGGAAAAATAATCATCCTTGCAAAAGTGCGAAAGAGACTAAAATAGCGACCAGCGACGAATAGACTATCAGGCATTCGGCGATTTTAATGGCGAGTTTACGGTTTCGCTTGTATTGCAGAGGAGGTTTAAATGTGTTCATATTTGAGAGCTTTAACATCGTTTAATACCAAGTCCATTTACTAAAATCATACCAACATTATTTTGCAGACGACTGGTTTCAAAATGTTGATGATTTGTTTAAATAAGAATAATATTGAAATTTTTCTTACCCAGTCAGATTAGAAAGTGCTTATAATGTTACAACAGAGTAGTAAAGTTTGCGATGCCACCGGCACTGATCGCCGCATTTACTGAAAAGCATTTTTGCCCAGACCCTGGTCATGCTGGCGGACAGTTTTTAAATATTTTTTCCGGACCGCTCGTTTTTAAATTTTGATAATTGGGATTGTCGAAAAAAAGGCTGTCTTTTTCAAACAGCCCTATTATTTGTTCGGTGGATTGATCAGCAATTAAAAATTCACAATCCAGTGAAACCTGGCGTTTGCAGAACCCGGTAAGTTTTCTTCGCCCCAACCGGATACGCATCCGCAACAGGTTTCCTTTGCCCGAAGCTGTAACGTAGCAACATTGCCTGCTATTTGAACCTGGTTGGTTACATCAACAGGCGGCCGCACGGAGCCACCCAAAAAGCATCCGATGTTATCGGGCGTTACCAATTTATTTCCCACGTAACCCACATCATCCGCATGGCCGCCCACAATTGTCAACTTTAGCCTTTTAATGGGCCTGGCAAACGTCCTGGTGATTTCGCAGCCTGCGATAAAATCAAGATCATCACTGTCTACATTATACGTGTGCTCCGTAAAATCATTTACAACTGGTGTGTTCAACGAAGTACTGTTAATTTCCTGCGGGCAATCCCGAAAAACGGGAATCTTTTTTGCGTTGCCGCCAGCGCTCATCAGTGTATTTATGCGCACTTCGGGTGTGGCAGAAGCGGGATCTTCCTTACATCCTGAAATGAGAATAACCATAAAAATCGCTGGATAAATTGCCGGGATAAATTTGAATATTTTCATGATATTTCTAATTAAGCATTTCTATTTTTTGTCTCTCCAGCTAATAAATCGAAATAATTTAATTCGCAATTTTTGTTGCGGAGACTGATGAATTTCTGTTAGATATTTCTAAACAATTATAAACCAGCTTACCGCCAAAAAATGGCGGGGAACAAATTATTATCTATCTGTGTAAACTGTGCATTTTTGAACCTCATAGCTGCGCCTGCAACGGCTGAAGGTGATTGAATATCCATGCTCTCTAAGCTGCTGCACCATGCGTTGCACCGTACGTTCAGAAACGTTTAACTTTTGCGCAAGCCGCCGCGGAGTTCCTGTTTGCTTATGCGCAGACAGGTATTTAATGGTTTCCAGCTTTTCGGCATATTCGATAAATTTCATTTGAATGAAAATTAATCCAATACTACTACAGGTTTTCTATCTTAGTTAGAATCGGGGAAACGGCATCAATGCTTTGGAAAATGCTACTTTCTGTACAGGGAGTAAACGCCAACAATGGTCGCCAGAAAGTAAAACGAGATACCTAATTTAATATTAATTGCTTTTTAATGCAAATCGAAGAGAAAAAAATTCAAGATGTACAATCACACCAAGTGATGAAAACCGCCATTTGGGGTTTGCCTTTCCGGCTGATAATTAAAACTATTGGTCGGCACTAAACTTAAAAGCGGTGTAATTCAGGTATGTTTCACCGGGCTTTAAAATGGTGTGCGGGAATTCCCGGATGTTCACCGAATTTGGATGTTGCTGCGTTTCCAGGCAGAAAGCAGAAAACGGCCGGTAGTTCATTCCTTTTTTGCCCTGATTGATGTACAAATGTTTTGCGGTATAAAACTGCACTCCGGCCTGGTTACTAAATACTTCCAGCTTAATGCCGGTCTGCGCCGAATAGGCCATAGCAGCCAGCCCCAGATCGCCGGGAGGCTTATTCAACACAAAAAACTGGTCGTATCCCTGGTCGGCATTCCAGTTTCCGCCAATCGGTTTGGGTTCTAAAAAATCATGGGCAGAGTTTTTAACCGCCAGAAGCCGGCCTGTTACCACGTAATCGGTATCCTGCTCAAGGTAATAATCGGCTGGAATTTGCAACAGGTGTTTTGCAACAGAACCGCCATTGCCATTGAGGTTAAAATAAGAATGGTTACAAAGATTTACAGCAGTTGGCTGATCGGTATGTGCTTCCATACGAATACAAAGTTCGTTGCTGTTGTTCAGTTCATACGTCAGCTTTACCTGCAAATTGCCCGGAAAACCCTCTTCGCCATCGCGACTCAGATAGCTAAGTTCCACTCTGGGAAGCGGGGTTAAACTGACCGACTGCACCTCCCAAACCTGCTTATCAAATCCGCTAAAACCACCGTGAAGTTGATGCGGAGGAATATTTTTACTTACAATAAATTCTTTCTCGCCAATATGGAATGCCGCATTCTGAATACGGTTTGCATAGCGTCCGATTACCGCACCGAAGTATGGATAATGCGCCAGATAATCTTCTGAAAGGTAATCTCCAATATGGTCAAAACCCAGAACTACGTCTATGAAATTGTTGTAGCGGTCGGGGAAAATAACAGACTGAATAATTGCGCCGTAGTTGCTTATGCAAACCTTCATGCCGCAATCATTCTCCAATTCAACACTGAAGACGTTTTTGCCGAGGTGGCTAAATAGAATTTCTGATTGTCTTGCTTTCACAGTTCGCGTTGGTTAGGCCTTAAAATTAATTGAAAAACCATTAAAAAATTAGCCAGGTGAACAAGAGATTTTGTTCACACGGTATTCGCTTAACTATCGCATAACCGAAATTTACGATAGGAGTTTGCGAAAATACTCTTCCCGCGAAATTGATTCTGACGATCAGCTCTTCGATTACGTTTAAAAAATGAGGAATTTCAAAACCCGACAGATATCCATATTTTGCGGCATGTTAAAATTAAAGCTGGATGAACTTAACCGGGTTACGGTTGAGGAGTTTAAACAGCAAAAAAAATTTCCTGTTACCGTAATTTTAGATAATGTGCGCAGCATGCACAACATCGGTTCCATCTTCCGCACTGCGGATGGTTTTGCTGTGGAGCAGGTTTTTCTTTGCGGAATAACGGCCCGGCCGCCGCACCGCGAAATTGAAAAGACCGCTTTAGGTGCTACCCAGTCTGTAAACTGGCAATATTTTAATACTGTGAGCGAAGCCATTGTAAACCTCAAATCAGCAGGCTTTCAGATTATCGCCATCGAGCAGGCTAAAGGCAGCCGAATGCTTAATGACTTTTTACCGTTGCCGGATGAAAAATATGCGCTGATTTTTGGAAATGAAGTAAATGGCGTCAGCGATGAAGCCATGCAGATGATTGATACGTGCATTGAAATTCCGCAGTTTGGTACCAAGCATTCTTTTAACATCGTGGTCTCAGCGGGCATTGTCCTTTGGGATTTTTACAGCAAACTCAATTTCAATTCTAAATGAATGGAAGAAAGTAAACTGGCCAAAAAACTGCATATTAAACTGGCGCATCGGGTTTTGCTTGTAAACGCACCGGGCGATTATCCAGGTTTGCTGGAACCGCTGCCGCTGGAAGCAAAGTTGTTCAGCACGGCTAAGGGCACCTTTGATGTGGTGCAGCTTTTCGTAAAAGACCGATCCGAATTGGAAAGGGAGTTAATATGGCTGCAAAACCATTTACGATCGGATACGATTTTTTGGATCGCCTATCCGAAAAAAAGTTCGGGCATTGCTTCTGATCTGGGAATGATGCAATCATGGGATGAAACCTCAAAATATGGCTTGACCGCGATAGCCGCCGTGGCAATAAACCAAACCTGGACAGCTATTCGTTTTCGGCCAGACGGCCAAATTAAAAAATCTGAGGTTCGTAATTCGGAGATTGAAAACAACGCGATAGGACAATACATTGACGTGAAAAACCGGCAGATTATCTTGCCGCCCGAGTTTCAATTGGCAATAGAGGCTCATCCGGCGGCTCTCAATTTTTACGAATCCCTATCGTACACCAATAAAAAGGAATATATAACCTGGGTGTTAACGGCTAAACAAGAAAAAACCAAAGCAGAGCGGATACACAAAACGGTAGAGAAACTATTGGCGGGGAAGAAAAATCCGGCCGAAAAATAATCTGGCTATGTGCAAATAAGAAAATAGGTAGATGTGCTAATTTACACGTACAGAGACAGCAAAAATCTTTTACCTCAATTATAGATCGCTAATTTTTTGCCAAATTCCCTCGCGATCATAGCTTAACCATCTGTAACAAACACTTTCTGGGTTTACTCTATACTATAGTGTTAAACCCTGAGGCAATGAACTGGAAATCTCCCTTCAAAAAGAAACCTGAAAGTAACACCCCTAAAAAAACAAAACTTCGCGAATGGTTTGATGCCCTGATATTTGCTGTAGTTGCTTCCACTATTATTCGGGGGCTGTTGTTCTCTGCTTACGCAATTCCAACAGGCTCAATGGAAAGCACACAGTTAGTCGGCGATTATTTATTTGTTAGCAAGTTGAGCTATGGACCAAGGATGCCTTTTACCCCGGTGTCAGTTCCATTTTTAGAACCAACCGTTACAAATTATAACCTTAAAACTTATTGGGATGGCGTTCAGTTAAATTACTCCCGACTGCCTGGCCTTGGGGAAGTTGGACGGGGGGACATTGTTGTATTTAATAAACCCGAAGAAGCCGATCCATCTTACAACAAACCGGTAGATGTGCGCACAACGCTGATCAAAAGGTGCCAGGCCACTCCTGGAGATATACTAACAATTCTGAACTCCCAGGTATATATAAATGGGAGACCGGTACCGATTCCTGAGAATGCTCAAACGTCCTATATAGTTTCTACAAATGAGATTGCTATTAATCCACAGATATTCGAGGATTTGAATATTGAAGTTCTGGAACAAAACGGGTTGCATTCTTATAAAATGATTATTCCGAATAAAAATCTGGAAACTTTTAAAGACTTCCCATTTATAAAAACTGTGGAGCCTGATATTCAGCCTGCAGGGATGTATGATGTAGCGGTTTTCCCTCACAATCCAAAATTTAAATGGAACCAGGATAATTTCGGTCCGATAATCTTGCCCAAAAAAGGATGGACGGTAATTTTGAACGATTCAACTATGGTATTATACCGGAGGGCAATTGAATTATACGAGCAAAATGCGGTAGAGGTTAAAGGGAAGGAAATACTTCTAAACGGTAAAAAGGCTCTGAGCTACACCTTTAAAATGGACTATTACTGGATGATGGGTGATAATCGTCATAATTCGCTTGACTCCCGCTTTTGGGGCTACGTACCCGAAGATCACATAATAGGCAAAGCGATGATTACCTGGATGAGTTTTGATCCCTCAGAAAATTTCCTGCAGAAGGTGCGGTGGAACCGAATATTAAAGCCAATTAATTGATGCGCAGATTAGAAATCTCGCAGGTTTATAGTTGATCTGCAATAAGACACGGAACAAATAGAATAAGTAAAAGATTTCAAATCAGTTTTTGTGAAAGAAAATAGATATTTTAAAATTCGTCTGTATTTTACGGCATTAGTAACCATCGCTATATGGTCATTGTTAGCCTGGAATTATTATCATGGAGGAGTTCCAAGCCATCATATATTGGCCCGTGAAGATCTGCCTGAAATTTCCAATTGGTGGGGAGGTATTTTAATCCCGGTGCTCACGTGGTTTCTATTCGCTCGAATTAAAAAGAGAATGATCTTTAAACATGGCGAAAAAACTAAAATATCCTCAATAACTGTACTTTACGGGTTTGTTGGTGCCCTATTTTTTGGAATACTGCTATCCGCTTTTTTCACTTTTGGCTATGCTGATATCCCGGGTTACATGCTAATGGGACTTTTTATACTGGCCCTGTTTTTTCCAATTTATCGGGCGGAATGTTTGCTTGGCTTTATTATCGGTATGACCTTTACTTTTGGGGCAGTGCTTCCAACCGGTTTTGGTTCCCTTTTGGCCTTAGTGGGTGCAGTGCTATATCTCTATGTTCGACCAGCAATAGGATATGTCACGTCAAGGTTAGTTCGAGCGGCAAATAAACCCACAACTAAAAGACTTACGAAGTTTTAAAAACTTCGTAAGTCTGGAATACATCTGCTGATTTTTCTCATCCACCCAACTGCATGTTGGCCACCCGGTCTTTTGTAGCCAAAGCAGATTTTCCCATTAAAAACTCGTCTACTTTGCGGGCGGCTTCTCGGCCTTCTGAGATGGCCCAAACCACCAGCGACTGGCCCCGGCGCATATCGCCGGCGACAAAAACTTTGGGCACGCTTGTTAAAAAGTCAGTCTCCGAAGCTTTAACATTTCCGCGTTCATCTAACAGAACACCAGATTTCTGAATCAATCCCTCGTGCTGGGGATGTAAAAAGCCCATAGCCAGCAAAACCAGTTGGCAGGGAATTTCCCGTTCTGATCCTGCTATTTCGGCAAAACGAACGGGTCTTCCCAAAACATCAATTTCCCAGCTTACATCCGTAACCAGAATTGCCCGTAAATTGTCCTGTTCATCTCCCAAAAATGCCTTCGTATTAATTCCCCAGAAACGTTCGCAGCCTTCTTCGTGCGAGCTTGTTGTCTTCAACACCATCGGAAAAGTTGGCCAGGGCATATTCTGGTTTCGCTGCGGCGGAGGCTGCTCCATGAGCTCGAACTGTTTAACTGATTTTGCATTTTGCCTGTTGGAGGTGCCCACGCAATCAGATCCGGTATCACCGCCGCCAATTACAATCACATCTTTTGCAGAGGCCATTATCTGATCATCGGTATATGTAATTTTGCTTACGCTTTTATTTTGCTGCTTCAGAAAATCCATCGCAAAATGAACCCCATTCAGCTCCCTTCCGGGGATGCCGAGATCTCGCGGAATGGTTGATCCACCAGCAAAAACAACCGCATCATGCGCATTAACAAACTCCCGGACATCCTGATTTTTGCCCACTTCCGTGTTGCAGATAAACTCCACCCCTTCCTGCTCCATCAGGTCAATACGGCGGCTGAGCACGTCTTTGCCCAGTTTAAAATCTGGGATACCGTAACGCAAAAGGCCGCCCGGCAAATCGTCACGCTCAAAAACCTTTACCGTGTGGCCGGCCTTGTTAAGCTGTGCAGCTGCCGCCAGCCCGGCAGGTCCCGAACCAATAATTGCAATCAATTTTCCGGTTCTTAAAATGGGTTTAACCGGCTTAATAAAGCCTTTGGCGAAGGCAACTTCTATAATGTGCTTCTCTATCTCCTCTATAGCCACCGGCGGTTTATTAATCGCTAAAACGCAGGCAGATTCGCAGGGTGCCGGGCAAATCCGACCAGTAAATTCCGGGAAATTATTGGTTGAAGAAAGTATTTGGTAAGCCTCTTCCCAAAATCCATTGTAAACAGCGTCGTTAAATTCGGGAATAATGTTTCCCAGAGGGCAGCCCGAGTGGCAGAACGGAATACCGCAATTCATGCAGCGGGCCGCCTGTTGGTTTACCTCCTTTTCGGTGTACAACCCTACAAATTCACTATAATTTTTAACCCGCCCTTCTACGTCAAGCTTTGCCGGTAGCGCCCTGTCAAA
>JBGTBV010000166.1:0-6185 GCA_041749185.1 Daejeonella sp. | reverse complement strand
CAACATATAAAGGCTGATTACTTGCCTGAACCGAACCGGCTCCCCGCACCAAAACATCTAAACCACCGCCGGGCTGAGCGCTATTTTGTATTACAGTTAAACCAGCCACTTTGCCACGTAACATTCCTCCAATCTCCGCCCCGGAAGAAATAACCAGATCTTCTGTCTTTACAGATGATATTGCCCCGGTTAAGTCTCTCCTCTTTTGCGTTCCGTAGCCCACCACCACTACCTCGTCCATAGCCCTTACATCTTCAACTAATGTGATATCAACCGTAGACCTTGAATTTATTGCCACCTCCTGTGTAAGGAAACCCACCATTCTAAAAATCAGCACCGCATCATTTCCGGCAGTTAACCTGAATTGTCCATCAACATCTGTTGATGTACCGATGGCCGTTCCCTTTACGGTAACAGATACACCCGGCACAGATGTACCAGAAACATCTGTTACTTTCCCGCTAACCGTGCTTTGTTGAAACGGTTCCAAAGCCCTCGCTTTTTGCACAGAGAAACCTCCAATAAAAAGTAAATTAAACAGCAAAACCTGTAAACAACAGCGTTTTGCAAATGGTAAGAGTTTAAGTTTCATAATGTTTAGATTTTGGTTGAGTCAATGATGTTCAGATCTTTATCCTGTTTGAATGTGTGTTTAACGGCAATTCCGTGGGGCGGTATTTTGCTTCCGTATACTGCGTAAAACCAAATAAACGCGTAACATGGCACCATGATCCAGTAGGCGTTTTGAGTAGAGGTTTGGTCTGCGATGTAACCGTACAAGAGCGGTATGAGCGCTCCGCCGGCTATACCCATTATCAATAATGATGATCCAAGTTTTGTAAACCTGCCTAACCCTTTTAAAGCCAAAGGCCAAATGGCCGGCCACATCAAAGCGTTGGCTAAACCCAACAAAGCGATAAATGCTACAGAGGTGAAACCACTTGTAGAAATGGCAGCTGCCGAAAAAATTACTCCTAAAATGGCGGAAAATTGAAGTGCATTCCGCTGGTTGAGATATTTTGGAATACAGACAATACCAATCACATAGCCCACGATCATACTAACCAGGGTAAGTGTGGTGAAAAATTTAGCTGTTGATAAAGCAATCCCTTGTGAATACCCATAGCTGATAATAGTATCACCAGCCATAACTTCTACTCCGACATAAAGAAACAGCGTAAGAACGCCTAAAAGCAGATGTGGAAATTGCCTTATACTCGTCTTATTGGTGTTAGCGGCGGATACGCCTTCATCTTCATAATCGGTGTCAATTTCGGGAAGACTGGAGAAATAAACTAAAACTCCGAGAACGATGAGCACAAAAAATATGATGATGTAGGGAATGATTACTCTTGAGGCCAGGGCATTTAACTCCTGAGCTTTGGATATTGCATCCATATTAAGGATGTTCGCATTTAGCGCATCCACATCTTTTAAGGCCACCGCACCCAAAACGATCGGTGCTATCGCTCCAGCTAATTTATTGCAGATACCCATGATGCTAATTCTTTTTGCAGCACTTTCGGGAGGCCCCAAAATGGTGATGTAGGGATTGGAAGCAGTTTGGAGAATGGCCAAACCGGTTCCCTGAACAAACAAACCCAACAGAAACAGCCCGTAGGTTCGGGTTAAAGCCGCCGGGATAAATATGGCCGCACCAAGGGCAATCACTAAAAGACCCAGTGCCATTCCTTTTTTAAAACCGGTTTTTCTTAAAATTAACCCGGCAGGAACCGCCATTACCAAGTAGGAGATATAGAATGAGAAAGCCACCAGATAAGATTCGAAGTTATTCAGCTCGCAGGCAACCTTCAGATAAGGAATCAAAACGGAGTTGAGCCAGGTAATAAAACCAAAAACGAAAAATAACGCACCGATAATAAAAACCGGGTTTAGGGTGGGCTTAACGTTGTTTTGATATTCAGTTTGATGGCGCATATACTTTCGATTGTTTAGGTATAAACAGGTTCCGGGTTGACCATAAAGTTTCCGGTACCAAAAAATTGTGGTAAATGAAAATCGGGCGAAGCCGCGTTTATGCTGGTCCACGATATAAAGTGGGGTTCGGGCAAATCATCCCCGCATTTATAAAAATTCACCTTACAGCTTAACCCTCCAAAATTTTTAAACTGATGCCTGCTGAAAACGTCTTTCGGGATCATCAATGTTAATTTCCAATTTATTTGACCGGTTAAAAGAGCTTTGATAGAGCTTATCATTTTAATTTTTTTGATAAGATTTGAAGGCAAAAGCACCCTGCCCGGCTTGCCTTTTCCATATCCCGCCAGGCAAACCCCAGCGCAATTAAATTCCAGATTGTAGTAGCCCTCATTCTCATTAAACTGGATAAAAAATTCCACACAACTATCTTTAAACACGGGTTGGTTGATTTCTTTGTGAACCGCCCTTAATGCCAGCTCACTTACCTCATATTTTAATAAGATGGAGTGCCCGGCGTGCGCAACAGCAACTTTAACCAATGGCTTATTTTTGTAAATCTGCCAGGGTGTTTCTAAAATCCTGGTTTGCGGAATGGAATTAAGCTTTGCAGATACTTCTTCCATATCATGATTTTGAGTGATAAAAGAGAGATACGGTATGTTTATATGCTTATTCATTCGCCAAAATCTTTTCTTCAGTCAGCTTATTTCTGCTATCCAAAACTGCTTTTTCAATTATTTTACCTAATTCCTGTTTTTGTTCTTCCAGCTTTTTTAGCAAGTGGAATTGCGCTCTTGCTCTCTGGAGATTGTGACCTTTAAACTCTGTTTTGAAATAAACGTCGCCCTGCAAATAATCAGTTAGAAACCGTACACCTTGCATGTAGGGCAATAAAAACACCCCGGGCAGCAATGAACCCGTTTCCTTTTCTGTTAAAAATGTGATGGCTTCCTGCAAATAGCCTTCTGTAAACGATTTAAAAAGGGCAATATTTAACGATATTTTATTCAGATCTTTTTCATCTTCAGAACAGGTGTTGATAATGGTCCGTACCGCATCGCCAAAATCAAAGGCCACATAACCGGGCATCACAGTGTCAAGGTCTATGATACATTGTGCGCTATCCTGTTCATTAAATAATATGTTGTTGAATTTGGTGTCGTTATGCGTGATGCGCTTCGGCAGTTCGCCCGAATCACCCATTCGCTGGATTTCAGACAGGGCCCCAGACCTTTCATGCACGAAAGCAATTTCCGCTGCAACCTCTTTTAACCGGTCAAATGCATCCAGCGTTACAGCCAAATTAAACCTGTTAAGCCTCGCAATGATATTATGAAAGTTTAAAATGGTTTCTGCTAACAACTCAGCATCCATATCTGATAAGAGGGCCTGGAATTTGCCGAACGCTAAGCCACCTTCCCGTGCCTGTTTCTCTGTAGAAACTATATCATAGCTTTTGGTATCTTTTAAAAAGATGTACATCCGCCAAAAATTGCCCTGACTATCTTTAAAATAATCTAATCCATCGTTGCAATTAACGAGTGTGATCACACTTTTTTGAGGATTTAGATTTTTCAGTTCAAGCTTTTGCTTTAAATGCCTGCACACATAATCAATATTTCGCATTAACGATGGCACATCCGGGAAAACATGATGATTGATGCGCTGCAAAAGATAGTCGGGACTACCCTCTTCTGTATTGACTAAACAAAAAGTATCATTTATATGACCTGAGCCATAAGGAATCGCGTTCTCAAAACCGCCTTCAATCTTAAAGTTGTTTGCAATCTCTGTAATATCGGGCCGGTGTTCTTTCTTCTCAATCATTATAGCGTTGGTTGCTTGAGTTTACCATTTATAAGAGATAAATTATTTTTAACCGCTGTGCTCGGGCACATCAATACCATATATTGGCTTAACAAATACTTAATCTAATATAATGTGTTCGCACACACTAATCCAAATTTTTTATTTAATTTATTTTCGATCTGTTGAATAAAAAACAAAAAAGTGCCGAAAGAGTGGCCTGAAACCTTAAAAATAAACTATAAAGGGGTTGGTAAATATTAATTAATAATGTTTACGCACACATTGGAAAGAATTTGGCCGAACGGCCGATGCGGGCAAAATGATCAGGAAATCATCATCACATCTTCATGCTCAACATCAACAAAATAGTTGACGTTCTCTTTTGTGATAATATCAAGGGGAAGGTATTTTAAAGCAGGAACGTCCTTTTTAAATACCAAATAATCGGCGAGCTGGTGAACTCCCCAGTAGCCTTGTCCTTTAGGATTTTGGTTAATCAGAAAACTGATAAATCCGTTGTTCAGGTAATGGATGTTTTTGGGGAGCAGATCATACCCTACAATCTTTATGTTTTTGATATGCCTTTGCTTAAAGTAGGCCGCTATTTCAAAAGCTTTTGATGTGGTTACGAACACTCCCTGAATATCGGGGATAGACTCTATCAGTTTACCCAACTGTTCTGCGAAAGCAAAAAAATTGCTGCTGTTTAACTCCGCCCTAACGATACTGTATTGTTGCTCTACCCGGTTTTGCAAAAAATAGTTTCTGAAACCATGTTCTTTTTTGGTTAAGTGTGCGGCGTTAGTGGTTTCCTCATCAAAATGAGCAATTAATATAGAGCAGGGGTGCGGCAAGCCATAATGAATCAGTTTTCCGGCGAGATAGCCACTCTGATAAGAATCCTGACCGATGTAACTTAGTGGATCGTAATCCGGAATTTGTGTGTTAAATAATACAAACGGAATGTCGGCTATTTTCCATTGTTCCAGGAAAGGCAAAACCTCCCGATAGAATATTGGCGTGAGTATAATGCCTTCAACGCCTTCGGCAGTAATTTTCCTGGCTTGTTCTATAAACGAATCAACGCTGTATGGATTGAAAGTGAAGTATTTAACACTCACCCCGTGCTGTTTTAATTCTTTCGCGGCTTTCGCGATACCGGTCTTGGGATCATGCCAGTAGGCGTCATACTTCTCGTCAGGAATTAGAGCAGCAAATTGGTATTTTCGGGATGAGCCTAAAGCCCGGGCCATCAAGTTCGGTTCGTAATTCATATCCTTAATAATTTTTAGGATACGTTCCTTCACATCGCCCGAAACTTTTCCCCGGTTATGTAACACTCTGTCTACCGTTCCAGTTGAAACATTCGCCTTTTGGGCAATATCTTTTATTCTCACCGCCGAGGTCTTCATAATTTTGCAAAGTAAAGAATTTTTAAAACTAAACCTGTACAACAAAGTCGGAGTGTTGGCGGCACGCCCAATCTTAAATTCATCACAAAATGGTTCTGAACAGATCCTGATCTTGATGTGTTGAAAACAAACATCGGGAATTAACGACGTAGATCCTGGCACATTACCAGCGACATTAGCTCCGAGAAAAAAAGCAACCAGTGTCCATTCCTGGTGTCAAAAACACCAGAATGGGGTAAAATCAGATGAAACTCAATTCGGCTTTGATATCGGCTAAGCCGGCACTCTGCTTTTCATTTCCCTCTCCCAAAAACGGTGTTGTGCAACAGCCTTTATAAAACTCTTCGTTCCTGCATCAATTAAAATACCGTCGGCAGCAGCGTTTTTATCGCTTCCAGGCGAATCAATTTTGATATAGGACGCCGCAATCAGCTCCGCACCTTCGGCGTCAGCGGCTATAACCTTGCAATGGCGGTAAGCTTCGTTTAAAAAATGTATAGCATTGGCTTCGCCTTTTAAAGCCGCTACACTTTTTGCACCGCCGGGCACATAAACGGCATCAAAAAGTACCGATGCGGTTGAAAAAAAAGGCTGATCTACTTTTAACGCGTTTCCTTTTGAATCTGTAAGGGTTCCCAAACTTATTGAGATTACTTTTATCTGAGCTCCCTCTGCCTCCAGCGCTGATTTCATCGCATGAACGCCAGAATCAACCCCATTGGCCGCTAAAATTGCAATTTGCCTCGTTTTTATGCTGTCTTTTATGGTATTGGCCATGCTCAACGCTTCAGACTTTTTAACGGCCTGCTCAACCACATGCGGTTCGTAATCTTTTGGATCGGCGTCCGCCGGAAAACTTCCGTTCACTGGCTCGATCGGCTTTTGCGGAGCCTCCATACCTAAATTATCGGCTATTCTTTTTACAAGTGTTTTATCAACCTGAGTTAATAATCCTAAAACCCGTTTGCGGATCTCTTCCCGCTCTACCTTACTCAACTCAAAACTAAAGGCATCAACGATATG
>JBGTBV010000165.1:0-14728 GCA_041749185.1 Daejeonella sp. | reverse complement strand
TTTATTCTCTGTAGGATTATTGTATTTTTCAAGACCTAAATCCTGTTATGAAATCGGTTTATTTAATGATTACCCTGAGCTTTCTAATTAGCGCTGGTACTGTTTCAAATGCCCAATCGGTAAAAACCGATAAGCTCCGGGTTTTTGTAGATTGTCAGAGCTATTGCGATAAAGATTACATCAAACGGGAAATTACCTTTATTGATTACGTTAATGACCGCTTCCAGGCTAATGTTTATGTATTAATAACCGCACAAACCACAGGAAGCGGCGGCAGGGAATTTACGCTTCAGTTCGCCGGTCAGGAAAACTTTAAGGGAATAAATGATACACTTTCGTTCATCCGCCAGGCTACCGGAACAGACGATGAGGAGCGCAAACTTGCCGTTCAAACCCTGAAACTTGGACTGGTAAAATATTTCGCCCGTACAAATAACGCAGCATCTTTGCAGATTTCATTTTTAAGCGATAGCACCGCGAAATCAGGCAGCAGCACGCCCGCGAAAGATCCCTGGAATTTATGGGTGCTAAACCTCCGGTTAAACGGCAATTTAAACGGCGACCGGAATTACGCTTCAAATAGTTTCAGCACCGGCTTTTCGGCATCACGCGTAAGCGACAAGAATAAAACCACCAGTAGCGTGAGTTATAATCGGAATAAAAACAGATTTGGCGAGGGAGAAGATGCGTTTGAGTTCACCAACAAGAGGTATTTCGCAAACAATACCACCGTTTGGTCATTAGGAGAGCACTTATCGGCTGGCGGATACGTGGCTGCCCAGCGCTCTGATTTTAGCAATTACGACCTTTCTTTATCAGTAACGCCTGCGGTGGAATATAATTTTTTTCCGTACAAGCAGTCGAATAACCATTATTTGGGTCTGATGTACTAAATAGGGCCGCGTTACTTCAACTATAAAGAGGAAACCATTTTTTTCAAAACCGAAGAGATACAGTTTCAGCAAAGTATTTCATTAAACGTAAGCTTCAATCAGAAATGGGGACAGATCAGTGGCTCAACGTATTTTGGCCACTATTTTAGCGATTTCAGCAAGAACAGTTTATCATTTTCCGGTTATACCGATTTGCGTTTGTACAAGGGTTTATCCCTTAATTTTAGCGGCTATTACGCTTTTCAGCGAGATCAGTTGAACATTGTTAAAGGCGATATTACCAATGAGGATTTACTAACGCGACGCCGGCAGCTAAATTCTAACTACTCGTTCTACACCAGTTTCGGCATCCGCTACCGTTTCGGGTCAATTTTTAATAATGTGGTTAACCCTAGGTTTGACGAAGGCGGTTCAATATTTTTTTAGCGGGAGTTAAGTTTTAAACTCTCAAATAATTTTGTGTTTAATGGTGCTGCTATCTTCCCAAACGCAGATAGTTTTACCGTTGGCCAGCACATACACTTTCGGCGAGCTTCCATTGCCCAGATCTGTTATTGCTCGGTTCGCCAGGTTCATAACCCGGATATTGTTTTTTTCCTGCCAGGCAACTATTGTTTTGCCTTTCCCCTGTGCCATACTCACATCCCGGCCATTGCCCAATTTCTGTTCAACTCCACTACCGCTGGCATAGAATACATCGCTGTTTCTCCGCCAGGCGGCCGCTACGTTTCCATTTGCGTTTACCGCCAACCCGCCGCCATCCATGGGGCAGGCGTTTAACCTCCAGGTTCCTTTTCCAGACTTCTTAGGGGCGCTGAATGTTTTTCCCTTATCAGCGGAAACGCTATAATAAATATCGCGTGAGCCTAAAAGCCAGTTGCGGAAACCGACAACCAATTTGTTATTAGTATAAGTGATGTTCGGTTTACAGCATTCACAAACATGCCCGTCGGGAGATTGATAAACCAGTCTGTTTTTTGACCAGTCATCTGTAGTTGCGTTTAATGCGGAAAAAAAGATATTGTTGGTTTTATTAAGCCTGATATCCAGCCAGGTTGCGAAGAAATTATCCTGAGAATCGGCGGTTAGTGCCATTAAACCCTCCACCGCCTTGCCTTTAACATCATTCACATCCGTGCCCGCAATCCATTTGCCCCCTGCGTGCTTCAGTTTGTAGGAATGAATGTTGCCCTCTTGATCAATAGCGGTAATTACGCTGTAATTTTTAGACGATGCGATTTGCGGACCGCGTGTATGGCCTAAATGCATTCCCGGCAATTTTGCAACCTGTACCGGAGCAGAAAATGATGCGCCGTTATTTTCAGAGGTGCTACAAAAGATATTTTCTCCCTGCCCATAAACCATTCTCAAAACGCCTTTAGCGTCTATCGAAAGGTTGGGCTGCTCACCCTGTATATCTGCGGCATAGCCGTTTACAGAAATGACCAAAAAAAGTATGAATAGCGATTTTACCCAAGTTTTTGTTGACATAGCGCCAAATATAATCAATCAGAATTTAGGGATTCAGGGCGAAAAATAGAGCTTACATACTCATTCCGGCCATCGGGTCTGCCCCTTTTTTTAGAATGAACTCGCTCCATAGCAAATAAGCGCCAGAAACAACTACTTCCTTCACATCGCCCAACCCGGAAGTAACAATAATCTGACCGGCATCTTCTTCGCCGGTTTTAACCATTTTGGGAGCAAAGGTGTTTTTTCCGGTTTTCACAAAAACGTGTGCGCCGTCTTCATCCCGTATCACGGCCGCAAGCGGTAAACTCACTGCTTTTTTTATTTCGGCAACCGGCAATATAACCGTAGCCTGCATGCCGGGTTGAAAGTTGCCGGGGTTTTTAATGGATGCCCTTATTTTAAGCAGTTGCGTTTGCGGATCAATTTGGGGAGAAATGAAGTTTACCTTCGCGGTTTCACCGGAATTCTGAACGCCGTTAACCGAATATTTCAACTCCATTCCCACATTAATCTGCTTAATTTCGGCTGGGTAAACATCGGCCTCAAGCCATAGCTGATTAAAATTTTCGAGGCGTAAAACCGGGCTGCCCTCCGTTACATACTGCCCTTCAGCCACATTAATTTCCTGCACAGTCCCCGCCGCTTTAGCGTAAACGGTTACCGTTGGAACTGCCCGGCCTCCCCTGCCAAGAGCTGCTATCTGCGCATTAGAATATCCGAAAAGCTTCAGTTTACTTTTCGCCGATTCCCTTAATGATTTGTAAATCTGCTCATTGGGAAAGGCGGCCGCCTGCTTTTGCTGCAAAATGTAATCCTGTTGCAGGGTTTGCAATTCTTCACTATAGATAGTAAAAACCAGCTGTCCAGCGGCAACCCGCATACCTGTTTCCTTTACAAACAGTTTTTCAATCCTTCCGGGATAACGGCTTGAAATCACATCAGAAAATTCCGGATTACTAATCAACCGGCCGTTCAAAACCTTTGAAGTGTTAAAATCGCCCGAAGCCACGCTCATGGTTGTGATATTGGCCAGTTGAATCTGGCTTTCGCTGAGCATAATTTCATTGGTAACGCCCTGATTGCTGATGGATACAAGATCCATTTTACAGATCGGGCAGGTTCCCGGACCGTCCTTAACAATCTGCGGATGCATGGGGCAGGTATGTTTTTGAAGTGAGGCTTCGCTTTGTTTTTCGTTTTTGCAGGATTGGTTAAGAACCGTTACCAGAATCAACGAAAGTGACAGGACTATAAATAGAATGCGCTTTCTCATATTTTTTCCACTTTGATAAAACTTTGACTATCGACCAGAAACCAGGCGTTTTGGGCTACCTGCACATCGGAATTTAAACTGTTACCAACATCTACCCAATTTCCAGATCGGTTTAAAACGTTTACATAAACCGGAACAAAAACTTCATTCCGGCGCACAAAGGCTACATATTTATTTCCCAGTTGCAGTACCGCTGTTCGCGGAAGCCAGTTACCTTTTACTGCTTCTCCTTCCTTGCTGATAGATATTAATTGTCCGACTTTCCAATTCTTATTGCGGTTGTCAATCAGCGCCCGCACCAGCGAGTAGCTCGAACCCTGATTATAGTACGGCTGCACCAGGCTTACCGCCGTGTTAAGGTTGAGTGAGGGGATATCAACAGATTGCACGGTAATTTTGGTGCCTTGTTTAAATCCTTGCAATTGCTCCGGATCTGCATAAAATTCTGCCCAAAGTTTGCCGGCATCAACCAGACTAAACAAGGTCTGACCGGCGCTGATGTATTGCCCTTCCTTTAACAGCAGAGGTGAGTTTGCCGCCATCGCAAATTTTGGTGGCGATGCCGAATTCATTGCACCAGGGCTTGCGGATGATTCCATGGAATTCATCCCCGGGTTGGCTGAAGATGAAGAACTGATGATGGTTGAATTGCCCGCCCCATTGCTCTGCATAGCCGCATTACTTGAGTTTTGCTGCTCCACCACGTATCCGGAGTATCCGCTGTAAATTCCAACGGAGTAGTCCGGGCGGCCAGTTTGAAGCACTTTCTCAATCTGAGCGTCTGTAGAACCCAGCAAGCGCAATTTTCTTTTTGCCAACTGAAGTAAGGCGGTATCTCCGCTGCGTTTCAAAAAAAGCATTTCCTGCTGGGCGTTTACCAAATCAGGACTGTATATGTCCATCAACTTTTGCCCCTTGTTTACAGCTTCATAATTGTATTTGACATAAAGCCGTTCGATTCGCCCGCTTACTTTGGCCGATACGGTATTCTGGTTATTGGTGTTGTAATTAACCATCCCCTGCAAGGTTATCTGAGAATTTTTTGGGGCGGCCTCCGGCGAAACTGTTTTCACGGAAGAGAAAATAAACTCGTTGGTTGGTTTAACCAGCAGACTAAGACTGTCAACGGCTGACGCCCCAGCGGCATTGTTGTTCATGGCAACCAAATCCATTTTACAAATCGGACAGGTTCCCGGCTCATCCCTAACAATCTGCGGGTGCATGGGGCAAGTGTATTTTGAAGATTCGCCGGTATGGGCGTGTTCTTCCGTCTGGTTTCCGCAGCTCCATAACAATAATACGAGCAACATAAGTGTGAGTGGGAAACTACCTTTCAATATTCTTTTCATAATCTACAATCATTTTATAGAACTTCTCTAACTGGTCTAAATAAGTTAACTGTGCCGCATTCAGAGCTTCCCATCCGTCAATTACGGTATTTAAGTCGGCCTTATTTTCCTGATAAGAAAGCATAGATACCTTGAGGTTTTTATCTAAGGCCGGCAGAATTTTATTTTCGTAATTGGCTATCTGGGTTTGCATATTGCGGAGATTATTTTCTATTGCCCGCACCATTCCCAAAGATTCAACCAGCATTGCTTCTTTTTGCTGACGCATAGCTTCACGCTCAAAACTCATTGATTTAATTTCTGCCTTGTAACCCCGGGATGACCAGGGAGCTATCGGAATGGAAAGCATCCCCATAAGGGTATACTGATTGGGCATCAATGCGGAGTACGTAAACATGTGATCAAAACGGATCTTAAAATCGGGCCGGGCTTCCTGCCTGGTTTGCGCTATGTTTAAGCCCATAGCATCAATAGACCTGTCCATCTGCAAAATATCGCTTCGGTTTGCCGCCAGATAGCCGGTATCTAAATCAACGATCGGGTTAAAAGCTACGGTATAATTAGTGTCGATGCTAAAATTGTTAGATGCAGGAAGGTACATGAGCGCATTCAACTCAATTTTATCAGAGCGAATATTGCTTTCTGTCATCAGGATCATGTTTTCAGCTTCGTAAAAGCGCCCTTCGGCTTTGAATATTTGATTAAGCCCGCCCTGATTGAACTCAAAGCGAATTTCTCCCAACTTCTTCATGGTTTGCATAATAGAAAGATTCTCCTTTTGATAGTCAATTTTCTTATTATCAACCAGCAGGTTAAAATAAAGCTCTGTTGCCCTCGCTTTTAGCTGATTTGCCAGAAAGTTTTGTTCAGAACCGGTAATTGCAGACTGCGCCGCAAGATAGTCTGCCTTTGCCCGCACCTTTGCCGGGTTGGGTATACCCTGCTCGGCGGTAATCATAAATGATCCGCGTCGTTCGCCGGTTTCAGAATTTTGGCCGGAGTATGGAGTCATAAATGTACCCGCTCCCACCATTGGCGCCATCCATGCCCCCGCACCTTCTACCCTGGCATCCTGCCCTTTTATCCTATTTTCATAGGCTTTAAGTGCCGGATTGTTTTGAGAGATCTGCTTTAGAATTTCATCAAGACTCAATACTTCCTGTGCGAAAGAAGAGCCGGAGAGCGAGAGTAATAGCAGTAATGAAATTATTTTAATGTTGAACATCATGTACCTCCAGTTTTCCAAATTTTCTTAATTCATATTCTTTCGTCATCAGAAAGATGAGCGGCGTAACCAGCAAAATATGGGTTGATGAGGTTAGTACTCCGCCAATCATAGGTAAAACAATTGGCTGCATTACGTCACTGCCAACACCGGTAGACCACAACACGGGTATAAGCCCGAACAGCGCCACACAAACGGTCATGATTTTCGGTCGCAGGCGTTTAGCAGCGCCGTTAATAACATATTCTCTCAAATCATCTTTGGTGATGGTTTCGCTGGAGTTTCCTTTTAAAGCAACCAACTGCCGCATGGCATCATTTAAATAGATAACCATTACAACTCCCGTTTCTACCGCGATACCAAACAGGGCGATAAAACCAACGGCTACCGCAACAGAGAGGTTAACTCCCCAGAAATAAACCAGATAGGCACCGCCAATTAGCGCAAAGGGTATGGTTATGAGGCTTAAAAATGCTTCACGCATTGATTTAAACGCCAGGTATAAGGACAGGAAAATAATAACCAGCACAATGGGAAGCACATACAACAGCGTTTTTTGTCCGCGTATGAGATTTTCATACTGCCCGCTCCATTCTACAAAATACCCGTTGGGTAATTTCAGCTCGGCGTTCAATTTATCAACTGCCTCCTGCACGGTTGTGCCCAGATCCCGCTCTCTCACGTTAAACATTACCGCTCCACGCAGCAGCGCATTTTCTGAGGTGATCATCGGTGGCCCATCGGCAAAGCGAATATCTGCAACGGCAGAAAGCGGAATTGTGCCCGCATCCGGCGATACCAGGGGAATCCGTTTCAACTTATCCAAACTGTTGCGAAAATCCTGACTGATGCGCAGGTTTATATCAAACCGCTGCCTCCCTTCTATGGTGGTAGCGAAGGGTGCGCCGCCAATAGCTGTTTCTACGGTGGCATTCACGTCGTCAACCGATAAACCATAGCGCTCCAGTTGATCGCGTTTGATGTCCACTTCCAGGTATTTGCCTCCGGTAACGGGCTCTACGTACAGATCTTTTACGCCTTCAATATTTTTTAACAGCGACTGCACTTTTTTGGAAACCTGGTCTACCTGGTTTAAATCCTGACCGTAAACTTTTACACCCACATCTGTACGTATGCCGGTAGAAAGCATGTTAATGCGGTTGATAATGGGTTGGGTCCAGCCGTTAACTACCCCTGGAATTTGAAGTTTCGCATCCAGTTCTGCTATTATATCTTTTTTGCTGAGACCCGCACGCCACTCACTTTTAGGTTTGAGAGAGATAATGGTTTCAATCATGTTGATGGGCGAATTATCTGTTGCCGAAGCCGCACGCCCGGCCTTTCCCAACACCTGTTCTACTTCCGGAAGGGACCTGATGATCTTATCCTGAACCTGCAAAATGCGTTTTATTTCTCCGTTAGAAACATCAGGCAGCGTAACTGGCATAAACAGAATGGATTGTTCGTCAAGCGGGGGCATAAACTCACGACCCAGGCTAAACAGCATGGGAATACTGATCAGCAACGCAATAATGTTGATACCGATCGTAGTTTTCCGGTTGTTCATGCAAGCCCTGATGAGCGGTTCATACACCCGTTCCAAACCCCGGTTTATCGGATTTTCATTTTCAGACCTAAACCGTCCCTTCATAAAAAAGGAGATGATTACCGGTGCCAGCGTTACTACCAAAAATGCGTCAATTATTAAAATGAAAGTTTTAGTAAACGCCAGCGGATGAAACAGTTTCCCTTCCTGGCCGGAGAGCAGAAAAACCGGCAGGAAAGATGCAATGATAATTACCGTTGAATAAAACACACCTCTTGATACCTGCTTGCATGCTTTTTCGATAATACTCAAACGTTCCTCATTATCCAGCCGCACATAGTCTGATGCTTTAGATTTTCGCTTAAACAAGCTCTTTAATTTATTTCGCATTTTGGTCTCCTCCGTTTCTTAATTCGTTTAATTCAGCCTGCCGTACCGACAAATGCCGGTAGGAATTTTCTGCCATTATAATTCCGTTATCTACAATTACGCCGATGGCCAGCGCAATTCCCGTTAGCGACATGATATTAGAAGAAATATCAAATGCGTTAAGCACAATAAAACTCGCCGCAATAGTGATGGGAATTTGAATGATGATGCTGACTGCGCTGCGCCAATGAAAAAGAAAGATCAGCACGATGATCGAAACCACGATCATCTCTTCTATCAGCGTGGCTCGTATAGACGATATGGACTCTTCGATAAGCTCTCCCCGATCATAAACAATGTTAAAATCCATTCCTTCGGGAAGCCCTTTGGCAACTTCGATCATCTTAGTTTTTACATTGGTAATCACCTCATCAGCGTTCTCGCCCGAGCGAAGTACCACAATTCCTCCAACAGCTTCGCCATCCCCGTTCAGGTCAAAAATGCCCAGTCGGCTAGCGCCCGCCATTTGCACGGTAGCAATGTCTTTTATTTTAATTGGTATAGAATTTTGGGTGCGAACCGCCAAATTTTCAATCTCAGGAATTGATTTTAAATAGCCGTTTGTTTTAATGATATAACCCACATCATTCATCTCAAACTTTCGGCCACCCGCTTCATTGTTATTCGCTTTAACAGAGCGCATTACATCTCCTATCGAAACCTTGTAGTACGTTAATTTATTGGGGTCAACGGTAACTTCATATTGTTTTTGAAAGCCGCCGAAAGATGCAATTTCGCTTACCCCGGATACATTCTGAAGCGCAAATTTAATGTACCAGTCCTGCACCGCCCGCTGCTCGCCCAGGTCCATTCCCGGAGCATCTAAGGTGTACCAAAGTACATGACCCACGCCGGTTCCATCAGGTCCCATAGTGGGCGTAACGCCCGAAGGCAAATCTGTACCGGTTGAATTTAGCCGCTCAAGCACTCTTGAGCGTGCCCAATATAAATCAACACCATCTTCGAAAATGATGTAGATAAAACTCATACCAAACATGGAGTTGGCCCGAACGTATTTAACTTGCGGAATTCCCTGCAGATTGGTTACCAATGGGTAAGTAATTTGATCTTCAATAATTTGCGGACTTCTGCCCGTCCACTCTGTAAAAACAATTACTTGATTTTCAGACAGATCTGGTATGGCATCTATTTTGGAAGTTTGGACCGCGTACACACCAAACGCAAACATCAGGGTGGCGAAAAGCAATACGATAAACCGGTTCCGCAAGGAAAAGGAAATTAAGTTTTCAATCATTTTGTTAAAGATTTTTTTGTAATTGATCCGAAGAATTTATTCTGATGCCAGTCGCGTTTGCATTTTCGCATAGTTCAGATTAATTTCAATTGCGGATTGGTCACCAGAGATTATCCTGAGATAAACGGCTACGCTATGCCAAATTATTGATGATTATGAATTGATGAAAACAGCAAAAAGACAATCGCAATAAATCGGCAACAGGCCTTAACAAAGAGGCCAGAGATATGGGGGGAAATTAAATTCGGAAATTACAATTCCGGATAAAGACAGGCACATCCGGGTTAGCAGTGGCTGAATTAACCGTTGGAGAGTGATATTTTTCTGCTTCGGGGAAAGAACTCCAGCCGAGATTTGAGTTAACAATCAGGTGATAAAGAAAAGGAACGGTAAACTGATGATTTTGAAGTGCTATTTTCTGGGCGGTGTCAGCTTCCAGTTTTTGCTGTTTTTGGTCGCAGCACTTTTGGGCTTCAGATTTATTCATCCCGCAGTTGCCACAATCGCCAGTTGATTGAGCGGCTAAGTCAATACCTGTGATCTCGCCCATGCAAAAGTGAGCATAGAGCGTTGCACCCGATGAAACACCAAAGTAAAAAACAGCGATTATGGTTATAAAGAGCTTTTTCATTTTCTATGACCCTACAAATATCCAAAAAAACAAGATTTTAGTCTTATAACATTTTTGGTTTTTTTTATATAATTCTATTAGTGATAGCAACTGCCCTTCATTGCTGAAGGAATTTCCCTCTGTTATAAGCTGATTTTAAAGCCTGACTACTTCTATACTTTATTCAAGTGATCTTTCCGGATTTGACCGGTCCCATCCTTAAATTATAAGTTGATTTCCAGAGTGAATGCCGAGAAAATAGTTTCCAAGGTATGGAAAAGTCTAAATTAAAAGTTCAAAAGAGTGTGCCATATACTGTTTAACTTCCGAGCTGCAAATTTTTACAAAGTGGAGAAATCAGGGAGCAGATATCGCACATAGGCATCTAAGACACTGATTATTGAGTTCTTTCTGCCCACTCAACGGATTAGCAGACGAAAAAAAAAATGTAAAGCAGTTGTATAACTTTTACACAGTTTAACTTATTACCTGAATTCGAAAAACCGCCCCCATATTTTACTCGTTAGTATAAGTAACATAATAATGTAAAAGTTATTATTTAACATTCTTACCAACCCCTAACTAAATTAACGTTATGAAAAAACCCAACTTTAATGAAAGGTCGTTGCTCAGTGGCGATGGCTTTGAAAAAAACTCTTTGCCCCGTCGCTCCTTTCTGCAATATGCAGGAGCAGGCGTAGCAGCTGCAACTCTGGTAATGGCCGGATGTAAGGAATCCAACATCACTACCTTAGATACCCATGAAGGGGTAGATTTAGGTAGCGGAGACTTTGGAATTTTAAATTACGCGTATGCTTTGGAGCAGCTAGAAGCTGCATTCTACATTCAGGTAGTAAAAACTCCGTATGCAGGCATCTCTTCCCGCGAAACTAATTATTTCCATGATATCTGTCAGCACGAAGTTGCCCACCGCGAGTTTTTTAAAAATGCGCTTGGTACCAATGCGATACCAGCTCTAGAAGTAGATTTTTCAACTATTGATTTCGCCAGCCGCGACAGCGTTTTGGCAACTTCGAAAGCATTTGAAGATTTAGGTGTATCGGCATACAATGGTGCAGGCCAGTTGTTAGAATCTGCTGACTACCTTTTACTTGCAGGAAAAATTGTATCTGTTGAAGCACGCCATGCGGCTTATATCAGAGACATTATCCAGTGCGGAACTTTTGCAAATTCTGAAGTGGTAAATGAAAATGGTTTGGATACCGTTCGTATGCCATCTGAAGTATTGGCAATTGCCGGTACTTTTATCAAAACCCAAATTAACGCAAGTAATTTACCAACCAACTAAACTGAAAAGTCATGAATCTGATAAATATCATAGAAGAAATAGAAAAAGTGGATGCTGACGTTTATGAACGGATAAGTCCACGCAGAAGAGCGATGAAAAGCTTCTTCAATATGGGTTCTAAAATTGCAATGGCCTCTGTGCCTTTGGCGCTCGGTTCGATGTTTAAGAAAGCGTACGGACAGAACACCACACAAATTCTGAGCGTGCTGAATTTCGCTTTAACTTTAGAGCACCTGGAATATAATTTTTATGTTCAGGGATGCGAAAAAGCTAAAATTCCTTCAGGCTGCGATGCTGATTCTATCAAAACCATCCGTGCCGACGAGTTGAATCACGTGAAATTTTTGCAAGGCGTAATCACCAGTTTGGGTGGAACTCCGGTTGCGGAAGCTAAATATGACTTCACGGCTAAGGGTACTTTCCCAACCGTTTTTAGCAGCTATGCCACATTCCTGGCTGTTGCTCAAACTTTCGAGGATACCGGTGTACGGGCTTACAAAGGTCAGGCAGGAAACCTGATGGAATCTAACGAAGTGCTTACAGCAGCTCTGCGGATTCATTCAGTTGAAGCCCGCCATGCAGCCCACATTCGTTGGATGCGTCGCGAAAATAATTTCGCCACTGTTAAGCCCTGGATCACAGGAAAGGAAAGTGGAATTGGTGCTGCAGTACAGGCATCTTACGATGGTGAAGAACTGGATACCCAAGCTGGAATCTTGATCACAAACATCAACGGTAAAGATGTTTCACTCGCGGCAGCAACAGAAAGTTTTGACGAACCTTTAACCAGAGAGCAGGTTACAACTATAGTAACGCCGTTTTTTGCTTAATTAATTCACGCGTTGCTTTCGGGCAAATTTTATAATGCCCTGATGTAAAACCATCGGGGCATTTTTTATTGAAAAAAATTCTTTCACTTGTGGGGAACCACCGAACGGTTCGGCTTAACCAAATCCAGTACCCTTCCGGATATTTTAATAGTATTTTCATTCAAACTGTGATTTTTTAGACCCTTGTGCGAATAATAGGTGTACTGGTTGAAAGCCTGTTGAAATAAATGAAAGAGAACGAACGAAGACTACAGTTTCAAAATATCGTTGAGCAACACAAAGGTATTTTTTACCGGGTTGCCCGTGCCTATTGTGAAAACGAAGACGATAGACAAGACTTGGTCCAGGAAATGATGATTCAGGTATGGCAATCTCTTCACCGATACGATAATCAATTTAGAATTTCCACATGGCTGTATCGCATCTCATTGAATGTTGCCATCTCGTTTTACCGAAAAAATACAAGGAGGGACACTAAGTATAGCGTGCCGAATGAGCAAATGGCAGAAATATCAGAGGAAGAGAAGACAGCAAAAGAAAGGCAATTGAGCTTATTGGAACAGTTTATCTGCGAACTCAAAGAGATAGACCGTGCACTTATGCTGTTGTATCTGGAAGATAAAAGCCACGCTGAAATTGCCGAAATACTGGGAACGTCAGTCAGCAACGTCGGAACAAAAATTGGACGCATCAAGGAAAAGTTAAAATCCCGATTTTCACAATTAAAACCATAAGACCATGAACGAACTGGAATTAAAACAACTTTGGCAAACAACCAGCGAAAAGTTGGAAAAAACAATTGCCGTGAACAGAATTAATTCAGAGGAAATCTCCCGGCTGAAAATTTATCATTTCATCTCATTAATGAAACCAATAAAAATTTTTACGCTCCTGGCAGGCATCGTTTGGGTTGGAGCTGGACTAATTATTCTTAGCAATCTGTACCTAAATTCCTTTTCAGAAATGAGTAAATTCTTTCTGTTTTCAGCTTCTGTTCAGGTGGGCTTAACTGGCCTTGCATTATTCATGTATCTATATCAGCTCTTCACAATATATCAAGTAGACATCACAGAGCCTATTCTAAGAGCTCAGAAAAAAATAGCGAGCCTGAAAACATCAACGCTTTGGGTTACACGCATTCTCTGTCTTCAGCTTCCCTTTTGGACAACCTTTTGGTGGACTGAAATGATGTTACAGGAATGGAATGTTTTACAATGGCTACTAACCGCAGGTATAACGCTTGCTTTTTCCTTTGCTGCGATTTGGCTTTTCCTTAATATCAAGTCTAAGAACAGTGATAAAAAATGGTTTCGGCTTATCTTTAACGGAATGGAGTGGGCACCATTGATTAATGCAATGGCACTGTTGGATCAGTTGGATGAATATAATGCTGATATCGAACCTGAAACAAGGGTAAGGCTTTGATAGCCGCTCGTTTCTGAAAAGCTCTATTAGGCCACCCTTCTAATCTACCCGGCAATTTAAACCATAAAAAAAGGACAATTATTGAACAAAAACGTTATACTTCTGTGATAACTTTTCCCTTTCCAGCTTGTAATTAGTGTAATAACTTAACTATTAAACTGGAAAAATTATGAAAAAGCAAATTTTTACCGCGTTTATCGTTATCCTTCTCTCCGCATGTGCGAAAGAGAATGTTGACATCAGTAATGCCGATTATAAAGGATTCCTTTATACGAGCACTAATTCTTCTGCGGGCAACGCTATTATTGCACTCGGAAGGAACAGCGACGGCACCTTAACAGAATTACCGGGTTCGCCTTACAAAACAGGTTGTTTAGGCGACGCTGCCGAAGGGGATTTTGATACCCAATGGGCGTTACGTATGGTAGGCGATTACCTGCTTGCTGTTAACGCAGGGAACAATCCGGTTAACGGCAGGATCTCAGTTTTTAAAATTAATAAATCAGACGGCAGCTTAGCGCAGGTTGATCAGGATCCATCCACGTCGGCTATGGATAATATGGATTCCCGTGGCATAAGAGCGGCCTCGATTGCCGCAAAAGATATCGGCGGAACATCATGGATCGTTGTTGGCAATCAGCATTCAAATCCTAATTTTCAAATGAGTCCTCCTGTTGCCTTCGGAGCGGTTGCATCTTCTCCGCTTAGAAACTTAGCGGTTTTTACCTTCGATAAGTCCAGCGGTCTTCTTGAGTTTAAAAGGATAGGCGCAACTTATATGGATGGGAACAACGGAGGCCCTAGTACCGTAGAGTTTAACTCTGCTGGAACTAAAATTGCCGTATCAACCTGGGGTGTTACCCACTTTGCCACACCAGAGCCTGATCTTAGTTTACAAAAACCCGGAAGGTTGTATGTCTATAATTTTTCAGCAGGCAACTTAACCCAAACCGGAATGTTTGAAGAAGCGGGTATATCGGGTAATATTGGAATTTCCTGGAGTCCAGACGATCAATACATTTATATGTCGAACTTCAACCTGCACTCTTCCAAAGAATCTAATAGCGTAACCGTCCACAACTGCACTACGGCAGCTAAAGTGCAAAACTTT
>JBGTBV010000164.1:0-1713 GCA_041749185.1 Daejeonella sp. | reverse complement strand
CGACTTGCTGCATTGGAAGAATTCTCTGAGTTGGGCGACGGATTTAAAGTGGCGATGCGTGACCTTGATATCCGCGGTGCCGGTAATTTATTGGGCGGTGAACAAAGTGGTTTTATTACTGATCTGGGTTTTGACACCTATCATAAAATTCTAGATGACGCTATCCAGGAATTAAAAGAGACCGATTTCAAGGATTTGTTCTCGGCTGAACTTGAAGAAAAAGCAAGACTGATCGTGCAGGATTGTGTGATAGAAACCGACCTGGAAATTCTGATACCGGATGGGTATGTCAATAGTATCAGCGAGCGACTTCAATTGTATTCCCGTCTGGATAATATAAAGGATGAGGGTCAGCTTGCGAGTTTCGCTGACGAGGTACGGGATCGTTTTGGTCCGTTTCCTTCTTCGTTTGAAGAACTAGTGAACACCGTCCGGCTGCGTTGGCTGGCTGAAAAACTAGGTTTCGAAAAACTAAGTCTGAAAAGCGAAAAGATGCGAGCGTTCTTTATTAGCAATAATGACAAGTACTTTAGTTCTGAGATTTTCGGTCACATCCTCGCCTTTGTTCAGAAGCATCCCCGTCAATGCAAGATCAAAGACAGTGCAGGTAAAGCCATGCTAATAATTGAAAATGTAAAAACCGTAGACACGGCAATAGAGTTATTTCAACAAATGGCGGGCTATGCTGTGATCAAATCAGATAGCGAGATCTTGTCCAAGTAGGGATCCAATCCAATTGTTTTTTCAAAAGCGTTTATCATTAACACCTTTTGATATTTTGGGGAGTAAAACACCTCTATGAAAAACCCTTCGGTGAAGTAGAGAAACACTTTGCAATCAGCAAGTGTACGCTGCGCCAAATAATTTCCGTAAAATGTAATTACATCACATTTCTTTTCGAAAGGCATAATTCTGAAATCCTGGAGGGTTAGCATAGTTGGTTCTTTTGAAAACCTCCTATTCAAAATTCTATGCCATTCCACTAATCGTTCAAATCGTTAATTAAACCGCGCTTTTGAATGTTCATCTTCCCAAAAATGGAGAGGCCATTCCCAAAACAATAACTGCTTTAGTTGAACGTTCATAAGTTGCAGGTTTCTATTCTCTTACATAGTCGTCAATAAACATACAGCGACTTGGAAAACATAGGATTATCCGTTTAATTAGCATTTGGTTTAAATTCAACATTAAAATGAAGTATTCGTTCAGGGTTCTTTTGTATGTCATAGGCGGATCAGTGGCCCTGTCTGCCTGTTCGTTGTTCGGCGGAAAGGGTAGGAAACCAACAGCTTCAAACCCTGGTCAGTTAAGCACTGCCACAGGGTTGGCTTACAACGACGAAGATCAAGGTGGATTTATGGTAAACCCTTACGAAGGTCAGCCCGATGCACCAAACATGGTTTTCATCGAAGGTGGTCGCGCTGTAATGGGTTCGTTTGAAGAAGACGTTATGTCCTATCGTGATAACGTGGAAAGAACAGTCTCTGTAGCTTCCTTCTATATGGATGAAACAGAGATAGCAAACGTGCACTGGTTAGAGTACATGCATTACCTCGCAAAAGATTCTTCCCAGGAAGCCTATCAGGCCGCATTGCCAGACACAACTGTCTGGGTAGGAAAACTTGCTTTCAATGATCCTTATGTAGAACACTATTTGAGATACCCTGGCTTCCGCTATTTCCCGGTAGTAGGTATCACCTGGAATCAAGCCAG
>JBGTBV010000163.1:0-22827 GCA_041749185.1 Daejeonella sp. | reverse complement strand
ATAAATATGCGAACCCTGAATGTTTCTATATCTGATCATGAATACAGTAAGTTTGGTTTAAAAGACGAAAAGTTGACTTTTCATGATTTTATCGAACTGGTTAAGAAGGAATTGATACGCCAAAACCTCAGTAGGTGTTTGGAACTTGCTGAAAAATACGGATTGTCAGAAATGACTATGGACGAGATTACAAGTGAGGTAAGATCCGTAAGGAAGAATGCAAAAAATCGTAATTGACACCAATGTTATCGTGTCCGCTCTGATTCAGCGCAGTTTTCCATATCAAATTATTAACCTGCTATTTATCGAAAACAAAGTTCAATTGTGTGTTTCGGACGAATTGTTGGCAGAATATTTTGACGTTTTGGCAAGACCCAAATTCTCAGAATTTCCTGATTTTTTTACACGGGCCGAAGCGTTACTTGTGGAAATTGAACTTAAGGCAACAAAGTATGCTCCGAGTATTAAACTTGACCTCGTTTCGGATGCGGATGACAATATGATCATAGAACTTGCTGATGAAAGTTTAGCAGACTTTATAATTACTGGTAACTCAACCGACTTTACATTCCCAATCTACAAGCAGACCAAAATCGTCTCGCCAAAAGAATATTGGAACACACATCGTCCCGATTGAAATACCATTGAAACCAAATTGAGCTTTTCACAAATGCCGGTGAAGTGGCTTGTGTATTTAAGTGCTTTCTGTTAAATTAGTGATAATTTGCGGCTGCGGTAAAATTGATGTTGCGACTGCTGAAACCCTATTAAAGTCAATTCAGAATTAGACCGGCTACTTTCTATCAATATTGATTACCGGCTTGTTCAACACCTGCTGCTTCAAGGCCTCAGAAATTTCCTTCGTTATCAGAATAATATCTTCGGCAAGTTGAGTATTGTTGCTGATCACCTTACCGCAATCATTTTTATAAGGTAGCAGAAACTCATTGTATGAGGGCATCACGTGCTTATGCCACTTGTATAAAATATCTTCTTCAGAATATCCCCGTTCAGTTAAATCACGCTTTAAACGACGCTTCAATGCCACTTCCTCTTCAGTATCAATAAATATTTTTAAATCCATCAGCGAAGCGATCTCCGCAAAGTGAAGAATAAACAAACCTTCAATAATGAGAATGGGTGCCGGCCGGATTTCTAAAACCTTGGGAACCGCTCCCGGATTATTAAACGTGTATTCATTTTTAAAAACGGTTTGACCAGATAAGAGCGACTTTATATCGTTATAGAAATGCTGCTGATCTATGGTACCGGGCAAATCAAAATTATAAAGTTTGTTCTCTTCGGCAGTCATGTTGTGCGCTACCGGGATATAATAGTCGTCCTGCGAAACCAGGCAAACATCTTTTTTCTCAAAATGATTTAAAAAGCAGTTCAGAAAGAAGGTTTTACCAGAACCGCTTCCGCCGGCTACGCCAACAACAAAGGGTTTATTGTTCATTGGGAACGCCGTACACAATATTTACCTGAAAACGCCTGTCCAATGCGCCAATCATATCGGCTGTCGCTTTTGTTATTACGATGATCACATCGCGGGTGTTTTCATTTTCGGTAAATTTTCCAACAACTTTGGCAAATGTACTTTTACCGCTCATGGGGTTTGTTACTTTAACCACCGTACCGATAGGAGCAGTTTGGTGTAGTGCAAGCATTTTTGTCTCGTCAAGGCTTTCATCGGCAATGCTCAAAGCCACTCCGTGATCATCAATCTCTCTCAGTCCGTAACGGGCGGGCGGCAGCCTCAAGCGATCGCCCGCGTTAATGCTGCTGTCAATTTGGGTCGGATTGTCCTGCCGACCGTTAATCATAACTTTCGGGATTGTTACGGGTGTTGGCGGGGTAATTTCCGCAGTTTGCGATCCGTATCGTACTTTGATGATTTGCCCGGCCGCTAATGAATTCCCGGAAATATTGTTCAACGCTTTTAACGCCTCTACAGAAGTATTAAACTTTTTAGAAATGGAGTAAAACGTTTCCCGGGGCCCAACCTTGTACTCTACCAGGGCAGTTTTATCATTTTGGGAAACCGGACTTTTCACAGCAACGTTGACAATCCGCTCGGCGACAAAAGGCCGCTCTGTAGGTACTTTGATCACCACTCCGATTGGTAAACTCTTATTATCGTTGTGGGCAATAACCGTTTGCGGGTTAACCTTGTACTTACGGGCTATCGAATAATAGCTTTCTTTGGCCTCCACCTTGTGAACAATTACCTTTTTTCCATTTAGATTTTCAACCCCTAAGGAATCAACTGTGGCAGCCGCGAGGTTTGTTGTAGAAAATATCAGAGAGCCAATAGATAAGAATAGATATCTATGCATGTTTTTTTAAAATTTGCGCAATTATACAAAAAATGAAACAATTAAGCCATTTGTTCCTTTTGTGGGTTGATAAATAGGCTGTAGCCTAAACGTTTAAAAGCAGCGTATCGGTATCTTTAATTTTCTTTTTTGCCACATCGCGTTCAGCACATCCGCCAGATGTTCTGAAAGATCAGGACAAGCTGACCGCTCATACATTTTTTAAATAAACCATACCAAATCAAATTACATATGAATGCGAATGAAATCGGACTAAAAGAAAAAGAAGTGAAGCCAATTGTTGATCACTTAAATGATTTACTGGCTAATTATCACATCCATTATCAAAAACTTAGAGGTTGCCACTGGAATGTTAAGGGAGGCCATTTTTTTACGCTGCACGTTAAATTTGAAGAACTGTATACCAATGCTCAGCAAACTATTGACGATCTGGCCGAGCGGATCCTTACTTTGGGAAAATCGCCCTATAGTACTTTTGCTGACTACATCAAGGTTTCTAAACTGAACGAGCTGAACACCGCGGGAATGAAAGACACACAATTGGTGCTGGCCATTATGGATGATTTCTCGCAACTTATAGATATGGAACGCGAAATTATGACACTTACCGCGGATGCTGGTGATGATGGGACAAACGATCTGATCAACTCCTTCATGCAGTTTAAAGAAAAGAATAACTGGATGCTGCGATCTTTCTGCGGAAAGGATTGATCAGCGAAAAAGCAACAAAAAATCCTGAAAGCTTCATGGCATTCAGGATTTTTTGTTGACATACAGCACGTGGTGGCAAGTCCGCAATTGCCGTTAAAACCTGGCACCAACCGTTAAGAATACATTGTTGCTTGTGTTTTTAATCCTTGCGGTTTCTCCCGCACCTGTAAATTCAAAGTCCGGATAATCTCGTGAAATTACGTACGGCGAACTCGTAAAATTGCTGGTGGCGTTCTGATAGGTGATATCCAGGTAGAGCAGATTGCTCCTGAAACCAATACCGCCTGAAACTATGTCAGAGGTTGAATCAATATCCTTTAACGGCGAACCCACCCGGTTATATCCACCTCTCAACATCACATTGGAAATTTTATATTCTGCGCCCACCCGGAGGTTAACAGCCGCCCGGTAATTATCACGAATATCGGCGTTGGTATTAAGCTCCGCGTTGCGGCTATCCGTTTTAAAATTCGCAGAGGAATAATCTACATACTCTACATCAGCAGAAATTAGCCCTTGTTGATTTATAATGGCCGACAAGCCGCCATTAACACGGTAAGGTGTACGCAGGGTGTAATCGGTATCATAAATAGTCGGCTCATTGTTGTAAGGCGGAATAGCTCCGCCATTAGCCCGTGTATACCGGGTATTTAATGATTCTGCGAAGCTGTCTGTAATTTGATACCATGTGGGAGTTATAAAACTCAGGCCCACCCGTACCGCATCCGTAGCCCGGTAAATCATCCCCAGCTTGGCGTTTATGCCGGTTCCGGTAGTCACCTGGTTGTTCGTATATGATAGATCATAGCTGCCGCCAACAAACTCCGGCCGCTGGCCGATAAACGTGCGGTTAGAACCTGCTTCAAAAAATTCGCGGTCAACATTATAATTCAGTGATGCTATGGCCAGTGAAGCACCGAGATATAATTTATTACTGTAGTTGGCCCCGGCACCGAAATTCACTTCAGATTGAGAACCGGTACGGTAGGCTAAATTCCGCTGACTGCCGTTTAGAGCCGTGACCGGAAAATATCCTGAGTTGTCATACTCGATCAGAAAACTGCTGTAAGCCATATCCTCTAATGATCCCGCGGGCAAGGCATTGGTGTTGTTCGCGGGATCGCCCTCCCCCAGGTAAAATGAGGCCAGATCAGCAAAATAATCTGCAATGGAACTGTTTGGGTTATTTGCCCCATAGTCAAGGGTTGTATTAAAATTGTTGGTTTTATTAAAAGACACACCGTAATTAAAACTTAACCAGCCGGTTTTCAGATCAGTGCCTTTGGTACGAGTTGCCGGATTATAAAAAACCGCCCCGATCTGGTCAATGCCCAAACGGTCTTTCTGAGCGGTGGTCAATTGGCCGATGTATTGCGACTCCAGTTGTCGGTTAGAAAAATCGGCGCTGAAGTTAAACTCTGATTTCGTGAATAAACCAAGTCCGGCAGGATTGGAAGCCAGAGATCCTATGTCTCCACCTACCGCAATTTGCGCACTTCCCATCGCTTTAAACCGCGAAGAAGCGCCTAACTGATATTGCGAAAATCGCAGAGCATCTGATGAATATTGGGCAAAAGCCTGGCTCCCTGCTGTAGATAGCACAGCCAGGAACAAAATATTTTTGAATCTCATTCTGATTTTAGTTTACCTGAATTTAAAGTACACTTACTGGTTGCCTCTGCGTGTCGGGCGGCTGGTTTCTCCGCCAGATGATCGTGAAGGAGCAGATGAAGGCGGGGATGATTGACGTTCCGCCGGCCTGGTTTCTGTACGCGGCGGCGGTGTTTCACGCTGCGGCCGTGAAGGTCTCGCTTCACGGGTTGGCGGAGGTGTTTCTCTGGTACCTGTTCGCTCACGGGGCGTATTATCCGGCTGACTATCAGAACCCCGGGATGGCCTGGATGATCCAACCGGTTGGCTCCTTTCCGGGATGCTTTGCGTATTGTCTCCGCTTGATGTTGCCGGACTTGTTGAAATCCGTTCGGGCCGGGCGGGTGATGTTCCGATACGGTCTCCGCCGCTGCTCGGGTTATAAATTCCGGAGCGTACGTTCTCGGTTTCCCGATCTGGCCGTGCCCGGTAGTTTGGGTTTACAATAACCGGCCGACCGATGTTGCCGTAATTTCCGCCGTAATAATTTCCGTAACGGCCTCCGTAAAAGTAAGGGTTGTAGCTGTTGTAATAAGAGTACGGGCCCCAGAAGCCGCCGTTGTATTGTGAGCCGTAATAATTCCAGGGGTTGTAATAATTATTGTATCCGAAATTATACCCGTAAGGCCTGCCAAATCCAATATTAAAACTTAGGCCGTTGTAGTAATTAAACGTATTGAAGTTGCTGTAAAAAGGGTCGAAGCGGTAATCATACCAGGTATCATAATAACTTCTCCAGGGAGAATAATTTCTGAAACGATAAATACGGGCAGAATAATTCCGGTCGTAATAGTCGTCCCGATCATCATAGCGATTATCGTAATCTCCATACAATTCATCATCGGTCACATAATCTGATGATCGGTCTGTGTTGCGGGTAGAGGCAGCGTAAACGGCCTGTTCTTTGGCGGCAGCTTCGGTGTAATAAGCATCGTCAACCACTTCCTCTTGTTGAGCCAGCTTGTTAGTTGAGCAGGCTCCCAATAATAGGATGGCGACTGCTGAAAGGGTGGGTATGAGTCTCTTAATCATGGCGCTTATATTTAATATTCAACGTATGGATGGAGCTATAATTTTTAGACGAATATTTGCCCGAATGGTTGCATGCATAATAAATTAAAATACCTGTTCGAGATTTATAACTTTGTCGCCTGTTATTTTTATGCTTTAAAATTACAAAATTCATTCCAGATATATACGTATGAGCAAGGGGCTGACAAAGAGAAACGAGGATTATTCGCAGTGGTATAACGAACTTGTTGCAAAGGCTGATTTGGCCGAGCATTCGGCGGTGAGGGGTTGTATGGTGATAAAGCCCTACGGATACTCCATTTGGGAGAATATGCAGGCCGACCTTGATAAACGGTTTAAAGAAACCGGACACAGCAATGCCTATTTTCCCTTGTTCATTCCTAAGTCATTTTTTTCTAAGGAAGCTTCGCACGTAGAAGGTTTCGCTACCGAGTGCGCTGTTGTAACTCATTATCGGTTAAAAAACGACGGCAATGGAAACATCGTTGTAGACGAAGACGCAAAGCTGGAAGAAGAATTGATTGTACGTCCCACATCAGAAACCATCATCTGGAATACCTACCGCGGCTGGATTCAATCGTATCGGGATTTGCCGGTGTTGGTTAACCAATGGGCCAACGTGGTTAGGTGGGAAATGCGAACCCGGCTTTTTTTGAGGACCGCAGAATTCTTATGGCAGGAAGGGCATACCGCCCATGCCACATCGCAGGAAGCCGTTGAAGAAACCGAGCGCATGCTGGAGGTTTATGCAGATTTCGCGGAAAGTGTTATGGCTGTTCCTGTAATCCGCGGTCGGAAAACCGAAACCGAGCGGTTTGCCGGCGCCCTTGATACCTATTGTATAGAAGCATTAATGCAGGACGGAAAGGCTTTGCAGGCCGGTACTTCTCATTTCTTAGGACAGAATTTCGCCAAAGCGTTCGACGTAAAATTTACCAATAAAGAAGGCAAGCTGGACTATGTCTGGGCAACCAGTTGGGGTGTTTCCACACGATTAATTGGTGCGCTCATTATGGCTCATTCGGATGACGCCGGTTTAATACTGCCTCCAAAACTGGCTCCTATACAAGTGGTTATTGTGCCGATTTACCGATCAGATGAAGAGTTGGTACAGATTTCTGAAGTAGCCACCGATCTGGTTGCCAGGCTGAAGGCCAGAAATATCAGCGTAAAGTTTGATAACCGGGATACCCAGCGGCCAGGGTTTAAGTTTGCCGAATACGAAATGAAAGGCGTGCCGGTACGGCTGGCGATTGGCGGTCGCGACCTGGAAAACGGTACAGTTGAGATTGTTAGACGTGATACCCGCGAAAAACAAACCATCAGCCGGGAAAACCTGGACGTGCATATCCAAACTTTGCTGGATGATATTCAGCAATCTATTTACAACAAGGCGCTTAAATTTCGGGATGAAAACATCCGCGAAGTAAATTCTTACCAGGAGTTTAAACATGTTTTAGACGAGAAAGGCGGATTTATTGCTGCGCACTGGGACGGAACCGCTGCCACCGAAAAGCAGATAAAAGAAGAAACCAAAGCCACCATCCGTTGTATTCCGTTGCAAAACAAGCAGGAGGACGGTGTGTGCATGGTTACCGGAACGCCCTCCGCACAACGGGTTTTATTTGCCAGAGCGTACTAACCGATTATAATTTTCTGCACCAAATTGCCGCGACATGGTTTGGCGGTTGGGGGTTTATATTTTCATTCGTTTACATCCAAAACATGAGCAGAAATAGTTTGAACAAACCCGTAGACGAATCTTTCTCTATACCGGAAAAACATGCCGACTTGTCCGATCACGTTCCTCCTGAAACAGCCGCTGGTGGCCCAGGAAAATGAAAGCCTTTGGTAGTTTCCAGGCGCTTAATATCAAAAAGCCTTAGACCAATATCAATAAAACAGACATGGTAGCCAGACCGGAATTTAGGATGCAGTAATGCCGGACGATTAAGTATCGGATACTTCTTCTTGTCTGTCTTTATCAAGGACATTTTGTAATATATTTGAGCTTTAAAATCTCATTCGAATGTCAAAGCAATTGTTGGTACTCGTTAGTTTTTGCATGGTATTTACCAGCTACGTTTTTGCGCAGCAGAAAACTTCCGGAGTAATTTATTATACTCAGGTTATTGATACACGAGCCATGCGTGGCAACACCCAGGGCGGGCAAGTCCAGGCACAACGTCCGAATGGTTTTACCATGCCCGATCAGATCAGCACCAAGATGGAACTCGTCTTTACGGTTAACGGAGCAAAATTTCAGAAATCGGAAGTAGAAGATGATATTAGCGATGCGGGTAGCGGCCAGGGAGCCCGGATGATGCGATTTGGCGGTGCAGCAGAACGTGAAACGTTCTTTAGCTTTGAGGATAAAAAAGTAACCGAATCATTTGAAATGGATGGTGAGCAGTTGCTTCTCCAGAAGTCATTAGGAACTGATTCGCTTGAAATTACCAAGTTTGATGATGTGAAAAAGATCATCGGGTTTGACTGTAAAAAGGCAGTTCTGAAAGATAAACGCGGAATGGAAACCACCATCTGGTACACCAATGAGTTACCCTTCGCTGCCTCTCCAGCTATTAATTATTGGACAGAAGGTGTGGTGTTGGGCGTTGAAAACCAACGCATCAAATATTACGCGACCAGCATAGAATACATTAAAGTTAAAGACTCTGAGCTGGCCCTTCCAAAAAAAGCCCGCATGATCAGCGAAGAGGAATACCGCGAAAAGCAGGCAGAATTCCGTAAAAAAATCCAAGAGCAGTTCAGAAACCGGACTGGCGGCACCAGTCCAAATCAGGTAATCATCCGCGAAGGCGGTAACTAAAAGCTATTTCAATCGGTTAATTATCTCCGCCAGAGCTTTCTCCCGACCCCCGCAATGCAATCGCTTTTAATTGTTTTCAGATTGGCCGACTCCAAAAAGCGGATCATCAGCCAACCGCACACGCTCCGGCCCAACTTCAAACCCTCTCATGTTTTTGGCTATTCGTCAAATTTCTACGCCGGGGTATAGAATACAGCGTAATCGCCTTATATTTGCCCGCTTACAAAATCACCTGGTACGTGATTTACATTTCATTACGCACAACTTCCAAATCATATTGTAAATGATCAACATTACCCTTCCCGATGGCTCCGTTCGTCAGTATGAGAAAGGAATTTCTCCACATCAAATCGCCCTGTCTATTTCAGAAGGATTAGCCCGCAATGTGTTAGCCGCCGAAGTAAACGGTCAGGTTTGGGACAGCAGCCGGCCAATTGACACTGATTCAAAAATAAAACTCCTAACCTGGAACGACCAGGCGGCAAAAGCTACTTTCTGGCACTCGTCCGCCCACTTGATGGCCGAAGCCCTGGAAGCTTTATATCCGGGAACCAAATTCGGTATTGGTCCGGCTATTGAAACCGGCTTTTATTACGACGTTGATTTTGGCGACCGGGAGTTTTCTTCGGATGATTTCAAACAGATCGAGAATAAAATGATCGAGCTGTCAAAAACCAAGTCGGAGTATAAACGGACCGCTGTTTCAAAAGCAGATGCGATAGCATATTTTACGGAGAAAGGCGATGAGTACAAATTGGATCTCATCAAAGATCTGGAAGATGGTTCGATCACTTTTTACAATCAGGGCAACTTTACGGATTTGTGCCGCGGCCCGCACATCCCGAACACCGGATTTATCAAAGCCGTCAAGCTGATGAATGTTGCCGGGGCTTACTGGCGTGGCGATGAGACCAAGAAGCAGCTTACGCGGATTTATGGCGTTACATTCCCCAAAGCCAGCGAACTTACCGAATACCTCCTGATGATTGAGGAGGCTAAAAAACGCGACCACCGCAAACTGGGAAAAGAGTTAGAGCTGTTTACATTTTCAGAAAAAGTGGGAATGGGCTTACCGCTATGGTTACCGAAGGGCACCGCCTTACGCGAAAAATTGGTCAGTTTCCTTCAAAAGGCGCAGGCAAAAGCGGGCTACGAACAAGTTATAACGCCCCACATCGGACATAAAAACCTGTATGTAACCTCGGGGCATTATGATAAATATGGCGCCGATTCCTTCCAGCCAATTAAAACTCCCCAGGAAGGTGAGGAGTTTTTTCTGAAGCCAATGAATTGTCCGCACCATTGTGAAATTTATAAAACTAAGCCCCGTTCTTACAAAGATCTGCCGGTAAGATACGCCGAGTTTGGTACCGTATATCGCTATGAGCAAAGCGGCGAGTTGCATGGTTTAACGCGTGTGCGTGGTTTTACCCAGGATGATGCCCACCTGTTTTGCCGTCCGGATCAGGTAAAAGACGAATTTAAAAAAGTTATTGACCTGGTTTTGCATGTTTTTAAAGCTTTAGGATTTGAAGATTACACCGCCCAGATTTCATTAAGAGACCCGCAAAACCGGGCTAAGTACATCGGTAGCGATGAGAATTGGGCTTTGGCCGAAACTTCAATTATTGAGGCCGCAGAAGAGAAAGGACTCAGCACAGTCATCGTTTTAGGGGAGGCAGCCTTTTACGGTCCCAAACTTGATTTTATGGTTAAAGATGCGCTTGGCCGCAAATGGCAGCTTGGCACAATACAGGTTGATTACAACTTGCCCGAGCGGTTTGAACTGGAATATACCGGCAGCGACAACCTGAAACACCGGCCGGTGATGATACACCGTGCTCCTTTCGGCTCGCTGGAAAGGTTTGTTGCGGTGCTAATAGAACACTGTGCCGGAGAGTTCCCGTTGTGGCTTACGCCGGAGCAATTTATTGTGCTACCCATCTCTGAGAAATATGAGGATTATGCTAAAAAAGTTTTAGAATCCCTTAATAATTACGATATTCGCGGCTTGATTGACTCCAGGGATGAGAAGATAGGGCGCAAAATTCGCGATGCCGAGTTGAAAAAAATCCCGTACATGCTTATCGTTGGCGAAAAAGAAATGGCCGAAGGGCAGGTTTCGGTAAGAAAACACGGGCACGGTGATTTGGGATCAATGAAATTGGAAGAGTTTAACAATCAGGTAGTTAAAGAAATTAGCATTTAATAAAGATAAAATTTGGCATTAGGAAGACCAGGCTTTAACAGAGGACCCCGCCCTCCGTTTAAAAAGAAAGAAGCAGAGCATAGGATCAACGAATTGATTAGGGTGCCAGAAGTGCGCATCACTGGTGATAACGTGGAGACGGGAATTTACCCCATCCGCGAAGCGCTGGCTATAGCGGCTGAACAGGAGCTTGATCTGGTAGAAATTTCTCCCAACGCAAATCCGCCGGTATGTAAAGTTGTTGATTACAACAAGTTTATATATGAGCAGAAAAAGAAGATGAAGGAGATAAAGGCCAATGCCAAGCAAACGGTTATTAAAGAAATCCGTTTTGGGCCGAACACCAACGAGCACGATTTTCAGTTCAAACTGAAGCACGCCATTGGTTTCCTTGAGTCTGGCGAGAAAGTAAGGGCTTACGTTCATTTTAAAGGCCGGGCTATCGTTTATAAAGAGCAGGGCGAAATTTTATTATTAAAATTTGCCCAGGCTTTAGAAGACGTTGGCAAAGTGGAGCAGTTGCCTAAGTTAGAAGGAAAGCGGATGTTTCTAACGGTTGCGTCTAAAGGAGCGAAAAAGTAATTCGATTGGTCAATTTGTTGATTAACCAATTTGTCAATGAGCCGATTTACGGCGATAAAGGTAATCGACAAATTAACCAACTGACTAATTTAGAAATTGAATCATTGACAAATAAATAAATAACAGTTATGCCAAAAATGAAAACGTGTTCCAGTGCAAAAAAGCGGTTTAAGCTTACGGGAACAGGTAAAATTGCCAGAAAAAACGCATACAAGAGTCACATCTTAACCAAGATGAGCACCAAACGTAAGCGTGGTTTAGGGCAAACCAGTTTAGTATCTGATGCAGACATGGGCAACGTAAAACGTATGCTTTGCATCGGCAAGTAATCCATTTAATTTAACCCAGATATCCGGTTTAGAAAGTTTCCTAAAGGAACACCGTTTATCAAAATCAAAACAACATGCCACGTTCGGTTAACGCAGTAGCGTCTAGAAGAAGAAGAAAAAAGATCCTCAATTTAGCCAAAGGCTATTACGGATCAAGAAGCAAGGTTTATACCGTTGCGAAAAACACGGTTGAAAAAGGTTTGCAGTACGCTTACCGCGATCGTAAAGTTAAGAAAAGAGAATTCAGAGGATTGTGGATCCAGCGTATCAACGCCGGTGCCCGTCAGTACGGAATGTCTTACTCAGTTTTTATGGGTAAATTAACAGCGAACGGAAACGTATTAAACCGTAAAGTTTTAGCAGATCTGGCCATGAACCATCCGGATGCTTTTAAAGCGATAGTTGAATCGGTAAAATAAGCCGATCTGCGATAGCAGCGAAAAGTCCTTCATGAAAATGAAGGACTTTTTTATTGCCACTAATTTTCGCCGGCTTCCAATTCTGCCGAATAAAATTAATATCAAAGCGAATGGATTATTCGGAATGACTTAGTATCAATTTACGAACAATATTTTCCGTATAATGCCGGCAAATATTCCGTGGATAGTATTTTCGTATTCAGATAACGTTAAACGCCGAATTGTAGAAATAAACATGAAACAAAAATTCCACCGCATAAACATCTTCTTAAAAGACCCCAATAAAAAGCCTTTTACAAAGATTTTAGGCGAGGTTTTAAATTTGTGGCTTATCAAAAAGAAGTTTCCCATCCATTATTTCGGCAGGTTTTTTTATCGTAAAGGCGCAGAAGATTGCAGAAACTTTCTGAGTATGAAGGAATATTATTCGATCATCTATTCAAAAAAACTGAACAAAGAAGAGTATTTGCCTTTCTTGAACAACAAGCTTGCATTTCATCTTTTGTGTGAAAAGTATAACATTAAAACCCCGCAGGTAACAAGTTATAACTTTGGCGCTGATTTCTTTTTTCAGGGGAAATTGATATCGGGTCTAAACGCCAATTCCATTGCCGGATTTTTTGCAAAAGTTTTTGAATCGGCAGGAGCCGAAAAGCTATTTTTGAAACCCTTGTCCAGCTTTGGAGGTAAAGGGATTATCATTCTGAGCCGTGCAGATCTCCATGCCGATATGGAACGCCTGGGAGATGAATTGATTAGAAATTCCTACATCCATCAACTGGCCGTAACTCAGCATCCGGAAATAAACAAAATATATTCGCATAGCATAAACACCATTCGAATTGATACCTATATTGACGATGCCGGAAAAGTACATACTTTGGGAATTGTAATGCGTTTCGGCACGGGCGGCAACCCAGTTGACAACGTCTCCTCGGGCGGTTTTTTTGCGCTTGTTGATTCAGAATCGGGAAGGCTAAAAGGCAGGGGGCATAAATCAATGATTTACGGCGGAGAGACTTTCGGGCAGCATCCCGATACCGGTTTTGTGTTTAAGGATTTTAAAATTCCTTTTTTTAACGAGGCGCTGGAGTTGGGCCGGGAGCTTGCAAGGTATATTCCAAACCGCATTTCGGGTTGGGATATTGCTATCACCCCCGATGGCCCGGTAGTAATTGAGGGCAACAAAACACCTGGAATTTTAATGGGAGAAATTGCTTACGGCGGATACATGAAGCATCCGCTATTTAAAGAAATCCTGGCCAACAGTAAAATAGCATGGAAAAGGCTTTAGAAATGCTTCGGTACGCTGCGTTTTGGATACTTGATTTCGCCAAAGGCGGAAATGTGAAAAAGCATGTGAAGGATATTCAATTCATTCTGGAAAACTATCAATCCCCGCAATCAGCTAAAAGAAGAGCAGAGAACCTGCAAAACTTGTTAGCGCATGCATGCGAAACCACTGCGTTTTACAAACCCTTCGCCGGGTTTAATTCACTCAATGATTTCCCGGTCATTGATAAAATGGTGATCCGCTCAAATTCCGGCGGGTTGCAGTCTGAAGAATTTAAAGGCCGGCAAAACCACCTGATGCAAACGAGCGGCTCATCGGGCATTATCACCAAAATATTGCATGATAAAAACAAACGCGACCGGAACACTGCCGACACTATTTATTTTAAAGGAAGGGCGGGTTTTAAATTAGGTCACCGGTTATATTATATCAGAAAGTGGTTTGAGATGCACACCAAATCGCCCCTGGTTACTTGGTTTAGAAACATTGAGATGGTTGATGTGAGCAAGTTTACCGATGCGTATCTGGCCGGTTTTATTGAAAAATTAGAAAACGACCGCTCCAATAAAATGCTTTTGGGTTATTCATCAGGCTACACGGAAATATGCGGTTACCTTGACCGCAAGAAGTCAGCTGCAGTAAAAACGAATATCAGATGTATCGTAGCCATGTCTGAGGCATTAAGCGACCAAACCCGATCGTCGCTTGAAAAATATTTTAACGCCCCCGTAATTTCCCGGTATTCTAACTTAGAAAATGGTATCTTTTCCATGCAATTGCCGGGAAAGGGAAGTTGCTTTCATATTAACTGGGCAAGTTATTATATTGAAATGCTGCATCCGGACAACGACACGCCGGTAGCCAATGGCGAGGTGGGTCGTGTAGTTATTACCGATTTATTTAATTTTTGCATGCCCATTATCAGGTACGATACCGGAGACCTGGCCATAATGACCACTGAAAACAGGGATTTCAACAAAGCCCCGGCATTTAGTAGGGTGGAAGGTAGAAAAATGGATGCACTCTACAACACCAGCGGGGTATGGGTGTCGCCTTATATTGTTTTTGAGATGGAATCTTATGAGGAAATCAGGCAGTTTCAACTCATCCAGGAAGGTGAAAAAAGTTACACAATTAAGCTCAACGTGAGCCAGCCGTTCAAAGCGGAAGCAAAATTAATTGCCCTTTATAAAAGTTATTTTGGCGTTGATGCCGATATTAGATTTGAATATGTTGATGAAATACCGCAACTATCATCGGGAAAGCGCAGGTTAACGGTAAACAACCATACCAGCCAGTCTGGCAAAATGTTGAACAGTTGATTAAATCGAACTTTTACCTGCAAATTTTCGTAGGTAATTTATTTATTTAATGTCGAACGAAGCCCCATCTGCAATCTATATATGAACGTATGACTATACTTTTTACCTGTGCCGGAAGACGGAATTACCTTTTAAAATACTTCAAACAGATATTAGGTAATGATGGAAAGATTATCGCCTGCGACAGTGAGCGGCTGGCACCGGCCCTGGCAGAAGCAGATGTGCGTTTGCAGGTACCAAAGGTTTTTGATCCCGGTTATGTTGATGCACTTAAAGATATTATCAGAACTTACGATGTGGACGCCGTTATTTCTTTAAACGATCTGGAGCTTCCAATTTTGGCCGCAAATAAAACCGACCTCGAAATTTTAGGGGCCCGCATAATGGTGTCAGATATCAAAACTATCGACATCTGTTTTGACAAGTGGAAATCGTATCAGTTTTTCAAAGAATTGGATATCGCTACCCCAAAAACCTATCTCAACCCTGCTGATGCAATTGCAGATATTAAAAAGCATAAACTTAGTTTTCCATTAATTCTGAAGCCCCGCTGGGGAAGCGGCTCGTTCGGCATTGAAATAGCCGATAACGAAGTTGAACTCTTGCTTTATCATCAACTGTTAAATTTAAAAATTTGTAAAGCTGCACGGCAAAGTGGCCTGCTTACAGATCCACAAGATTGCGTGATTATCCAGGAGAAAATACTGGCTGATGAATATGGAATGGATATTCTGAACGATTTAGACGGGAATTATTTCGGGTCGTTTGCCCGTAAAAAGTTGGCCATGCGCTCGGGCGAAACTGATCGGGCGATGTCTGTAATAAACCGGAAGTTTTCAGAAATAGGAGCAAAAATATCTGCCGCCCTCGGCCACATCGGTAACATGGATTGCGATTTTTTTCTTTTGAACAACGAAGTATATTTTTTGGAGATGAACCCCCGCTTTGGCGGAGGCTATCCGTTTTCGCATGAAGCCGGAATAAATACACCGGCCATTTACCTTTCATGGCTTAACGGAAACACCCATGTTGCGCAATACAATAACTACATGCCTGATCTTATTTTCGCTAAATGCGATTCAATTATTCCCATCCCGACCCTAATGCCGCCATCTGTACCCCGCTTGCGGAAGCAATTTCCACCCAGGATAGTTAACCCTTTTTAATCAAGACCAATTTCCATAAAAAAGAGGGAAGCCAGAATCCCTCTCTTTTACGAATATATAATTTTTGCCTGCGGCAAATTAATCCTCTATTTTACCGAGGTTGGCCGTTATCGGGCAATTGGAGATGGCACCGAGGGCCATCAAGCCCTCCAAACTCTGGTTTTGCACTCCACTGTTGGGTGTACCGCTAACCACCAAGCCTTCTGCAAATGCATCGGATATCTCGTCGGCATCGGCAAGTAACTTTCGCTTGCCGGCGCCAATAGCGGCGTCTGTCCAAACAATTAAATGAATATCCCAAACCGGACTGTAGGCATTGTCTCCGGGTTCTTCCTGGGTAATGTTTAGCGGATCGCCCTGCCCTAACAGTGCCGATTCTAAGCCTTGCCTGTTGGGGTTACCAATGCCACGCTGGCCGTTAACTATGGGAAGAATTGCAGATCGAGATGATGTTTCCTCATCATTTGAGCCCAGACCCGGTGCAGCGTTTAAGTTAGGAGCCCAGGTAGAGCCTTCAATTGCGGCAACCAATTCGATAGAAGCATCCTGATGGAGATACAAAACTTTCTCAAACTCGTAAAAACCATCAAACTGATCCAGTGTAACCTGACGCTTTTTATAGTCAATACTCACTACCGCATCATGTACTCCGGATGGATTGGCCACCTGAGAGGCGTTCAAAACAACTCCGTTGCCGATGGTTACCAGCGGACTGTATTTTGCGTCGCCTTTAGCGCCGGCCTGAAAACTTGCGGGCGGAAAACCATTCGGGCCGGGCACTACAATCCGTTGCGGACTGAAATCTACGCCGCCTTCAAACTCCAGAATTACGCCCTGCGAATTAAAACTCGCCGAAGAGGGAAGTGCTTTTCCATTTTCAGCGCTGATCATCCGGCCTTTTTGAACCGCCGCTGTGCCAAGGGCATTTGCCATTTTCGGGGCGAAGTTTACACCCAGACGTTCCGCGGTTTTCTTGTCTGATGCTTCGGTTACGATAAACCATGCGGCTTTGCCATTGTGGCGGCCTTTAAACATCGGCAAAGTAATGTTGCCGGTATTCCGGTCTAACTTAATGGCGCTTTTCAGAAAAATATCATCTTTCTTCCCGCTGATTTCAAATGACTGTGCGCTAATGGCGTTAGGCTCTGTGTTTGCTAACTCTTCGCGTTTACAGCTTGTGATAACCAGCGCTGCGCAAATAAACAAGCCAAGCCGAAAGCCGAACTTTTGGCTCATTTTTCTGCTGGGCAATGTGCGGGTTTCAGTACCCTTTTTTGAATTTGTAATTTCCATGACGATTTTGTTTTAGTTTAAATTATCTGGTTGGTGAATTGGATGTTAAGCGTTTGTTACCGATCAATCAACCGCCGATTAATTAATAAAACCTTCAGTTTCGCCGGGCAGAAGTAGGGGTGGAAATAATTCTAGTTACAAGAATTTTCTGGCGAGGGTTTCCCTTAAGCTTGATTTAAATTTTTTATAGATTTATGCCTCAGAAACCGAACGCTTCGCCGGAATAAGTTTAGACGAATTGCTTCTGAAACCATTTTTTGAAAACTACAGGTTTAAAATATCCTCATGAAAATTGCCACTTATAACGTAAACGGCGTAAACGGCCGGCTTCCGGTTTTACTGCGATGGTTGAAAGAAAGTCAGCCGGATGTTGCCTGTCTGCAGGAACTGAAAGCGCCCGAAGAAAAATTTCCGGAACAGGCAATTATCGACGCGGGTTACCAGGCTATCTGGCACGGACAAAAAAGCTGGAACGGCGTGGCCATTTTATCAAAGAATCATCCGATAGAAGAAATTCATCGGGGCCTTCCCGGCGATGAGGAAGACACGCAAAGCCGGTATATTGAAGCCAACGTGAACGGGGTACGCATAGCCTGTTTGTATTTGCCGAACGGAAATCCGGCACCCGGGCCAAAATTCGATTATAAATTAACCTGGTTTAAACGCTTGCAGGCACATGCGCTTGAACTTTTCAAGCTGGAGATGCCGGTGGTGATGACCGGCGATTTCAACGTGATGCCCACAGAGCTGGACGTTTATAAGCCCGAACGCTGGGTAGACGACGCCTTGTTCAGGCCCGAAACACGCCAGGCGTTTCAGCAATTAATGGAACAGGGCTGGACAGACGCCATCCGAAAGCTTCATCCCGATGAGGTGATCTACACTTTTTTCGACTATTTCAGAAACGCCTATGGCCGTAACGCCGGGTTGCGTATTGATCATTTTCTGCTTAACCCCCAATTGAGCGCCTGCCTGAAAGCCGCCGGGGTTGACCGCCATGTACGTGGCTGGGAAAAAACCAGCGACCATGTACCGGTTTGGATGGAAATAAGCGGGGCGTAGATGATTCGCTTGAAACCTGCATAAACTTATACCCCGGTCATTAAAGATGAATTTGTTACTTGACTGTAAAAACCCAATTATACACACATGAAATTAGATGTAAAACCGAATTATGATGAAATGTGCAGAACCGCTGCCAACCTGATCATTTCCTATGTCAAAAAGAAACCCTCCGCATTGCTGTGTTTCCCTTCCGGAGATACCCCTACCGGGATATTTAGCTATTTATTAGATGATGTAAATAAGGGGAATGTTGATTTTAAAGATTGCTCTTTTGTAGGATTAGATGAATGGGTTGGTCTCAATGGAAGCCATGAAGGGAGCTGCCGCCATTATATGGATCAGCACCTGTTTTTTCCGCTCAACATTCACCCAGATCAAATTCATTTTTTTGACGGTGCGGCCCTTAATATAGAAAATGAATGCAAGCGCATTGATGCTTTTATCCGCGAAAGCGGGCGCATTGATCTGATGATGGTTGGTTTGGGATTAAACGGGCACGTGGGCTTAAATGAACCCGGCGTTGATTTTCAAATTTATTCGCACGCTTCGCCGCTGGCGCAGAAGACAAAGGATTCAGCTCAAAAATATTTTAAAGAAGCGGTTTTGTTAACCGATGGAATTACGCTCGGGCCACGCCACTTACAGGAAGCTGAGGTGGCGGTGCTGGTTGCATCCGGAATTAGCAAAGCCGAAATTATCGTTAAAGCTCTTGAAGAGGAGGTAAGCAATTCTATTCCCGCAAGCATCTTTCAAAACCATCCAAACGCGTATGTTTTTCTCGACCGGGAAGCGGCAACAAGGCTTTCCGGTAAAACGGATTCGAATGCATAATCATCTGGTTAGCTTGCTGGAATGCATCCGGCTCAAATTACCCGTGCTCAGCGCCAAAAAAGTGGTTACGGGTTTTGATGGCTTTATAGATTCCATTCAAAAGGTAATTTTAAATCAAACTGAAAACCATGAGGCTGAATACTTTCAAACTATGGAGGATTTTGGCGGGTATATTTCAGATAAGAAAACCGGCGGCATCAGTCTTGAAACGGTAGAAACCCTGAGGAAACCTGGCGGAAATGCCCCGATCACGGCCAATGCCATCGCCCGGTTTGGAATCAATACCCATTGCATCGGTGCATTCGGATATCCCGAAATGGATCCGGTTTTTACCGGCATGCGGGCAACTACATTTCTTCACAGCTTCGCAAATCCGGGCATCACTTCTGCTTTGGAGTTTACTAACGGGAAAATAATGCTCGCTCAGATGACTGATTTAAACGGCGCCACCTGGGAGCTGATTAAACACCGCATCGGGCTGGACCAGATCATCAAAATAATGGAAAGCAGTGATTTGGTCTGTTTACTCAACTGGAGCGAAGTGCGGTATACTCATCAAATTTGGGAAGGAATATTACGGGAGGTATTTCCGGTAATTAAACCAGCAAAGAGAATGAAGCTATTTTTTGATCTTTCTGATTGTTCAAAACATGGCTCAAATCAAATAAGAACGACTTTACATTTGCTTCAGCGCTTTGCTGCGGACGATGATGTAACGTTGAGTTTGAATAGAAATGAAGCCGAAATAGTTTACAAAGCATTAAACCCGTCGCCGGTTACTGATCTTGAAATCCTGGGCGCCAGCATGTTCAAATTTCTAAAGATTGACACCCTGGTTATTCATACCCCCGGAAAATCCCTCGCCTGGAAAGGCACAGCCAGCTACCAGGCTGATACTTTTGCTATAGAGAACCCGGCCATTTTAACAGGGGCCGGGGATAATTTTAACGCCGGTTTCTGTATCGGACAATTGTTGGAGCTCCAAACCGAACAGACATTGTTGCTCGCTAATTTGCTTGCGGCGGGTTACCTGAAAAACGGTAGCAGTCCAAGTTTTGCGGAGCTTGTGAGCTTTGCAGAAGATTTGGGATAGGTTAGAAATCTGTGAACCGGATTCGAGAAATTTTTACCGGGTGAAGCTTTATAATCTGGGTTATTAAGTTTATCAGGTGCGTTAACGATGGGAGCGGCATCCTTTTTTCTCGCCCCTCGGCGAGACAAAAAGATATAGCGGACAGCGTGTTAAAACGCCCAAATTAGTATCTTTCAATCAATCAATACTCCAATCCAGGTTGATATTTAAATGAGATAGAAATGGACCTTACCGAAGACATTATTCATCAAACGGGGAGAGAGTCAAATGGCTTTTCTTATTCTGAGTACGCAAAGCCTTGAAGCCATGAAAATCTTGAATAGGAGAGCTAAAGCCTCTGAGCTCTATACAGAAATTATCCCATAAACCTGAACCGTCACATTCCTGAGAAAGGTCGTCAGTCGCATAGAGTCAAGTAAACCCTAATTTTATTCAACAAAAATCCCGACAACCAAAAAGGAATGCGGATTTTAGATAAACACGATAGGTGCATACCAACAGCCCGATGAAAGAATCCGAATATCCTGAAATTTCAATCAATAAGGAACAGCTTCACCAGGATACTTCCGTATGGCATCAGCTTAAAAACGCCATTAAAGGAACCGAAGAGGATTATACCGTGATCCCAATGAAGAAAGCCATCTTTCTGTTGGCTGTTCCCATGATTCTGGAGTTGGTGATGGAATCTACTTTCGCGGTTGCCGATATATTTTTTGTGGGCAAACTCGGCGCTTCGGCGGTGGCCACGGTGGGCCTTACCGAAACCTTTTTGTTTTTATTGTATGCCATTGCCATGGGACTGGCTATGGCGGTAACCGCCATCATTGCCCGCCGAACCGGCGAAAAAAATACTGCCGGAGCCGGTCTTTCGGCTGCTCAGGCAATTTATCTGGCTATGATAGCCTCGCTGCCTTTCGCTCTTGCCGGAATTTTCTTCGCCAAAGAATTGTTAACGCTCATGGGCGCCGATCCTTGGGTAATTCAAAATGGTTATCGCTACACACAGTGGATGCTGGGCGGCAACGCGGTCATTATGTTGCTGTTTGTTATAAACGCAATCTTCAGAGGTGCCGGCGATGCCGCTATTGCGATGCGCATTCTTTGGATTTCCAATGCCATAAACATTATCCTCGACCCGATCCTGATCTTCGGCTGGGGCCCTTTTCCGGCTATGGGAGTTGAAGGCGCCGCCATCGCCACCAACATTGGCCGCGGGGCAGGCGTTGTATGCCAGCTTTGGCTCCTTTTTAAAGGCGGCAAACACATCCGGGTAAAGTTTTCACAGCTTTACTGGCACGCCAAAACCATGCTCCACATTCTTCGAACCTCCTTAGGCGGCATCGGACAAATGCTGGTAGCTATGACCTCCTGGATATTTCTGGTGCGCATATTAGCCGCAATTGGAAGTGAAGCCGTGGCCGGGGCAACCATCGCCATCCGCATTATGATGTTTACCATGATGCCCGCCTGGGGCATGTCTAACGCCGCGGCAACCCTGGTGGGCCAAAATCTGGGTGCCGGGAACCCCGACCGTGCAGAATCTGCTGTTTGGAAAGCAGGCACCTACAATATGGTTTTCCTGGTGGCTGTTTCGTTGGTGTATTTTTTCTTTAACGATTCCCTGATGCGCATTTTTACAAATGATGCTAAAGTGATAGCCGTTGGTGCCGAGTGGCTGCGCATTTTGTCTTTTTCTTATTTTGTTTACGGCTGGTGGATGGTGTCTACCCAGGCATTTAACGGGGCCGGCGACACGCAAACCCCCACCAAAATCAACCTGGTATTTTTCTGGCTCATCCAAATTCCATTGGCCTACTACCTGGCCATCAGCCTCAACTGGCAGCAGTCGGGCGTGTTTTGGGCGGTGTTTATCTCCGAAACCTCGGTGGGTTTGTTTACGCTCTGGCTGTTTAGCCGGGGCGGGTGGAAAACGGTGAAGGTTTAGGATGGTTAGGTGGAGCGATTAAATCGCATTGCTCGCTCATCCTCGTTACAAACGAGGACGACATAGGGTATGATATAAAAACAAATGTCATGAAAAATAGAGAAAAAGCTGATTACTTAATCAATAGTGTAATCAGCCATTGTTAGGCTTCCTGTTTTTCAGGTAATCAGAAAATAAGATCCGTTCACCGGTAGCCTCTTTTTTAGGTTCATCATAAAGCCTGATATCTTCCAGTTCTTCTAATTCATCCATCAAGCTTTCAAACTCTTCGGCAGGAAGTACAACCAGCGATTCTTTACCGTTGGCGTCTTTTATATATTGTGGGTGAATGCTAAGCATAATCTTTTAATTGCGAATTTGAATTCCTAACACATCTAAATGAAAGCGTAAATTTATCTAAAAAGATAGTATGATCAGATATAATCCTCTCCGCTAGCGCACGCCTGTGGCGTGTGATGCATCTTCCCAATCTATGCTAGCGCACGCCTGTGGCGTGTGTATATTTCTATCTGTCAGTAGGCTGCAGCATGGCCTTGAGTACCGGCGACTACGGATTTTCAAATACTAAAGACTTTACAACCCTCACCCCTCAACACACAACCGGTTCTGATTCCGATCAGAACAGTTTGTTAGAAATTCTGCGGGATATTAATAAGTCGGAGACTTTAACTTTATTACTGAATCCGTAGAGCGCTGCGCTCAACTCTAAGGACAGAT
>JBGTBV010000162.1:0-1813 GCA_041749185.1 Daejeonella sp. | reverse complement strand
ACTGCGATGAGGACTGCTGTGCCATCATCGAGTGTCCCAGATAGGACAACAGCGACCACTCTTGAGCCATAAGCTTTTGCGGCTGTGCGAAATAAAACATCAATAGCGGGGCGAGTATTGTTTTCTTTCGGCCCTTTGGCTAAACGGATGTAACCGTTTTTGATAATTAAATGATAATCGGGTGGAGCGATATAAATTCGTCCTTGTTCGATTTTCTCGCCATTTTTTGGGTGAATTGCTTGTATTGTCCCAAAGCGATTTAAAATTTCGGGTAGTTTACTCGGAACATGAGCCGGAATGTGAAGTACGACAAAAATTGAGGCGCTTAGGTCTTTTGGCAAAGCACGAACCAATTGTTTTAACGCTTCTACTCCTCCTGCAGAGGCTCCAATCACTAAAATATCGTGGTTTTGCATTCTTGTTTATAATATTCGCTAACACCACTCTACAAACTTTTTTCACGATTTGTACTTTTAGTCCCAACAGCAATTTATCGAGTCTTGAGCAGTATGGGTACAAAGGTCAGATTAATAGAGTAATTTGATTTGATTTTGAGAATGGTTTTTTTCTCATTATGACATTTGCTATATCCAAAAACAGCTATTCTTGAGTTAGATATATACAGAGCGATACATTGCCACAGACTCTTAGGGGTTCATGGAAATTGAATAATTAATTGGGTAATCATTGAAATATGAATAGCACCAGAGATTAAAATCCCTCAAAGCTTAAGTCGGTTAAAACCGACTAATTTAAGGGATTCTAGTCCATTTTAATGGAATGAAAGCTATTAGGCAGTGAATTCATTCACTGACAGTATTAATATTCTAAGCTTGGCAAAAGACTGCCAGGGATTAAAATCCCTGTCTCAAAGCTTAAGTCGGTTAAAACCGACTAATTCAAGGAAGGGTTTTTAGTCCATTTTAATGGAATGAAAGCTATTAGGCAGTGAATTCATTCACTGACTGACTGACGGTCTAGTAATCTTAATGTACTAACTTTTGCTTTGAGTCGTGGAATTCATTTTGTAGCGAATGATCAAACTCATCCCTAACTAATCCAATTAATCGGCGTTCTTGAAGACAGATTTAACGGACAAGCATTGTTCACCACTGTAGTTTCTGCATCTAAAACTTCTTCTACCCGACGATAAATCTTTTCTGCTTCTTCCCAAGAATCGCCAATGCAAGTTAATCCTAATTTACCAAATTCAGATAATGCGCCCATCAGATGAAAAACGGTTCCTGTTTTCGTCCGACTATCAAAATGTAATTGATTTTCAGTAATAATATCCATCAAATCATCTGAGAGTAAACCTTTGTATTGTGGTTTTTGCAGGTTATCGGAAGCAATGTAGTATTTTTCTTCATTTTGCTGGCTTAAAAATAGACCTGTTTTATAATCATATTTCCCATTCGTCAACAATTTTAGGGTCATAAAAGGATGTGTCGTTCCACCTTTGCGTAAATTGATTTCAATGGCTTCTAAATCCCATGCTAAGGTATAAGAATCTTGCACCGCAACAAAATCAACGCTATAACGTTCCATCGCGCCTTTTTTTGCTAAAGCTTCACCGACTTTTAGTCCCATTTCTTGCAATCTTAGGCGATAGGCATCATCTGCGGGGAACCGACAACCGAGATAAATTTGTCCATCTGGACCCCCTAAAATTTGATCGTGAGTAGAGAGAATTTCGACTTGTCCGGTGGGGCTAATATAACCTTGTACACTAGGTGATCTTTTTTCTTCTCCTTCAATAAATGCTTCGACAATTGCACCGAGTTCAGGAATGCGACTGGAAAAACTTGACCAA
>JBGTBV010000161.1:0-1613 GCA_041749185.1 Daejeonella sp. | reverse complement strand
TTAAACTCATCGTGCGGAATGCCAAGCTGGTTTAAAAGCGTTGCCGCGATATCGGTTTGGTTACCGATCTTATTGATCACTTTTCCTTCAAATTCGGGTTTCAATGCATCGCCAAAAAACAAAAGCGGTATTCTGAAACGCCTGGGATCGTAATTTTCGTAAACGCCTTTTGGGAGACGGTGCCCATGATCGGCAACAATAATGAACAACGTATTTTTATACCAGCTTTTTGAACGGGCAGTGTTTAAATATGCAGCCAGGCTTGCATCAGTATAGTAGGCCGTACTTTTGAATTTTTCCGCAACGCTTTCTCCGGGAAAATGCGGTTTACCCGGAAGTTCAAAAGGCTCGTGGTTAGAAAGAGTGAGAATGGTTGAAAAAAACGGATGTTGTTTGGTGTCAAGGTCAGAAACATTGCGTTTAAAAACTTCATCGTCAAAAACACCCCAGGCACTTCTGTTTGCCGATTTAAAGTTTTCCTGATCAATCAATTTTTCAAAACCGTGGCTGAGTACATAGGATTTAATATTAAAAAATTCGCTCTGACCGCCATAATAAAAAGACGTTTGATAACCGTTTTCACGCAGGCTTCCGGCAATTGACGGCAATTTCTCCTGCTTATCATTAAACTTGATAATGCTCCGGGTTGCCTGGGTCGGGAATGCGCTCAATATAGCCACAATTCCCTTGTCGGTACGATCGCCGGAGGCATAGATATGATCAAAAAACAAACCTTCTTTAATCAGTTTTTCCATATTCGGCGCCACGTCTTTCTCGCCGCCAAGACTTTCCACCACATCGGCGGTAAAACTTTCCAATAAAATAAGCACAATATTAGGCCGGTCGGTTTTCAAAATTTCTACGGTTTTGATTTTAATTTCAGGTGGGTACAGTTCTTTTAAAACGGCCTCCGCTTCCGTATCTGCGTAATATTTATAAGGATTGGAGTTGGTAAAATTTTGGTTAAGTAAGTCTTGAACAAGGTTCCATTCTGTATTTATGGCCGCATGGTTTAAAATGGGCTTGTTAGAAAAATAAGCCATGCTCTGGTTGATCGGCGAGGCTCCCAGGCCGCCGCGGATGGCTAAAAAGTTTGCAGATAACGCCAAAATAAAAAGGAAGGCTTTTTTCCAAACCGTTAAATCAACAAACCGGAAATGGTAAAAGATGAAGTATCTGGAAAGCAAAAAACCAACTGCGATTAATATTAAGGCAATAACCAGCGTAAGTAACAGAGGAGAAGATGCGCTGGATGCGAGTGCTTCTGTAAAGGAGCTAAAAAAGAGATCTAATGCACGGGAGTTGATTTTAGATCCCCATTCGCGGTAGATGTTAAAATTAATTACCGCGATAGCTGAGAAAAGAATAATTAGAAATTTTATATACCATCTGGCAAGCAATCCATTGAATTTTGCCGATGGAAAACACCAGATAAAAAAAAATGTAAGCAGGGGAATCAGAGAAATATACCCGGCCATCGAGGCATCCATGCGCAGACCGTATACAAATGTCATCAGGGTTTCCGACAGCGGAGTGCCTCTCAGCTTCTCCGAAAAGAAAGCCAGAAAAACCACACGCTCCAGGAAAAAGAAAGCGATCCAGAATAGAAAGAA
>JBGTBV010000160.1:0-7642 GCA_041749185.1 Daejeonella sp. | reverse complement strand
AAATATATCGGGATGAAACGAAAGTTTAAATCCTTTATTCAGGCTGCAGATGAAGCCTCGATCAGTCGGGTGTATGGTGGGATACATTATCGGTTCAGCGTTGATGAAGGTGTAAATGAGGGAAAGAAAATCGGTGATATGGTTGTTACGAAACTGAAACTGTAATTTTCCTCCTATTATCCATGTCCATCCGACGACTGATTATCCAGGTTTGCTATTGTTGCTGCCTCGTTTTTTTATTTGGCAACGTATTTTACCTGAACAGCTGCACCACAAAAGGGAGTAAAGTAAAAGGCTCTGAGACCGCAGAGGCCGAAATATTGGTGAAGAAATATTGCACTAATTGTCATATTTCTGTATCCCCAGATTTGCTTGATAAAGAGACCTGGCAAAGAAATGTATTGCCGGCAATGGGCACTTTGTTGGGAATTTCCACTTGGTCGGGTCAGTATTTTCCTAAAGATATTCACGCTGGAATATCAATAGTGGAGTGGCAAAAAATTGTTGATTATTTTCTGGAGAATGCTCCGGCCAGGCTTGTGGCATCAAAATCTGAAGAACCAGTTCTCAGCGATGCTGATTTTTCAATTGAAACGCCCTCGGATTACGACACTTCTAATGTGGCCTTAACTACGATGGTAAAGTTTGACACGGCCAATAACCTGATTTATAGTTCCGAGGCTTTGTCAAAAAGCTTATTCGTGTGGGATCGCAATCTGAAGGTCAAAACAAAACAAACATTCGATTCACCCGTGGTTGATATCGACGTTTTGAAAGGTGAAAACGTCACTCAGATTGAGAATTTGATTACCACCATTGGCATATTAACCCCATCAGACATTCCAAGAGGGAAATTGCTGATGACAAAAAACGGTAATTTGCAAAATCTTACAGTTATAGCGAAAGAGTTGACCCGGCCAGTTAGTAGTTTAATGGCAGATTTCAATAAAGATGGTTTAGACGATATAGTTGTCTGCGGTTTCGGAAATATGGTTGGAGAATTGTACTTGCTAAAACAGACTAAGGATGGGAAGTACAAAAAAACGATTTTAACCTCTCAGCCCGGTGCAACAAAAGCCGAAATCGGCGATTTTAACAAAGATGGCTGGCCAGATATTATGTGTTTATTTGCTCAGGGCGAAGAAGGCATATGGATGTATTTAAATGATAGGAAAGGTGGTTTTAAAGTAAAAAATATTTTGCGATTCCCACCGGTTTATGGATCGAGCAGCTTTCAATTAGTTGATTTCAATAGAGATGGATTCAAGGATATATTGTATACCGCCGGCGATAACAGCGATTACTCCAGAATATTAAAGCCCTATCATGGCATTTATATTTTTAAGAATAATGGAGAAAACAAGTTTGAACAAAGCTTTTTTTATCCGGTCAACGGAAGTACAAAAGCGATTGCCGCCGACTTCAATAATGACGGTAGAATGGATCTGGCTGCTATCGCTTTTTTCCCCGATAGCGAGAACAATCCACGCGAGTCGTTTATGTATTTAATGCAGGATGAGCCAAATAAATTTACGGCTTATACTGCTGCCATCGAAAAAATGGGAAAATGGATTTGCATGGATGTTGATGACATAGATCATGACGGTTTCCCAGATATTGTTTTGGGTAACTTTTCCCTTGCGGGATTTGACCAATCGGCCGCCAAATCTTCCTGGAACACCAAATTGCCCTTTATTATCTTAAAAAACAGGTTTAAGAAAAGGTTAAATTAAAAATGATATAAGTTACATGATGATTCACTATTTAAATGGCCACTTCTGTAAATAATAATTACGGTTCCGAAATTGCAAAAAATACATTCGATGCGATTGTAATCGGATCGGGTATCAGCGGTGGATGGGCTGCGAAAGAGCTTTGTGAAAAAGGGTTGAAAACCCTTGTTTTGGAAAGGGGCAGAAGCGTTGAACATCTGAAAGATTATCCGACAGCAACAAAGGATCCCTGGGACTTTCCTCATCGCGGCCGATCTCCTTTGACGTTAAAGGAAGAAAATCCAATTGCTGACAGATGTTATGCTTATGGCGAAGCTACGGAGCATTTTTTTGTGAAGGACAAAGAGCATCCTTATATTCAGGATAAGCCTTTCGACTGGATTCGAGGCTACCAGGTTGGCGGAAAATCATTGCTCTGGGCCAGGCAGGTACAACGCTGGAGCAAATTTGATTTTGAAGGGCCCGCTCGTGATGGTTTCGCCGTTGACTGGCCAATCCGCTATGATGATATTGCCCCATGGTACAGTCATGTGGAGACATTTGCCGGAATCAGTGGCAATAAAGATGGTTTGGAAACGCTTCCCGACGGCGAGTTTTTACCTCCATGGGAGATGAATAAAGTTGAAAAAGAGATCCAAAAAAGGATCATGGGCAATTATAGAGATCGTGATGTTATAATTGGCCGCTGCGCACATCTAACCCAACCCAAAGAAATTCATTTACAACAAGGCCGCGGCCAGTGCCAGGCCCGGAGTTTATGCGAGCGTGGTTGCCCTTTTGGCGCATACTTTAGTTCAAACTCATCCACTTTACCATGGGCTGCAAAAACTGGAAATCTCACTTTGCGTCCCGATTCTGTAGTTCATTCGATAATTTATGACGAAAAAGAAGGAAGGGCTACCGGCGTACGGGTAATTGATGCGCATTCAAAAAACGAAACTGAATATTTTGCGAAAATTATTTTTGTGAATGCCAGCACGTTGAATACCAACCTGATATTGCTTAACTCAAAGTCTGAGCGGTTTCCCAATGGGTTAGGAAACGATAATGGCTTGCTTGGTAAATTTATCGCCTTCCACAATTACCGGGGTTCTTTGTCTGCAAGCTTCGACGGCTATCTTGATTCGTATTACTACGGCCGCCGACCAACAGCGGTAATGATGCCTAACTTTCGCAACGTTCGTAAACAGGAAACCGATTTCCTTCGCGGGTATATGACATTTTATACTGCGACAAGGGCAGGTTGGGGCCACCAGGTTTCCGGAAACCAAATTGGTGCAGCCTTTAAAGAAGCTGTTTCCGAGCCTGGTAATTGGCAAATTTATATGATGATGCAGGGCGAGACGATACCCTTAGAGAAAAACCATGTACGTTTAAATACAGAAGAGAAAGATGAATGGGGCGTTCCCTTATTAACCATTTCGGTTGATTACGATGAAAACGATGAAAAACTGTTACAGGATTTCTTAGAACAGGGCGCAGAAATGCTTGAAAAAGCAGGTTGTAAAAACATCACGGCTCATGATAGTAAACAGGCTCCTGGCCTGGATATTCACGAAATGGGCGGCGTGAGGATGGGCATGGATCCCAAAACATCACTCCTTAACGAGTGGAACCAACTGCACTCCTGTAAAAATGTATATGTTACCGATGGAGCCTGCATGACGTCTACCGGTACCCAAAATCCTTCTTTAACGTTTATGGCTTTAACAGCCCGGGCTGCCAATCATGCAATTGAAGAATTAAAAAATAATAGTAAGGGGTGATGATACCCCCTAATTCCGGCTCGTTATTTGATTTCATAGATTTTAATCACAAACCCTTTAAACACTTACACCTTGAATTCTAAAAATCATCAGGCAAAATACAGTTGTAGTTTTTTTGTATTTTTTGTTATTATTTCGTTCCTGTCAGTAAATAGTTTCGCCGAAAAAGGTCCTGCTCAAAAAATTCCCGAATTCACGTTTTACAAAATGAACGGGCAGGCTTTCGCCCGAAAAGATATCAGCAAAACCAAAAAAGCTGTGATCGTTTTCTTCGATGTTACCTGCGATCATTGCCAGAAAGAATTAAAAGCAATGTCAGACCGCTTTGATGATTTTAAAAAAGCCGAATTTTATCTGGTATCAATGGACAATGTTCCAGGGATAGAACTGTTTATGAAACGCTATGCGCCGAAAATGAACGGGAAGCCAAATGTAACCTTGCTCACCGATATCAACCGGCAGTTTATTGAGCGTTTCTCACCGGTGCAGTACCCGGCATTGTATATTTATGGATCAGATGGGCGTTTAATCCGCTATTTCGGACAAAACAGTAAAATTTCTGAAATTATCACCACCGTAAATAAGTCCTAAAAAAAAGAGGCTGCCTTTTCAGACAGCCTCTTTCTTTTATTGGCTTCTTCTGCGCCTTTCGCCTCCGCCACCTTCGCGGCGGGAAGATGAATAGGAGCCACCTCCACGATCTTCCCGGCGCTTGCCAGAAAAATCACGGAAACCTCCGCCTTCGCGACTTCCTCCTTCACGGTTTCCACCAGCACTGCGACCTTTGTAACCGCCGCCGCCACCGTAACCACCGCTGCGTTGTCCGCCGCCACTTCTTTCACGTCCGCCGCCACTGCGTTCGCTGCTTCCGCCTTCGCGGTCTCCGGCTAATTCAATACGAACCTCACGACCTTGAAAATCTACCGATTTGAAAGCCTGCTGAACCTGTTCCACATGTGCGTTTTCCACTTCAAAGAAAGTGAAAACACCTTTCAGGTCAATCTTGCCAACACTTTTACCGCTGATCTTGGTATTGTTGCAAATAAAGCCCAGCATATCGCCACGGGTAAAATCATCTACCGAACCAAGGTTCATAAATAAACGCGTATAACCAGGGCTTGTACTTGATTTGAATGAACGGTCGCCGCGATCGTCTCTTGAGCGGTCCTCCGCCGAAGCATTCAGATCAGGGGCGTTGCTGTAATATTCAAGAAAGCGGTTGAACTCTAAAGAAGCAAAACGTTTGATGATTTCTTCTTTGTCCAGATCTTTAAATTCATCCATAATCCGCGGAATGTATTGCTCAATCTGCTCCTGGTTTACCTCTACGTTATGTACTTTATGAACCAATGCAAATAATTGCTTTTCGCAAACATCAAAACCATTTGGAATTTCGGCCTTGGTGAATTGTTTTCCAATTCCACGTTCTATCTGGCGTATCTTACCCAATTCTTTTGAATTGATGATAGCGATAGAAATACCTGTTTTACCGGCACGGCCTGTACGCCCGCTACGGTGGGTATAATTTTCAATCTCATCCGGTAACGAATAGTTGATTACGTGCGTAACATCGTTCACATCAATACCACGTGCGGCTACGTCGGTTGCAATCAATAGCTGCAAACTACGCTCGCGGTAGCGTTTCATTACTTTATCACGCTGTTGCTGAGAAAGGTCGCCGTGCAAAGCATCGGCATTGTAACCGTCTTTCACTAAAGATTCGGCAATTTCCTGCGTTTCTATCTTGGTTCTGCAGAAAACAATACCAAAAATCTCCGGGTTAAAATCAATGATGCGTTTAAAGGCCGCATATTTATCGCGGGCACGCACTACATAATATTCGTGTTCGATATTAACGTTACCGGTATTTTTGGTACCCATGGTTAATTCAAACGGATCGGTCATGTATTTTTTCGCAATCCGGCGAACTTCTGATGGCATGGTTGCAGAAAACAACCAGGTCTTTTTGTCGTCAGGTGTGGTTGATAAAATGGTATCAATATCTTCCTGGAAACCCATGTTCAGCATCTCATCAGCTTCGTCCAAAACAACGAATCCAACTTGTGAGAAATCAATGGCCTTCCGGTTAATGATATCAAGCATACGGCCTGGTGTGGCCACTACAATTTGTACGCCCCGTTTGATCTGGCGTAACTGGTCTGAAATGTTTGCGCCTCCATAAACAGCAACAACGTTCACGTTCTTCATGCTTTTGGAGTACTTATTAATGTCGCTGGTAATCTGCAAACAAAGTTCGCGGGTCGGACAAAGGATAAGTGCTTGTGGATAATTTTCTTCGAAATCTAACAACTCGAGTAAAGGCAGGCCAAATGCTGCCGTCTTACCGGTTCCTGTTTGAGCTAATCCGACAAAATCGTTGCTGCCTGAAAGTAATACCGGGATGGCTTGTTCCTGGATTGGTGTAGGGGTTTCAAACCCTAGTTCAGTAATGGCATTAACAATATCATGACGGATACCCAAGGTACTGAATGGGTTCATGATGTATTATAAAGCCCTAAAGCGTCATTGCTTTAAAGCGAGGCAAAAGTAGGCAAAATAAACCGGCTTTTTTGGGGAATGTTTTTTTGGTAACTTATTGAGAACAATTGGTTTACCGGAAAGAAGGGATTTGAAGAACCGTGAAAATGGAAAAGAATCGAAATTTGGAGGGTACTTATTTTAAGAAGGTTGGGGGTCATGGTGAGCGGGGTCGAACGGTCATGGTGAGCGGAGTCGAACCATTGTGCGGTTGGCAAAGCGGCCTTCGAATCGCTCAGGCTGAACGGTCGGCAATGGTTTTTTGGAAAAGCAGGGCTTGAGATACTATTATCGGTGGTCCCGCTATCCGCTTTAGTCCCGCAAGGGCGGGAGCTATCGCTGCTATCGGGTTTATTTAACGCTGGTTATTCGCTTTTTACAACGGAAGCTGTAAAATCTAAAATAAAAGGGGGTTTAATAATTGAATAAAAGACATGGTATTTTTCACCCGCAATGATTTTTTGCGAACCGCTGTAACGAGTTTAACGGATCTGGGTTAGATAGAAGCGTGCAAAAACTTGATATTATCTAGTAAACATGTTCCGCCTATTTCTTTAAGGAAAAAATTACAGAATACTCAAATTCTTGCGCAACTCCACGGCCTTTTAATAAAGCAGGCTGCCATTTTATTTTTTGCGAAAGTATTCTCAAAACTTCTTCATCGCAACCGTACCCAATACCTTTTAAAATCTTCATTTTTTCAATAGTACCATCAATGGATATATTAAATCCGACCACCACGATACCTTCGATACGGTTATCTAATGCGTCTTTTGGGTATTTCAATTGTGTATTTACAATTTCATTGAATTTTCCCCATGAGCCTCGTATATCAGGTTGGGCTCTAACAACAGCGTAATTTGGAAAACTTCCTTCTTCAAATATTTCTCTCCCCGACCTTTTTTTAGGTTTGATGCTGGTTATTTGCCTCGGTCCTTGAGCTTCTATCTCCGCTCCCGTTATCTGAGTTATTTGAAGGGGTATTCTTATGTGCATGTAATTGTTCCCGTTTATTACTTCGGTATGAGATTGTTTAAATTGCACTCCACTAAAGATTAGAGTGTCTCCGCTGTAAACTTCCGGCAAAATAAACGTGCCAAGCGAATCTGTAGTTGTAGCATCCCAACGGGTATAAATACCATTTTTAAGCCAAATATCCACATTAAATAGAGGATTATTTTCGATTGATGTTACTTTACCTCTAAGAATATAAGATTCTTGAGCCTCAAGTCTGAAGGCTTGCAGAATTATTATCAGATGTATTAATATTAGTTTACGGATGGTTGACATGTTTAATTGATGCGTCCATCTATTAAATTCCATACTTTTCAACGCCGACAATATAATTACCTCAACCTATCCGCAGATCTAATTAATTTTTCGTCGTTGCGGATACCTCTCAACGCTAAAATAATAAAGAGGATGGCCAGAGATGGTAATATAACGCCAATGCCGTAATTTTCTGCCGACAGCGTGAAATTCCCGAGAGCCTGCTTAGCAGTTTGAACCAGCCAAAAACTGTAACCTAATATGGCCAAAATACTGAGGTAACAAATGGTAATCTGTTTTTTACGGTTACGGTAGAAGAAGATGATCACAAAAGGG
>JBGTBV010000159.1:0-27652 GCA_041749185.1 Daejeonella sp. | reverse complement strand
GCGCAATGCCTCGGCAACCTCTTCAACTTTTTTCCGGCTGAGGCAATAAATAATGCCTGTTTTTCCCTGCTGAGATTTTACATAGCGCACAATTTCTTTCAGCACATCCCGCTTGGCACGCACTTCATAAAATAAATTTGGCCGGTTAAAAGACGATTTGAATAGAACCGCATTGTTCATCTGCAGATTCTTCTGGATATCTTGCTGCACTTTTGGTGTAGCCGTAGCCGTTAATGCTATGATTGGAATGTTGTCTCCGATGTTGTTAATTACCTGACGTATACGCCGGTATTCCGGCCGGAAATCATGGCCCCACTCAGATATGCAATGCGCTTCGTCAACCGCAACAAACGAAACCTGAATTCCCCGCAAAAAATCAACGTTCTCTGGTTTGGTCAATGACTCCGGCGCCACATAGAGCAATTTGGTTTCACCGGAGGTTACATCCTGCTTCACCTTGGTAATTTCTGTTTTATTTAATGATGAGTTTAAAAAGTGGGCTATGCTTTCGGTTCCGCCAAAGGCCCGCAGTTGGTCAACCTGATTTTTCATCAGTGCGATTAGCGGCGAAATTACAATGGCGGTCCCCTCACTCATCAATGCGGGTAACTGGTAGCAAATAGATTTTCCTCCACCGGTGGGCATAATTACAAACGTATCTTTCTTTTGCAGGATGCTGGTTATGATGGCTTCCTGATCGCCCTTAAAATTATCAAAGCCAAAAAAATTCTGTAAATTGTCAAATAATGATTTATTGATCTCCATTGTTCTGCAGGAAAATATTGGGAAAGGGAAGTGTTATAAATGAGTGTAAAATTATTAATAAATAGCATACTTTTGGCGTAAAATCGCACTTACATAAATATTCTGATTGAAAACCAGCAAAGAAATTATCGGGTTAGCACAAAAAACACTTCGGATTGAGGCAGACGGATTATTAAAGCTGTCAACTAAAATAAACGAAGAATTCTCTGCTGTAGTACAACGCATTTTATACCTTAAAGGCCGGGTAATTGTTACAGGAATTGGCAAAAGCGCAATTATAGCCCAAAAAATTGTAGCTACTTTAAATTCTACCGGCACTCCTTCGATGTTTATGCACGCCGCCGACGCCATCCACGGCGACCTGGGGATGATCCAAACCAATGATCTGGTTATTTGCATCTCAAAAAGCGGAACCACGCCGGAAATTAAGGTGCTGATCCCGCTGCTAAAACATTCAGGTAATTTTTTGGTTGGCATGGTTGGAGATTTAGATTCTTATCTTGCCAAACAGGCCGACTTAGTTTTAGATACAACCATTGATGTGGAGGCTTGTCCGCATAACCTGGCACCAACTACCAGTACTACCGCTCAACTGGCCATGGGCGATGCGTTGGCAGTGTGCCTGTTAGAGAGCCGGGAATTTAGCAGTGCTGATTTCGCAAAATTTCATCCCGGAGGGGCTTTGGGTAAGCGGTTGTATTTAAAAGCAGGCGATCTGGCTCTGCAGAATGAAACGCCGGCGGTTTTACTGTCAACCCCGGTGCGGCAGGTTTTAGTTGAGATGACCCGCAGCAGATTGGGTGCCGTTTGCGTTTTACACGATGGCATTATAGCGGGAATAATTACCGACGGGGATATTAGACGGATGATGGAATCACACCGCGATATTGAAGCACTACTTGCCAGTGATATAATGGGGGAAAATCCAAAAAAAATTGAGCAGGATGAGCTGGCCGTTAAGGCTCTTGAAATTATGAGAGAAAACAATATCAATCAAATACTGGTAACTTCAGCAGATAAATACCGGGGAATGGTACACCTGCATGATCTCTTGAAAGAAGGGATAATCTAACATCTACCTTAAATGAAAAACAACTATGTTCTTATCATGGCGGGCGGCATCGGAAGCCGTTTTTGGCCGGTTAGCCGCTCCTCCTATCCCAAGCAGTTTATTGATATACTGGGTACCGGCAAAACCCTCATCCAGCAAACCTACCACCGGTTCAAAAAAATAGTTCCTAAAGAAAATATTTTCATTATCACAAATGACGCCTATACCGGGCACGTAAAAGATCAGTTGCCCGAACTAGACGCATCGCAAATACTTGCGGAGCCCATTATGCGCAACACGGCTCCCTGCATCGCTTACGGCTGCCATAAAATCCACAAAATTAACCCGGATGCCTGCGTGGTTGTAGCGCCTTCTGATCATTTGATTTTGGATGATGAGGAATTTACCAAAGCGATAAATCTTTCTCTGCAAACCGCGTTAAGCCACGACTGTCTTATCACCTTGGGCATTAAACCATCCAGGCCAGATACCGGATACGGATATATTCAGTTTAATTCTGCTTCAATAAATGACGACTTCTTTAAGGTAAAAACCTTTACCGAAAAACCGAATCCCGAGCTGGCCAAAACCTTCATACAAAGTGGAGAATTTTTGTGGAATGCAGGAATTTTCGTGTGGTCAGTGAAAAACATTATTAAATCCTTCAGTGAATATTTACCGCAGATAAACGATGTGTTTAAAGAAGGAGAGCTTATCTTCAATACCCCCGGCGAACAGGAATTTATCCAGAAAGCATATTACCAGTGCACCAATATTTCTATTGATTACGGAATTATGGAAAAGGCAAATAATGTCTATGTGCTTCCGGCAGAATTTGGGTGGTCTGACCTTGGAACCTGGGCTTCTGTTTATGATCTTACAGAAAAAGATTACGTTGGAAATGCCGTTATCCCGTCAAAAAAGGTGATGATGTATGATTCGTCTAACTGCATGGTTAAAGTTCCTCCAGAAAAGTTGGTGATCTTGCAGGGCCTTCATGATTTTATTGTGGTAGAAAGCAATAATACCCTGGTAATTTGCCCGCGTGATCAGGAGCAAAACGTAAAACAAATTGTTGCAGACGTAAAACAGCGTTTCGGAAACGAGTTTATTTAGAAGAACGCTGCCGTATGGCTTCGTAAATCATTATTCCTGCAGAAACCGAAACGTTGAGCGATTCGATCTCCCCGTACATCGGTATTTTAGCCAGATGATCTGAGATTCTGATCAGATCCGTAGAGATCCCATCTTCTTCAGAGCCCATAATAATGGCCGTGGGCGAAGTATAATCTGGCGTGTATAAACTGCTGACTGCTTTTTCTGTACAGGCCACCACCTGCAAACCCGACTGCTGCAAAAACTGCGCAGTTTTCACCAGATTTTCTTCCCGGCAAACCGGTATTTTATAAAGCGCTCCCGCCGAAGTTTTGATGGCATCCGGATTGATTTGCGCCGCACCCTTACGCGGTACTACCAGCGCATGAACGCCGGCGCATTCGGCAGTGCGGGCAATAGCACCCATGTTGCGCACATCAGTTACTCCATCTAAAATTAAGATAAACGGTGTTAGCCCCTTCTCATACAGTTGGGGGATGATATCTTCAATGCGCTCATAAATTATAGGCGAAATGAAGGCAATTACCCCCTGATGGTTTTTAAGCGTAATGCGGTTAAGCTTTTCAACAGGTACCTGCTGCGAGCTGATATCCCTTTCTTTAATTAATGTTCTTAACTCGTTAAAGATGGTACCGGTAAGACCACGCTGCAAATAGAGGCTTTCTATTTCCTTTCCGCTTTTAACAGCTTCTATAACTGCCCGCAAACCAAATACCATTTGGTTGGATTCCCGCTTTTCAAAACTACGCCGGCTCCCAAAAGAGTTAGTGTTCATGTACCTTAATTTTAAGCTGGTGAAGGTAGCTATATTTTACCTTTTGATAATTTTAATATCGTTGTAACCCGTTTACCCGAATGCTTATGAACACCTATTAAAGTTATTAACATTGGCATTTGAGAGTTTTGAAGGGCATTAAGATTAAATAGCAAACACGTTATTCACAGGTGGTGTTAAGAACGAAAGCGTAGAACACAATGAATATCAGATAGTGTTAATTGCTAAAAAATTTGGTTGTGAAGAACTTTGAGAAACGCACGTATCATTTTCCATTACATTTGAAGCTATGAATTCAGAGCAAACTCCAGACTTTAACCGCATCGCGTCCACGTCAAAAACCGACAGACGAAACCGGTTAAGTGGCGTAGTTAGCGGCCTGGGAAAACTACCTCCGCAGGCACTTGATCTGGAAGAGGCGGTATTAGGTGCTTTGATGCTGGAAAAAGATGCGCTATCTGCTGTAATTGATATTTTAAACCCGGCGGTATTTTACAAAGACAGCCACCAAAAAATCTTCGAGGCCATCCACACCCTTTTTCAAAAATCATCGCCGGTTGATATATTAACCGTTACAGCACAGTTGCGGCAGCAAGGCGACCTTGAAATGATTGGAGGTGCATACTACATAACCGAGCTCACCAACCGGGTGGCCTCGGCCGCGAACATTGAATACCATGCCCGCATCATTTCTCAAAAATTTATTCAGCGTGAACTCATCCGAATTTCTACGGAGATCATCAGTAACGCGTACGAAGACACTACCGATATCTTCGACCTGCTGGATACCGCCGAGAAAAACCTGTTCGATATTGCTCAAAACAACCTGCGCCGTGATTCCAGAAAGATGGATGATATCATTCGCGAATCTTTGGATAATCTCGAAAAAATTAAGGACCGGGTTGACGGCCTTACAGGAGTGGCTTCCGGTTTTACCGCTCTGGACCGGATTACTTCTGGCTGGCAACCGTCTGATCTGGTGATTATAGCGGCCCGCCCGGCTATGGGTAAAACGGCATTCGTGCTAAGTTGCGCCCGCAATGCGGCGGTGCAGTTTAATAAGCCGGTAGTTGTGTTTTCGCTCGAAATGTCATCTGTGCAGTTGGTTAACCGGTTAATTTCCGGCGAAGCCGAAATTGAGCAGGAAAAAATACGTAAAGGTCATCTTGCCGAATGGGAATGGCAACAACTGCATTCAAAAATTGGCAAATTAACCGAAGCACCTTTATTTATTGACGATACGCCTGCGCTGAATATTTTCGAGTTCAGGGCCAAGTGCCGCCGGTTGAAAGCGCAGTACGATATTCAAATGATTATTGTGGATTATCTGCAATTAATGCACGGCAAAGGCGACGGCAAGGGCGGCAACCGTGAACAGGAGATTGGCAGTATTTCCAGGGCATTAAAATCAGTAGCAAAAGAGCTGAACGTGCCTGTAATTGCATTGTCGCAATTAAGCCGTGCTGTTGAAACCCGTCCGGGCGCTCAAAAAAAACCAATGCTTTCTGATCTGCGTGAATCGGGATCCATTGAGCAGGATGCAGACATGGTTCTTTTTTTATACCGGCCTGAATATTACGGATTAACTGAAGACGAGAACGGAAAATCAACAGTTGGCATTGGCGAAGTAATTATCGCTAAACATCGAAATGGTGAAACGGGCTCGGTACCGCTGCGGTTTGTGGGCAAATTTGTGAAGTTTACCGATCTGGAAGAAGATTTCTCCGGCCCTTCTTCTTTTAGCAGTTCAGATCCCTTTGCAGGAATTAGTCCTTCGCAGAATTTTGAGAAACCCGGGGAATATATTATCCGCCCATCCCGGATGGATGATATGGATGATGAGCCGCCGTTCTGATCCAAAAAATCAAATAATCAATCCCAGTAATACGCCTGCCAAAATGAGAAATGGTGCCGGGATTTTTGTATAGGTGATAATCAGAAAAGTGAGAACGATTACAGAAACAGACATGATGCTTAAGCCAACCGGTTGGAGCAAAAACACCACAGCGGCGATGATAAACCCAACAGAAACCGCATTGATGCCCGTCAGCGAGTTTTTAATTCTGGAAATCTTTTTCAGATCGTTCCAAAACGGCACAATAAACAGGATAAGGATCAATCCCGGCAGGTTAATGCCCAGCACTGCCACCAAACTTCCGAGCATTTGCCCTGCTATGCCATAACCCGAATTTTTAAGGGTAATACCCCCTAAGAAAGAGGTGAAAGAAAACGTAGGGCCGGGGATAGCCTGCTGCAGAGCAAATCCCGAAAGGAACTGCTCTGATGTGACATAAGCTTTCATTTCAACAAATTCGGTAAACATATAGGGCACCAACACCTGTCCTCCTCCAAATATTAAAATCCCATTACGGTAAAAATTCTCAAATAAACGAATGGGCAAGCTGAATGGAGAAGTTCGGTTAATAATTGCACCGAGCATGGCGAAAACCAACAGAATGCCAATAAAATAGCTGATTTTTCTGGGGTTGACTTTTGAAAAAAGCCTGGATCGCAGGCGGCTTTCATTTAATGGCGTATCTAAAGCAGATGAAATAATGCCGCCCAACAATATGAGGATTGGAAACACGTAAGCGTTGCGTAAAATAAGCGTTGCCACAAGCGATGAGAGAGCCAACCAAATAGTAACCGGGGTTTTCAGTATGGATTTGGACAGGAGAAAAGCGGCCGAAGCAACAATGCCTACCGCCGCAGGCTGAATAAAGCTGAGTACGGTCTCAAACCTTTCCTTTTGCCCCAATACTGAATAGCTGATAGCGGCAAGCCCCATAAATGTTGAAGATGGCAGCACCCATATCAGAAAGGTAATCAGCGAAAGCGGCAAGCCGCCAACCTTATAGGCCACGCCGATTAGCGTTTGGGTTGATGCCGGACCGGGCAAAACCTGAGTTAACGCATTTAACTCCATTAATTCTTCTTCGGTAATGTACTTGCGCTTGCGCACAAAGGTGTCAAGCATCATCCCGATATGCGCCTGCGCCCCACCAAAAGCCGTGAAGGTATACCAGGTTACATCCCGCAAAAAAATAAGTTGGCGTTTTTTTAGCACAGAAACAAACTAATCGTCCTCGTAATTTAAACCCGCAGCAGCATTGTAAACGGTCTGGAGTTCAGAAAAGGCATGGTTATCATTCGCCTTTCTGGCCGCCAGCATACCCGTTTGGTAGGTTTTAACAGCATCCTCATTTCGATTGAGCGCTTCATATAATTTCCCGAGATGATAATAGGTGCCCACATAATCCGGGTGGTGTAAAATCAAATCTTCGTAAAACTCAAGTGCTTTAACCGGCATATCGGCATTCAGATATTCTGTGGCCAGGGCGTATTTTAAAAAAGCGTCATTCGGCTCAGATTCAAAGAAATCCAGAAGCTTTTGTAATCGGTTTTTAGACATGTAATTTTGGCTTTTTTAAGTAGATTTGCAAAAACAGAATTTCTATGAAGATATTAGTTTGCGTTAGTAATGTACCCGACACCACCACAAAAATAACTTTTACCGATCAGAATACCCAATTTAACACCGCTGGTGTACAGTATATCCTAAACCCGTATGACGAGATTGCACTGGCCCGGGCCATTGAAATTTGCGAGGGTGGCAAAGGAACCGTAACCGTAATTAATGTTGGCGAAACGGGCTCAGAACCAACCATCAGAAAAGCCCTGGCTATTGGCGCAGATGATGCCGTGCGTATTAATGCTGCTCCGCGTGACGCCTACTTTGTAGCCTTTCAAATTGCCGGATACGCAAAACAAAATAATTTTGACTTGATTTTAACCGGCAGGGAATCTATAGATTATAACGGCTCTCAGGTAGCTGCAATGATTGGCGAGTTTTTAAATATCCCCTCCATTTCCATCATCAAAAAGCTTGCTTTAGAAGATCAGGTTGCCACCGTAGAACGGGAAATAGAGGGCGGAAAAGAGGTATTGAAAGTAAATCTCCCGATTGTGGCAAGTTGCGCCGAAGGAGTAGCTGAGCCAAAAATTCCGAATATGCGGGGCATTATGTCTGCCCGAACCAAGCCCTTGCAGGTTATCGAAGCAACAGAAATTGAGCAAGTTTCTGAATTTAAAAGCTTTGAAAGCCCCGCCCCGCGTGGCGCCGTCACTATGATTGATGCCGGCCAAACCGAAAAGCTGGTGAATTTATTACACAGCGAAGCAAAAGTTATCTAATTTCAATTTCAGAAGCACAAATATTATGTCAGTTTTAGTATATGTTGAAAATACGGAAGGCAAGTTTAAAAAATCAATCTACGAAGTGGTTTCTTACGCCAAAGCCATTTCAGAGAAATTAAATACCAGCCTTACGGCGATTTCAATAGGCGATGTAACGCAGGAAACACTTGCTAACCTGGGAAAATACGGAGCCTCAAAAGTATTGAATGTATCTAACGATAAATTAAGAACCTTTGTAAATCAGGCCTACGCGTCTGTTATTGCCGAAGCTGCAAAGAGCGAAGATGCCGAGGTGGTAGTTTTGGCTAATTCTTTTACCGGCAAAGGCCTGGCCCCCCGTGTTGCAGTGAAATTACAAGCTGGTTTGGCTGATAGTGCGGTTGATTTACCGGAAATTGCCGACGGAAAATTCAGCGTTAAAAAAACTGCCTTTTCGGGCAAGGCATTTGCCCATGTAGCGCTAACATCTCAGCGAAAAGTTATTGCGCTCAACCCCAATTCCTACCCGCTCACAGAAAGCGGCGGAAGCGCTTCGATCGAAAACTTTGAACCCCAGGCGACCGAATCTGATTTTAAAACAATGGTTCAGGACATTGTTCGGGCAACAGACAAAGTTTCTTTACCCGAGGCCGAACGGGTTGTATCTGCTGGCCGCGGAATGAAAGGCCCCGAAAATTGGGCAATGATTGAAGAACTTGCCGATGTGCTCGGTGCCGCTACGGCTTGCTCAAAACCGGTTTCGGATGCAGGTTGGCGCCCGCACGAAGAGCATGTTGGTCAAACGGGCATTGCTGTAAGCCCTAATTTGTATGTAGCCATTGGCATTTCCGGCGCAATACAACACCTGGCAGGTGTGAGCTCTTCGAAAACAATCGTGGTGATCAATAAAGATCCCGAGGCGCCGTTTTTCAAAGTTGCTGATTATGGTATTGTTGGCGACGCTTTTGAGATAGTTCCCAAACTGACTGAAGCCATTCGAGCATATAAAAATCAGGCTTAGCCGATTGTAAGTAGTTAAGGCTTGCGAAGCCAGCGATAAAAATCGCAAATAAATTTTGTGAACATCCGTGAGGGAAACACGCAAACTTTCTGATTAATAGTACAGGTTTACTACCCGAAAACCCAAAGCTGACTGAATGAAAAAGATTAAATTAGACATAGTAGGTTTATCTTACAGTCAAACACAATCGGGAGCGTATGCTTTAGTTTTAGGAGAGGTTAGCGGAAGAAGGCGTTTGCCTATCATTATTGGCGGTTTCGAAGCCCAGGCGATAGCAATTGAGATAGAAAAAATGACCCCCAGCAGGCCGCTAACACATGACCTTTTTAAATCATTTGCCCAGGCCTACCATGTAAATATTCAGGAAGTAATAATTTACAATTTGGTAGATGGTATATTTTACGCCAAGCTGTTATGCAATGATGGTAAAAAGAATGTGGAGATAGACGCCCGCACGTCTGATTCAATTGCGCTGGCTGTAAGATTTGAATGCCCCATTTATACGTACGAGTTTATTTTGGCCTCTGCCGGTATTGTTATCGAAGGAAATGATTTTGTGTTTTTAGAAAACATGGAAGCAACAACTGAGGAAAAAGTAGCCTCCACCTCCACCAATTACAGTTCATTTTCTGACGACGAGCTCAAAACGAAACTTCAGGAAGCATTATCGGAAGAAGCTTACGAACGGGCTGCCCGCATCCGCGACGAAATTTCCAGACGGAAATCCTCTTAGTTTCCCATAATGAACGTGAACAGAATTTCAGCTTAAAGTATTTAAACCACCTGTAATCCCAATCTTATTTATAAATTTCGAGCTTAATTCTGTATAAACCTTCTATGGAGAGATTTACCGGCCTTATTGGCATCGTTCTTATTTTCGCTATCGCATTTTTATTATCCAACAACCGCAAGGCAATAAATTACCGGGTTGTACTCTCCGGGCTGGCGGTACAGATTGTACTGGCAATTTTTATTCTAAAAACTCCCATAGGTAAAACCTTGTTTTTTTATTTAGGAGCTGCGGTTACCAAGGTTTTAAACTTTTCGCAGGCGGGTGCAACCTTTGTGTTCGGGCCGCTTGTAAATCGCGAGTACATGATCAAGGCTTTCGGTACGGGAAATGATTTCGTATTCTTTTTCAGCATCATACCTACCATTATTTTTGTAGCGGTGCTGGTGAGCGTAGCCTATTACCTGGGCATTATGCAGCGAATCGTAAAATTCTTTGCGTTTATTGTATACAAGCTGATGAAGGTTTCGGGCTCCGAAGCACTGTCAAATGTGGCCAGTGCATTTGTTGGCCAGGTAGAGGCGCAAATTATGATCAAACCTTATCTCAAGGGCATGACTATGTCTGAACTGCTGGCATCTATGGCAGGGAGTATGGCTTGTATCGCGGGCGGAGTAATGGCCGTTTACATCGCCCTTGGCGTACCTGCCGAATATTTGATTGCGGCCAGTATAATGGCCGCTCCCGGCGCATTGGTTATCTCAAAAATAGTTTGGCCAGAAACCGAAATATCTGAAACCAAGGGCAAAGTATCTCTGGAAATTAAAAAAACAGATTCCAATCTGGTCGACGCGATTTCTCATGGCGCCAGTGACGGTTTGAAAGTTGGCTTAAATGTAATTGCCATGCTCATTGGCTTTATCGCAATTATCGCTTTAATAGATTATGTGTTGGGCAAGATCGGTTTCGGTTTAGACAGCCTGGGCCTTTCCCTTTCTTTTATCGGCATAAACCTCCAAACTTTAAGCCTGAACCAAATTCTGGGTTCGCTGTTTTCTATTTTCGCTTATGCGATGGGTGTACCGTTTAAAGATATTCAGGTAGCCGGTTCATTAATGGGAACTAAAATGGTTATTAATGAATTTGTTGCTTATCTGGACCTTGTAAAAATTAAAGACACGTTAGATCCAAAAACATTATTGATAACCAGCTTTGCCCTTTGCGGATTTGCCAATTTCAGCTCCATCGCTATCCAGGTGGGTGGTATCGGCGAGCTCGCCCCCGAGCGGCGTTCTGACCTTGCGAAATTGGGTGTAAAAGCGCTAATTTGCGGTACGCTAGCCTCCTATCTATCGGCCACCCTTGCGGGGATATTGATGTAAAATCATAAAAAAACCCGCACCGTTTTAAGCAGTGCGGGAGGCATTATTTCGACTATCTCTTAGATACTTCTATAAATTCCCTGGTTACTTCTCCCACATATACCTGTCGGGGCCGGCCAATGGGCTCCTTGTTTTCCCGCATTTCTTTCCATTGCGCAATCCATCCGGGCAACCGGCCTAAAGCGAATAAAACGGTAAACATATCTGTAGGGAAACCCAAAGCCCGGTAAATAATTCCTGAATAGAAATCTACATTGGGGTATAACTTACGTTCAACGAAGTAAGAATCTTCTAAGGCCGCGGCCTCCAGCTTTTTGGCGATATCCAAAATCGGGTCATCAATCCCCAACTTATCCAACACGTCATCGCAGGCTTTTTTGATGATTTTAGCCCTCGGGTCAAAGTTTTTATAAACCCGGTGACCAAATCCCATTAGGCGGAAACCATCGTCTTTATCCTTCGCCTTTTTAATCCATTTGTCGGTATCTCCTCCGTCAGCCTTAATTTTCTCGAGCATTTCTATCACGGCCTGGTTGGCTCCGCCGTGCAGCGGCCCCCAAAGCGCAGATATGCCCGCGGCAATGGATGCATAAAGATTACAACCAGACGAACCAACCATGCGCACAGTTGATGTTGAGCAATTCTGCTCATGATCAGCATGCAATATTAACAACGTGTTCATCGCCTTAACCACAACCGGATCAATTTCTATTTCTTCGGTGCGCTGGCCAAACGTCATGTTCATGAAATTGGTAACGTAATCAAAGCGGTTTTGCGGGTAAATGATCGGGTGGCCGATTGATTTTTTATAAATCCATGAAACTACCGTGGCCATTTTAGCCAGCAATTTGATAATGGTTAAATTCTCTTCTTCGGCGGTTTGCTTCGGGTTTAGACTCTCGGGATAAAATGATGACAAAGAAACCACGAGCGATGAAAGCTGACCCATCGGATGGCTCTTCGATGGGAAACCATCGAAAAATTTCTTCATGTCTTCATGGATGAGCGTATGCCTGGAAATATCGGCCTGGAAGGTATCTAACTGGGTTTGATTAGGCAAATCGCCATAAACAAGCAGGAAGGTAACTTCCAGAAATGAAGATTTCTCAGCAAGTTGCTCGATAGGATATCCGCGGTATTTTAAAATCCCTTCTTCACCATCTAAAAACGTGATGGCACTTTTTGTTGCGCCAGTGTTTTTGTACCCCGAATCAAGAGTTATAAATCCGCTCTGATCGCGGAGTTTAGAAATATCAATCGCCTTTTCATCTTCTGTCCCGGTAACAATGGGCAGTTCATAAGCGTTGTCGCCTAAATTTATCGTTGCTGTTTCTGACATACTTTTCTATTTGGAAGCAAACTTAATTAAATCATCATTCGGTGAAATTGCTGTTTCAGCACTATCCCGCTACTTTTTAAGCAACGCTTATTTTTTGTTAATCGTTTCGGTCACCTCGCCGCAGTTTAACATCTCTTCTCCATAATAAGGGTTTTTAATTTCACTATTTGATGCCATCCAGTAAGCGCCTTCACCAGCATTGGCCATGGGGCAGAACTGTACAAACATAGTTCCTTCCTTCACTTCGGCGGTTTTTAGCAACGCAATTAAGTCTGAACTTACCGTGGTAAATTCTTTCCTCTGCTCTTTAATATCTGTAGTCGATGCAATCCTCCCGGCCACATCGGCCGTAGTTTGGCATCCCTCAATTTTACTTAAAGATTCGCTTAAAGCGGATGCAGATTTTTTTACCGCTTCGCTGTCACTCTCAACAAGCGCATTTTTGAGCGAACTGTAGTCCGCGTACGCCGCGTTAATTTCATTGTTTACTAAAACTACGGCAGATCCTGATTCTGTTGAATTTTCAGCTTGTTCGCTTGATTTTCCAGCATTATTATTCTGGTTGCAGCTAATAAAAAGCGCCGATGAAAGGCTTAAAGCCATTAAAAACTTAAGTTGTTTCATGATTATAAATTATGAGCCAAATATCGCCTTTTTATTTGGAAGGATGCCATAAAAGCAAAAAGTCCTGCCGGTTTACGACAGGACTTTTACAATTAAAGCTAAACGCTATTTGCTCAAAGTAAAGCCATAAGCCACACGCAGGGCCACCATAGCCAAATTATTTCCGTTTTGCGCAAAACCTTCATACCGCAAACCAAGGTCAATACCCGTATTCGTTCCAACGCCAATTCCGGGTGCGTATACCAAGGCAGTACCCTGACCTTTATCAGTTCCGAAACCGGCTCCCACTTCGCCCGAAATGTAAAAGCGTTCGGTTGGGAATATTTTGATACCCGCTTTTACAGGAATATACCCTCTGCTGTTAAAACCCAAAGCAGTCTTAGCATCGTCAGCTACCGAGAAATTAGTGTAACCCGCTGAAAGCGTTCCCGAAATGTTACTAAAGAAGTCTTTTTGCAGGCGCAAATCTCCGCCAAGGGCGATGTTATAATCATCGTTGGTTGGCAAGCCAGCACTAATGCCAACTCCTAAACGCAATGCCTTCGAGTCGCCATCCTGACTGGTAGTTTGCGCATTTGCGTTGTTTGCTCCTATCACTATTGCAACAGCAGCTACTGCCGATGCAAGTAATTTTGTGGTTCTTTTCATGTTGTTTTTTATTGGATATCTAAATCCAAACTGCCTTAAACAAGGTCTATGCCAACAATTAAGCCACGCAATAAACATCTACAATTACTCAATGATAATTTTGCTGATTTCCTTTCATTTAAAGTATTCGTGATAACTAAATAATAAACTCCAGACGCAAGATCAAGCGGACGCAAATCAAAATTAACCGTTTCCACACCTTTTTCAAGTTGAGCATCTGGGAGCCGGATGTTTGCTTTGCCAGAGATTAAACCTGTAGCAGGATTGATAGTTAAACCGCCCGGTGCACGGGAACCAATTGTAGACTCAATACTTCCCGAAATGAAACGCGTACTAGAATCAATAGTTAGTGAAGAAGCATAAGCTTTTTTGATAGTTATGTGTGAAAGTATCGAGTTTTAGATTACATTAATTTAATAATTAATTTCAGCATAAAAAGGCGAAAAATTACCTCCAACGATCCTCGAAGCAAAGATTTATCAGCCGGCGACCTGCCTCAAAAAAATCCTGAAAACGGAATTGAAAGATTTAGATATCAAATTCGGGGGAGAGGTTTTGAGATGTTTCAAGAAACTGCGATTGGAGGGCACATAAATTGCATTTACTAATAAAGTTGCCCCCAAAAGAGAATTTAGTGGAAACCGCAAAAATTATTAAATTAGTTTAAACATCGTTCAGATGAAGTTATCACCCGCCTCCCCTCCCGCAGTATCCGCCTATCCGGTTGGCCCGGACTTTATTTCAAACCTCCGCAGCATTTATTCTGCTGAGAAGTATTGTGTACGCCGAATTCCCGGATTGTTGAACAAACTGCCCAAAAATGATTTTTGGCAATTGATAAACAATCATCAATGGGTTTTAAATGACCGCATGGCCCGAATGGAGAAAATATCCAAAGAGGCGGGGGTTAGCTGTAACGGCGCAGTTTGCCAAAAAGTGAAAATACTCATTGGAAATGCGGTGCGCATTATTTACAACGCCAAAGCCAAAAACCAGAGTGAAAACTATCAGGAGCTCGTTGAAACATTGCTGGAAATTAGTATTTTTCGAAGTTATATCTACAACCAACTCGCAAAGACTGTAGAGTTTTTTGCATGTCAACCTGTAAGCCGGGCTATTGCAGCATGTTTGCAGGAAGAAGACGAATTTTTCAGCAGCCTTTTCCTGATTAAACACAACCAGTCCTCGTCCGCAGAGCCATTCACCGTTCACCTTAGAACGGCCTGAGATTTTTAATTGTCCGGCCAACCAACTCTGATGTCAAATTGACAGCAAAGCCTTCTTTGGAATAGCTCTTGTCATAACCTGCACAATTAATTTAGCTATTCAAAAAATCATGCAGGAAAAAGGAACCATATCCATCCATACGGAAAACATCTTTCCGATAATTAAGAAGTTTTTATACTCAGACCATGAAATTTTTCTCCGGGAATTAGTTTCTAACGCCGTAGATGCCACCCAAAAAATAAAGCGGCTTGCATCTATCGGGCAGTATAGCGGAGAACTCGGTGAATTAAAAGTAGAAGTTTCGTTTGATGAAGCCGCTAAAACACTCACCATCTCCGACCGTGGTTTGGGCATGACTGCCGATGAGATTAAAAAATATATCAACCAAATCGCTTTTTCTGGAGCGGAAGAATTTGTTGAAAAATTTAAGGATTCCAAGGACGCAAATGAAATAATAGGCAAATTTGGTATGGGATTTTACTCCGCCTTTATGGTGGCAGATCAGGTAGAAATTCAAACGCTATCTTACCAGGAAGGTGCCGAAGCTGCCCGCTGGATATGCGATGGAAGCACCGAATTTGAAATAACGCCCGGGTCCCGGACCGAACGCGGTACAGAAATTACCCTTCATATTAATAAAGATTCTGAAGAGTTTCTCAACCAGCAGCGTTTACAGGGGATACTTGATAAGTACGGAAAGTTTTTGCCTGTCCCCATTAAATTCGGAACCCGGAACGAAAGCGAACCGGATGGCGAGGATAAAGACGGAAAACCGCAGTATAAATCAGTCGAGATTGATAATATAATCAATAATACCACACCTATTTGGACTAAACCGCCGTCTGAATTGACCGATGAAGACTATCTCAATTTTTACAAAGAACTTTATCCGTTCTCAGAAGATCCCCTGTTCTGGATTCATTTAAACGTAGATTACCCGTTCAACCTCACGGGCGTTCTTTACTTCCCCAAGCTCAAAAACGACTTCGAGGTTCAGAAAAACAAAATCAAATTGTTCTCCCGGCAGGTATTTATTACTGATGAAGTTAAAGACGTTGTGCCCGAATTTTTGATGCTTTTGCATGGAGTTATTGATTCTCCGGATATTCCCTTGAACGTTTCCCGGAGTTTTTTACAGGCCGATAGCCACGTGAAGAAAATAAACAGCTATATCACCAAAAAGGTAGCTGATAAACTGGCCGAGCTTTTCAAAAATGATCGTAAATCTTTTGAAAATAAATGGACAGACATTGGGTTGTTTGTGAAATACGGAATGATCAGCGAGGAAAAGTTTTACGAAAAAGCGAAAGATTTTGCGCTGCTTGCCAACTCCAAATCAGAGTATTTTACTCTGGAGGAATACAAGGCAAAGGTACAACCACAGCAAACTGATAAAGACGGAACAACTGTATACCTGTATGCAACTAATCCTGACCAACAGGATGCTTTTATCCAGTCGGCCAATAAGCAGCACTACGATGTACTGTTAATGAACTCGCCGATTGATACCCATTTTATAAGCCAGTTAGAGCAGAAACTTGACAAAACCAATCTGAAGCGTGTTGATGCCGATGTGGCCTCTAAGCTGATCTCAAAAGAGAAAACAACGGAAAATGTATTAACTGCCGAAGACACCGAAAAAATAAAATCCATTTTTGAAAAAGCGGTTTCACGTCCGGGTATGCAGGTTGAAATTGAAAGTCTGCATCCCGATGAGTTGCCCGTAATCGTAACCATGGATGAATTTATGCGCCGGATGAAAGATATGTCACAAATGGGTGGCGGAATGAGCTTTTACGGCAGTATGCCTGATAACTATAAAGTAGCCGTAAACGGCAATCATAAGCTGATTAGCCGTATTTTGCAAACCGGTGATACCGTTGAACAAAACGATCTTGCTAAACAAGCGTTTGATCTTGCCTTGCTCTCTCAGGGCATGTTAAATGGTGCCGAACTGACCGAATTTGTTAACAGAAGCGTTAAGTATATTTAAGAATAAATTAAGCCCGGGTCCACAGTGATCCGGGCATTAAAATATAACATTATGAAAGTTGAACTAAGCCACGCCAATGATAAGATCCAGAAAAAAACTGTTGAAATAAATTCTGTTGAAGATCTCCTGAGTATCTGCAAACGTTATGATCGCGATCTGATTATATCCTTACCCTTACACAACACCAAAAGCAAGTTTGACTTCTACGCCATGGTGTATGATTCCACGATCGAGTAGTACCAACCCTCCCCCTTCTTTCTTCACTCACGGTAAAATTTATTCTAAAAAATTACAAAATTATATAAGTAATTATTAGAAGTTATTATCTTTATACAGGTTGTACCACTTTCTGGTGCAACTTTACCTGCCCGGTCCCTGCGTGCCAATCTTGCCGTTCCCTGAAAAAGCAATTCACCCTAAATTCTCTAATATGAAAACCCTAAAACCATTAATTATTGGATTTGGCCTTTTGGCTACATGCATTTCTGCGGGATGCGAAAATGAAACATCGCTTGCTGAACCGGAAGTAACGAAAGTGGCAGAAACTACGTATCCGGGCGAGAATGTCAAATTTTGCGATGGAACTCTGCAATCTTTCGTCACGCTGGACGGAAACCAGAAACCGATTAAAATTGGCATAAGATTTCACGAAAAAATACTGAAAAATCTACCTTCAGATCCGGCAAAAAATATTCCGGAGGCCGTGTTGCAGCTTCCCGCAGAAGGCCAGGGTGTAGGTATTGATCATATTGATTTCGGCTGGAATCCCGCCGGGCACGAGCCCGACCCGATTTACACATTACCGCATTTTGATCTGCATTTTTACATGGTCACCCGCCAACAACAGGCTGCGGTGGTTCCTGGCCCCGACCCGATTGTAGTTGAACCCCGCTTCATTCCGCAGAATTATGTTTCGGGCGTAGTTGCAGTACCCAATATGGGTGTTCATTATGTGGATGTAACCTCCGGAGAATTTAATGGATTCCCATTCACCAGCACCTACATCTACGGTTTTTACCAGGGCAAAATGACTTTTGGAGAACCGATGTTCACCAGAGCTTTTCTGCTGACCAAACCAGATTTCTCCGCTCCGGTTAAGCAACCTGCACAGTTTCAAAAGGCTGGTTATTATCCGCAATCTTATCGTATTGCGTACAATAGTTCAACACAGGAGTACGTTATTTCCCTTGAGGGTTTAAAATATCAGGAAGCGGCCAACTAAGTCGTTCCCGTAAAATGAAATCAATCCGCCCCCACCGGCGGATTTTTTGTTGCGAAGCCTCGCGATCCGTTTTATGATCATCTTAAATCTTGGTTTAAAACAACTATTTTTAGGCGGGGGTTTTGGGCACATGAGACAAGAATTTTTAATACTACTGCTATTGTTTTTCGGTTTTTCGGCTCCTGCGCAACAGGTAGGATTGGTGCTGAGCGGCGGCGGCGCCAAGGGAATTGCGCATATTGGTGTTTTAAAGGCGCTCGAAGAAAATGATATACCAATTGACTACATCACCGGAACCTCAATGGGCGGAGTTGTTGGCGCAATGTACGCCGCCGGATATTCGCCGGCCGAAATGGAATACATTGCCCTCAGCACCGACTTTCAAGACTGGGTTAGCGGTCGGTTTGAAAGCGATTATCATTTCTTTTTCAGAAAAAAACCAGTTAACCCGTCGTTTGTTACTGCCAAGTTAAAGATTGATAGCGGCTTTCGATCCAGCATTCGGTCCAACTTAGTAAATGACATTCCGTTAAACTTTGCGCTCTTAAAACTGCTCGGACAGGCATCAGCTAACGCCAGAGATAATTTTGACAATCTTTTTGTGCCCCTGCGTGTAATTGTTTCTGATGTTTTTTCGCAGGAAATGATCCCGGTTAACCACGGCAGTCTGGTAGAAGCGGTTCGCGGAACGTTTACCGTACCGCTCGTTTACCGGCCGGTTAAGGTAGACGGCAAGTACGTTTTCGACGGCGGATTGTACAATAACTTTCCGGTTGACGTAATGAAATCAGAATTTAAACCCGATTACATCATCGGCGCCAACGTGTCTTCCAAAATATATAATGAATATCCAAAGGACAATGATGAAAAATTGATGAACCGTTTTTTGATCTACCTTTTTCTTTCAAAAACAGATTCAACCTCCATCGGCAAAAACGGAACGTATATTCAGCCCGATCTTAAAGATTTTTCAATAACCAATTTCAGTCCCGTTGAGGAATTAATAAAGCAGGGTTATGACGCGACGATAGCCGACATGGCGAATATAAAAAAATCGGTTTCCCGACGTGTTTCAAGTACCGAGCTCAAAAGAAAGCGCACCGCTTTCACAAAAAAGAATCCTCCGCTCGCGTTTAACTCTGTGTCTGCAACCGGCATCAACGACGCGAAAAAAAGGTATGTGGAACGTGTTTTTGCTGAGGATCAACAAGAAATTACTTTAGAAAGCATTGAGGAGGCGTACTACAAATTGGTGGCCGATGACAGCTTTGAAACAGTGTATCCGCGAATTAGCTATCAACCTAAAATAGACGCTTACAATTTTGAGCTTCAGGTGCAGCCAGAAAAAAATTTCAAGGTTGATTTTGGCGGGGCGGTTTCCACCCGACCTATCAGTAACGCCTACCTCGGGTTGCAGTACAATTACCTGCACTCCAGTTCGTATACTTTTTCAGCTAATTTTTACACGGGTCGTTTTTATGAATCGGCTCAAGGCATTGCCCGGATTGATGTGCCCACTAAATTGCCTTTTTATGCCGAAGCTGAATTTACCTACAACAACTGGAATTATGTAAATACGAGCCAGATATTTTTGGATAATGCAAAACCCACCTTCATCCAACAATCAGACCGGCTGGTAGCATTAAAACTTGGTATCCCTGCTTTTAAAAACGGGAAGGTAGAATTAGAAACCGGCTTTGTTAATTTTGTGAACCAGTACAGCCCAACCAACAGCTTTGTATTTGGAGACATTTTAGACCAGGACAAGTTTGATGGGGCGATGGCTTCTTTAAGTTTTCAAAAGAATACGTTTAACCGGAAACAATATCCCACCGATGGCAATAACTGGTATCTTGGCGTGAGCTTTTACAGCGGGAAGGAGACGTATTCGCAGGGGAATATTTTACGGGATGAATCATTTTTTATTGCCAGGGGGCCGCTTGCAAGTAACAGGGAATGGGGCAGAATTAAACTAAGTAATGAAAATTATGTGCTGAAAAACCGAATTTATACTTTGGGCTACCTCGCCGAAGCCTCTGTTAGCAGTAAGCCCATTTTCAGCACTTTTAAAGCTACCCAGTTAAGCACACCCGCCTTTAATCCGCTTCAGGATTCGAAAACTATCTATTTGGAAACGCTGCGTGCAAACACTTATGCTGCCGCCGGGTTGAAAAATATTTTCAGAATTTACAAGAATATTGATTTCAGACTGGAAGGATATATATTTCTGCCCTTGCGGGAATTTCAAGTAAACGAGAAGCAATTTACCCGCTTTGGAAAGTTTTTCTCAGACCGCCACTATGCCTTTACATCGGCGTTGGTTTACCATACACCTGCCGGGCCGGTAAACTTAAGCTTTAACCATTATGATGATAATCAAAAGCGATACGGGATTCTTTTTCATGCGGGTTTCCTTCTATACAATGAGCGGTCTTTCGAATAACGTTCAACGCGGCAGGCTTGCAATAAATTCGGAGCCCTCTCCTTCTTCTGTTATTACCCGAAGATCTCCCCCATGCGCTTTTAAAATATCATAACTCAAGGAAAGCGCCAATCCAGTTCCCTGCCCTGTTGGTTTAGTGGTAAAAAAGTTCGAAAACTTTTATTGCATTCAAGGTATTCTTTTAAATATCTGCAAGCCTGTTCGGCAAGGGGTTGAAAGGATTAAGGGGTAATCATTTTTGAAAAATATCAATTAGTGTTACTATTTGACTTATATATACTTTATCAATCTGAGTTCGATTATAATTAATTGGATGATTTTAATTTGGGCGTTTAAATCCCGATAAAAAATCGGGACAGGTTTCGCTGTCCGCTATATTTTTTTGACCAAAAAAGCCAAAAAGGAGGCCGCTCCCATCATTAACGCACCAGATAAACGAAATAACCCTTTCCATCAAACTTAAAGGGGTAAAAACTAATCGAACTCAGGTTATTAGTATTACTATTTGATTTTGTAAATAGAGAGCCATGACTGAATTCTTAATCATTCATCGTCATAATGAACTCGGCCCCTTCCCCTTCTTTCGTCTCCACCTTCAACTCGCCACCATGTGCTTTTACGATATCATAAGCCAAACTCAATCCCAATCCTGTTCCCTGACCCGTTGGTTTGGTAGTAAAGAATGGTAGAAAAATTTTATCCAATAATTTTTGTGGGATGCCGTTGCCGTTGTCTTTTACTGAAATCAAGATTTTGTCCTCCATCTTTTGTGTGCATACTGATACCGTGGGTTCGAAGCCTTCTGGTTGTTGTTCCTTCTTTTCGGTAACCGCATAGAAAGCATTGGTAATCAAATTAAGGATAACCCGGCCAATATCCTGAGGGATGACATTTATTTTACCGATTGATTTATCAAAATCTTTTTTAATGGTGGCATTGAAGGATTTATCCTTTGCCCTTAATCCTTGATAAGCCAACCGTAAATATTCATAAGCTAAAGCATTTATGTTTGTAGGCTCCTTTTTACCTGTGCTGCTCCGCGAATGCTGCAGCATGCTTTTTACAATGGCATCAGCCCGTTGGCCGTGGTGGAGGATTTTTTCGAGGTTTTGTTTGATATCCGATATCAGGGCAACACCTTCTTCTTTATTTCCGGCCACGAATTCTTTTTTCATCTCATCCATCATTTCGGCACTGACTTCCGAAAAATTGTTGACGAAGTTTAAGGGATTTTGAATTTCGTGTGCGATGCCGGCAGTGAGTTCTCCAAGGCTTGCCATTTTTTCTGATTGTATCAATTGCTGTTGAGTTTGTTGCAGTTCTGCCAGCGCCTCTTCGGCACGCTTCTTTTCGTTTTGTATTTGCGCTAAATTCAACTGTGCCTGCACCGCATGGGCCTCGGCTTTTTTCAAGTCGAGAAAACGGGTATAAGTCTGTTCAAAAACTTTTCCAAAGCGTTTAAAAATATCATACGCTTCTGGCACCGGCTCGTAGGTGATGAACATCAGGCTTACTTTAGAGCCAAAAACAAAATGGTGGAATTGCCTTACGGGGAATTGAAATCCGGTGTCGAGTAGCGCTTTATATTGCTTTTCGCCAAATTTGCTGAGTTGCCGATAAGTTTCTTTAAGCAGTTCTCCCTCTACATGTTGAACATAAAATTCATCGCTTCTTTTTTTCGCGTCACTTACTCCAACAAAAACCGGAAATTGTGTTGCATCTATGGTGTAGGGTTCAATAAATCCACCCTGTGGGTTCGTTACATAGTCTGTGTAGTAATTATTGTCATCACTCCATACATTAAAGCCGGTTGTCCAGGCTGTAATACCTAATTCCTTTACCTGTTGAAATAACAAAGTGGCTACATCAGCCAATTCATCGCTTTTCTGCATCGCCATAGTGCGGGCACGCACACGCTCCAAGGCTAATTGAATTTGCGCTTCTCTTGCCTGTGCTTCGGCCTGTTTTAAATCATTGAAACGGGTATAAGTAAGATCGAATACTTTACCAAAGCGACTGAGAATTTCAAGTTGCTCCTCCGATTGCTGAACTGGGCCGGATGCTTCAATCAATCCAAAATTGTTGAATGATCCAGATACAATTGTATGTTTAGAAGATAAGATACCGGCTTTCACCGATTCAGGAAGATTTGCAAGTTCAGTTTCAGTAAAAAGTAATTTGTCAATTGATCTCTTATCCTTTCCCTGAAGTTCATAAACCCATTTCGGTTTTTTTTCTTTCCAGCCTTTTAAGATTGCATCATAATAGGGATGATCAAGTTTTTTGATAAAATAACTTTCTGCATTTTCCCTGTCTTCCGAATTTGCCATCCACATCCTGGCTGCTAATGTATCCGGATTAAAAATCCAGATGATACAGCGATAAAGAATTAAATTAAGTTTGACTAACTCTTCAAATAAAACACCAACCAGTCCCGATAACTCATCAGAATTTCGCATGGCCATTGCCCTTGCCCTAACCCTTTCCAATCCTAATTCTATCTGTGCTTCTTTTGCCTGTGCTTCTGCTTTTTGCAAATCAAGAAAACGAACATAAGCTTGCTCAAAAACTTTAGCAAAGCGTTTTAAGATTTCAATCTGGACATTTGAAAGCCGACTTCCGGAAACACTGTTAACAACAAGCGCAGAATTTTTTTCAATGGCAATCCAATGCTCATAGCTTTCGCTTTGCAAAAGCACCTGCTTTAAATCATCAGGAAGATATTTAAAGTCGGAATATTCAAAGGCGTAATTAAACCACTCATTTTTTTCTTCGAAGGAGTAAACTTTGGTAAAGAAGTCGAGGCCTTTTTCTTTCGCATCAAAAAAATCGGTTAATGGCGGAAGATTCGTAAAGGGAACTTTTGAACGTATAGTCTCTTTCCGCAGTGGGTCTGCTGACCATTGGACAAAATCTTTTGTACCCTCGACAAATATTTCTAAATGTACTGCTGCACCATCATCAATAACAAAACCAAGCTCCAGTAATTTATTTAACACTACGGTTACCACTTGCTCCAATTCCACACTTTTATGCATGGCTAAGGAACGACTGCGAACTTTTTCTAAAGCCGCTTCAATCTTTGCTTCTCTCGCCTGCCCCTCAGCTTTTTGCAGGTCGAGAAAACGGATGTAGGATTGTTCAAAAACTTTTATAACCCTTTTTAATACAGAAATACTTTCTTCGTCGTAAACGGATTCTTGCCAGCTATCAAAATACAATGCTGAATTTTTTTCAACCAGTAAACAGGCAGTATATTTTTGTTCCTGCATAAGCCTCTCTCTGGCTGCAGGAGGAATGGCTACGAGGTCATTGTGTGCAAATACATACCGGAAATATTTATTTTTTTGTTCTACACTATACTCTTTATTGATATAGTTTTCACTGCTAAGAAATGCCTGCCAGCTGTCTCTATAATTAGTTCCTTCTTTCATCAATTGTTCATCATAAGGAAGATTAACCATAGAAGGCTGTTGCCAATTATTACCTACCCAAAAAACCGAGTCCATTGTAGCTTTGTTAAATAACCAGATGGCAACAGTGCCAAGCAATACGTTTAGTTCATTCAGTTTTTCAAACATAGTGGCTATAACATCTTTTAATTCAGCGGAGTGATGCATAGACAGAGACTTACTCCTTATCTTTTCTAATGCCGCTTCAATGGTTGCCTCTCTTGCCTGCGCTTCGGCTTTCTGCAAATCCAGAAAACGGATATAGGCTTGCTCAAATACTTTGGCTGCACGTCTTAAAACGTTAAATTCCTCTTCTGTAAATAAACTTCCATCCCACGAATCTGAAAACAGGGCAGAATTTTTTTGCGGTATGAAGCAAACTGTATGGACTTCGGCACTTAGTATGAATTCCCTGGCATGTGGAAGAATGACGTTCGTATCGTTATTAGCAAAAACATATTCGAACCATCTGTCTTTTTGATCTTTAGTATATACTTTATTGAAAATCATATCACCCTTAGACATCGCCTTCCAAAGATCCTTGTGACAAGTATCTTCTTTCATCATTTTTTCGTCATAGGGCAGCCTCACTTTGGGTGGTTCGTCCTGAAGGAGATTTCCCGGCCAAAAAATAGAGTCTTTCGTTTCAAAATCGAATAACTGGATTGCGACGGTGTTATGAGCCACTTTGAGTTCATCCAATTTTTTGAACAAAATCATAGCAACATCTTTGAGTTCATCAGAATGGTTCATTGCCAACGACCGGCCTCTGATCTTTTCCATGGCTGCTTCTATTTGTGCTTCTCTTGCCTGTGCTTCTGCTTTTTGCAGATCAAGAAAACGTGTATAGGTCTGTTCAAAAACTTTGGCGAAACGGGCTAAAATATTTTCTTCTTCTTCAGAGAATATTTGAGTAGTGATAACAAGAAGATAACCTTTTGAGAAATTTGCATTGTAAAAATGAAGTTCATTAAGGTTCAGGTATTGATTGAATATCTTTGGTGAAATATTTGGGGCAAGACGCCCGGCAAGAAATCTATGATGCCTTTTGTTTTCTGCTTTATCAAGCATAGCATGATGTATCGGCCTCATTTTCTTCCAGCTTTGGTACCGTGCGTCCAAAATAGAATCTCCGGTGAGCGGGAAAGTCAATAGTTCCGGAATAAGCGAACCGTCGGCAAGAACCGCCCAACCATCTTGTGTGCTTGTTTCTTCATGAACAAACATATAGGCTGAAGTCAATCTTTCAATGCCTAGCAATCTAAATTGTTGATAAAGCAGTTGTGCCGCTTCGGCTAATTCATCACTTTTCTGCATGGCCATGGTTCGGGCACGAACCCTTTCCATTGCCAGTTGAATTTTTGCTTCTCTTGCCTGCGCTTCGGCTTTTTGCAGGTCGAGAAAACGAGTATAGGTCTGTTCGAATACTTTTGCAAAACGTTTGAATATGTCATGTGCTTCCGCCACTGGCTCACTGGTAATAAAGATCACGTTGCCGTTCGAAAAATTGACGACGTGATTGATTTGACTTGCCGGAAGTGTAAAGCCTGCTTTTAAGAAATTGGCTAATATCGGCTGAAATTCAGGTAGTGTCGCCATATACTGATAGTGATCCACTAATGCCTGTCCTTCAACTTTCTCTGCATAAAATTCCTCTCCAGTTAGCCGGGAGTTATATTGCCTTACAAAGCTTGGGCTTTCTGTTAACGGTATGCTGAAAGATGGCTGTAATATTCCCTGGCTGCTCATCCATCCGGTGCAGACTTTCTCCTCCTTTTCCCATATATTATATCCGCAGCTCCATGCCGGTATTCCTAATGCCTGCACTTGCTGAAATAATAAGTTTGCAGCTTCCTGTAGTTCCTCGCTGTGTTGCATGGCCATTGTTCTTGCTCTCACTCTCTCTAACGCCAGTTCAATTTGTGCTTCTCTCGCCTGTGCTTCGGCTTTTTGCAAATCAAGGAATCGAACATAGGTTTGGTCAAACACTTTTGCAAAACGGGTCAGAATTAATTCTTCGATATTTGACAGTTGCTGTTTAGCCAGGAGCATAATAAATCCTTGTGAAAAATTGGCAGTATAAACAAGCATCGGCTCAGGAATCAATGGCCATAAGTCCTCGACCACGGCCTTTGGAGCGAACTGCGACATATAATCGAGATGTTCTTTCCGGTCATTCCCAGCGGCTACTTCTATAAGTAAGGGCTCTTTTTTCATCCAACTTTCTTTCCGACGGATCAAGAGTGAATCTTCATTGAGAGGAATTCGTGCCGCATTGGGCACTATCGAGCCATCAGGCTTGGCTATCCAGCTATCGAGAAATTTCTCATCAGTTTCAACAAATTCATAAGAGCAGGTGAGGTGTGGGATACCAATTCTTAGTAATTCTTTATAAAGCACAGTTGCGGCTTCAGCTAACTCACCGGTTTGCTTCATAGCCATTGTTCTGGCACGAACTCTTTCTAAAGAGGCTTCAACTTCAAGCTCCCGGTTTTGTGCTTCTATTGCCTTTCTTTTTTGCTCCAGTTCTTCAATGGTTTCTTCTAACAGGGTGGCGGTGGTCCGTTTTACCTTTTCTGTGCGGTCGAGTTTAAATGCGGTTATCTCTAATTCTTTATCCGCTTCCTTTAACGATTTTGACAGGGCATGTTTTTCATCAGCAGATAAACTTTGATCTTGCTGAATGAAATCTAATATGCTTTGAAGGTGCTGGTTCATTTATTTTTCATTAAGAGTGAAGCAACTGTTAATAAGCGTGTAAGCAGCTGTTTATTTATGACCAAAAGAACACAATGAGAAAAAACGAATAGAATATTTTAGAATCCGGTTGTTTTCATTTTGTAGTTAGCTGGATAATAAAGACGCTTCCCCCGCTATCCTTTGTTTCCACTTTCAATTCCCCGCCATGTGCTTTCACTATGTCATAGGCCAATGATAATCCCAACCCCGTTCCCTGTCCGGCTGGCTTGGTGGTAAAGAAAGGTTGAAAAATCTTATCCAATAATTTTTGTGGGATACCGTTGCCGTTGTCTTTAACTTGTATTTCAGCCCCGCCATTAATCTTTTTAATACATACCGAAACTGTTGGTTCGTATCCGTTTAGGTTCTGCTTCTTTTTCTCATCAACTACATAAAACGCATTGTTGTATAAATTCAATAATACTCTTCCAATATCCTGCGGAACAATATTTATTTTACCGAGTGAATTATCAAAATCAGTTTTCATGGTTGCAGTGAATGTTTTGTCTTTTGCCCTTAAACCATGATAAGCCAGACGGAAATATTCATCGGCCAGTTTGTTGATGTCTGTTGGCTCTTTTTGTCCGCTGCCTGCCCTGGAGTGTTGCAACATACCTTTTACAATAGCATCGGCCCGTTTGCCGTGATGGTTTATTTTTTCCTGGTTATTTATGATATCGCTTGCAATAGCTTTTGCTTCATCCAAATTTCCATTGTCAATTTCAAATTTCATTTCTCCGAGCAATTCAGTATTTACTTCCGAAAAGTTATTGACAAAGTTTAACGGGTTCTGTATCTCGTGGGCAATGCCGGCAGTAAGTTCACCCAGGGAAGCCATTTTTTCTGATTGGATGAGTTGGGATTGGGTGGATTTGAGTTGCTGATAAGCGGCTTCGATTTTAAGTTTTGCCTTCTGTTTCGATCGGTTATTTCGAAATAAAAGGATAGC
>JBGTBV010000158.1:0-7610 GCA_041749185.1 Daejeonella sp. | reverse complement strand
CCGCTAGATTAATTATAAAAACCGTAGAGTAGTCTTCTTCATCTGCATCTTTGGTACGGATGATAGATGATGTCATACCACTGTCCATCAAAGAATTTCCAATAGATAGAAAAACAGCAAGCATTCCGATCAACCCGAACTCTGCGGGAGATAGTATCCTGGCAAGGATTATAGAGATTAGGAAGCTTACAATCTTACTGCTAAATTGCTGGGAAAAAGTCCAAAAGAGCCCAGAGATTGTCTTTTGCTTCAGGCCCATTTATCAATACAAAAAAAGCATTTCAACATTTTGTTAAGATTTGCGACTAACTAGTCGCCGCATAATATTTAACCGCTTCTTTCAATCCGCTGTCTATGGAAAAGCGGGGATCATAACCCAGTAACTGCCGGGCCCGGTCTATTGATGCCAGCGAATGCGGAATATCACCGTTGCGCAAAGGGCCGTAGGTAATCTCCACGCCGCTGATTTTTGCATCGTGGGCAGCGAGGTTATTTTTCAGGCTGTTTACCAATTCGTTCAATGTGGTTTTTTGCCCGTAAGCAACATTGTAAACTTTATTCACCGCTTCGGGGTTCTGGCTCAAAGCCGATTTGATATTCATCTGCACCACGTTATCAATATAGGTGAAGTCACGGGAGTACTGCCCGTCGCCGTTAATTACCGGACTTTCATGTTTCAAAAACTGCGAAACAAATTTCGGGATCACGGCTGCGTAAGCGCCGTTAGGGTCCTGCCGCTGACCGAAGACGTTGAAGTAGCGTAAACCGATCAGTTCCAGATCATACAAACGGGAAAACACATCGGCATACAATTCATTAACATATTTGGTTACCGCATAAGGCGAAAGCGGTTTCCCAATCCGGTCTTCTACTTTAGGCAATTCTTTGCTGTCGCCATAGGTAGAGGAAGAGGCGGCGTAGATGAGGCGTTTTACCTTTTGATCGCGGCAGGCTAACAGCATGTTCAAAAAGCCGCTTACGTTTACTTCGTTGCTGGTAGCGGGATCATTTATTGAACGCGGCACCGAGCCTAAAGCCGCCTGGTGCAAAATATAATCCATGCCCGCGGCCGCCTTGTTACAGGCTTGCTGATCGCGGATATCGCCTTCGAGTAATTCAAAAGCGGGATTTTCCATAAACGGATCCAGATTGTGGCGGTAGCCGGTTGCGAAATTATCAAGCACCCGCACCTTGCCGGCTCCAAATTCAAGCAGATATTCTACAAGGTTAGAACCGATAAAGCCGGCACCGCCGGTTATCAGGAAAGAAAGTTGTGATAAATCGGTGTCTCCGTGGTAGGAGGTATTGTAAATAGACATGGGGTAATTTTGGGGGTGATTTATTTTCACTGATCTGTTAAAAATACTTCAGATGTACGCTAATAAACGTAGCTACAAGCCGAAAGGTATTGAGCTTGAGGCCACGCCTGCCTTACAAACGGGCGTTTACCATTTCTAAAGGAAGCATTGATTTGATATCGTACACCACGGTGTGTTCATTGCTCACTTCAGACAGATTGAAATCTTTAAACTCGTTGTGGGCAACCGCTAATAAAACAGCGTCGTATTTCTGTCCTTTGGCTTCGCCGTTCATACACACAACATCGTATTCATGCTTCACCTCAGCGGCATTTGCCCAGGGATCGTGAATGGTTACATCCACCTTATATTTTTCAAGCCGGCGCACAATGTCAATCACTTTGGTGTTGCGCACATCCGGACAGTTTTCTTTAAACGTGAAGCCCAAAACCAGCACTTTACTGCCCGAAACGGGAATATCTTTCCAAAGCATTTGCTTTACCAGCTCGTCGGCCACGTAAGCGCCCATTCCGTCGTTAACACGCCGACCGGCTAAAATAATCTCGGGATGATAGCCCATTTCCTGCGCTTTCTGCGCCAGATAATAGGGGTCTACGCCGATGCAATGCCCGCCAACCAGTCCCGGCTGAAATTTCAGGAAGTTCCATTTGGTGCCGGCAGCAGCCAATACCTGCTGGGTATCTATACCCAATAGATTAAAAATTTTGGCCAGTTCGTTAACAAACGCGATGTTAATATCCCGCTGAGCATTCTCAATAACCTTTGCCGCTTCGGCAACCTTAATGCTGGCCGCCTTGTGAGTACCAGCGGTAATTACTGAATTGTATAATTGATCTACGTTTTCGGCGGCTTCGGGTGTTGAACCCGAGGTGATCTTTAATATCTTGGCAACGGTATGGTTCTTATCTCCGGGATTGATCCGCTCGGGCGAGTAGCCCGCAAAAAAATCAACGTTAAACTTTAAACCCGATTCTTTTTCGAGCACCGGCACACACTCATCTTCGGTAACGCCGGGGTAAACCGTTGATTCGTAAATCACCGTGTCGCCCTTTTTTAGCACCTTGCCTACAGTGGCGCTGGCCTTGTATAAAGGGGTAAGATCGGGGCGGTTGTTTTTATCAACGGGGGTGGGAACAGTTACCACGTAATAATTGCAACTGCGCAAATCTTCTGTGATGTTGCTGCAATACAAACCGTTTTCGCCGGAATTCTCTGTTTTCAGAACGGCTTTTAGTGAAGGTTCATCTACCTCAAGCGTGCGGTCTTTCCCGGCGTTGAGTTCGTTGATGCGTTCCTGATATATATCAAAACCCATTACCGGGTATTTTTTCGCGAATTCAACCGCCAGCGGCAATCCAACATAACCCAGACCAATAATGGCGATGCGGGCATTTTCAACATTGTTAGTCATAATAAATTGTTTGTGCTATTGTAGAATGTGATTAACTGTAAGCTTTTTCTCCGGCGAAGCCGTAACCGTAACCGCCGTAGCCGTAGCCTTTAAAACCGTCTGATTTGGAGTCGTTTAACACGATCATCGGGTTTTTTAGTTTCTTGTTTTCGAAGATGTCTCTGAGGATATTCAGTTGCATTTTGTCTGTATAATTCTGCCGGACTACGTAAATGCTGGCATCCGCATAAGAGGCCAGGCTAAAGGCATCGGCCACGGCGCCAACCGGTGAAGTATCAATGATGATGTAATCAAACCGCTCCCGCAGATCATTGAAAAGTTCATCCATCCGGCTGCTCATCAGCAACTCAGCAGGATTTGCCGGAATTTCTCCGCAACCGATCACTGAAAGATTTGGCTGCGTTGGCGAAGGCACGATAATCTCATCCAGCGTGGTTCCGTTGTGCAGATAGTTGGTTAAACCCAGCGTGGAACTCATATTCAAACTTTTGAGCAGATCAGGCTTGCGCACGTCAAATTCAAGCAGTACTACTTTTTTATCTACAAGCGCCAGCGTTGCGCCCAGATTGATGGTGAAAAAGGTTTTGCCCTCTCCTTTCATGCTGGAGGTAATGAGCATCACTTTATTTCCGCTGGTTTCGGTCATGTAGTTCAGGTTGGTACGAATGTACCTGAACAGCTCTGATATAGTAGTGCGACTGGTCTTGTTCACCACCAGCGCACCTTTATTTTCTTTATGACTGAGTTCGCCCAGTATCATGGCCCCGCTAATCTGCTCAATATCGCTCACATCCTGAACCTTGGTGTTGAGCATATCTTTCAGGAAGATACCACCCGCCGGAAGAGCTAATCCCAATAGAAAGGCGCACATGTAAATAAATGATACCTTCGGGCTTACCGGCGTGGAGTTAAAGTTTGGCTCGTCAACCACCCTTGAAGTAGGCGTCGTGGCCGAAAGAGAAAGCGTGGTTTCCTCCCGCTTTTGAAGCAAATACTGGTATAAGTTTTCTTTCACATTCTGGTCCCGGCCGCGTTCGTTCAGGCCGCGGTCTACCGAGGGTGCCGCACGTATCTGAGCTTCAAACTTAGACGAATTGGATTGCAAGCCACGGCGGGTGATGTTGAGGCCCCGTTTAATGTTGCTCAGATTTTCGCTGATATTTCCTTTCAGTCCGGCAAGCTGCTCGTTAATATTTACCACCAGCGGATTATCGGGCTGATTGGTGCGCAGCAAGCGTTCCCGTTCAATTTGCAGTTCGTTGTAACGGGATGTTAATGACGACAAGGTTGGATCCTGCAAGCCGGAAGTTCCCGGAACAATCTCGTACTGGCCTTTCGGTTTATTTACATAGGCTTCCATAGAGGAAACCACGTTGCGCTGAATATCAATTGCCGCTAACTGGCGGTTGTATTCGCCGGCATTTTGCAGACTCTGCGCCGCATCGGAACTTACATTGGTAACGCGGTTGGCTTGTTTAAAATCTTCAACTTCCTGGCCGGTTGCCGTTAAGTCTTCGCCTAAAAATTTAAGGCGATTATCAATAAACTTAATGGTGTTTAGTGCAAGCTGATTTTTATTGGCGATATTTTCTTCGTTATAAACTTCGATGAGTTTATTCAGAATATCTATTGAACGATCGGGGATGGCATCAATCAATGTTAAATTGATGGTGTTCGCCCCTTCAGAAACCGGAGTTATAACGAGGGCTGCCGAGCTGTAGCGCTCGGCCATTTTATCCAGATTATTAAATACGATACTTACGGGCTCGCCGGTAATTTCAAACGAAGGGCCGCGGGTTACGGTAATGGTATAATCAGAAGTGCGTATGCGCTGCCCGAATTTATAAACCCGGCCGTCGCTCTCGGCATCGCCCAGCTTGAAAGTATTATTGTCTATTGCCGTAATTGTAGGACTTTGAAGGAAGGCCATTTTGCCAAGCTTTTCTATCTCAACAACAACCGGCAGGTCGTCGCCGTAAAGCTGGTCCGTTTTGAATGTATTTTCTACGTAATAGCTAACCTGAAGCGGAAGCTGACGAAGAACTTTCTCCCAGAGCGTACGGGAACGCAATGCCGCGATTTCATTATCAACCGTTACCACCTGTTTAAACATATCCAGGTCGCTGAACGCTGAGCCTTTCAGAGCACCTTCGCCTTTGGTATCGGCCTGAATAACAAGGGTACTTTCTACAGTGTATTCCGGAGTTTTTGTCTGAAGATAAAGCCAGGCAAGGGCAAGGCAAATCACAATACTCGCTAAAAAAATATACCAGTATTTCAAATACTTAGAAAGCATTTGCATGATTTGATCCTTTTCAGATTGCTTTTGAAAAGATGGATTCGTATTCATATTTATTAAAAAATGAACTTCTTAATTGGTAAAGAAGACTCGCGAAGCGATAACAGCCAGCGATATGATGGTAGAGATGGCAAATGGTATGTACCTGTTACCGGCACTAATGGTAGCTGCTTTCGCACGATCTGGTTCTACGTAAACGATGTCGTTCTGTTTCAAATTAAAAAACGGCGAATTAAGCACGTTGCGGTTATTCATATTGATACGGGCCATGGTGCGCTCATTGCCGTTTTGCCGGATGATGAGTACATTTTCACGTTTACCGTAAATCGTCATATCGCCTGCAAGGCCTAAAGCCTCCAGCACGTTTACACGATCATTGGTTATTGAGAAACTGTTCGGCCGGTTCACCTCGCCGATTACGGTGATTTTAAAATTCAAAAACTGAGTGGTTACCACCGGATTCTTAACAAATTTAGTCAGATCGGTGGCGATTTTTACCTGAGCCTCCTGCAAAGTAAGGCCTTCTACTTTGATGAGGCCCACCACCGGAAACCCGATATTGCCGTTCCGGTCTACCTTATAACCCAATTCACTTCCCTGCGGATTAAACAGAAGATTTGACTCGGGGCTTAACGTACTTACCGTAACCCTTAAAACATCATCAGTCTGGATTTTAATTTCCATGGCACCTGCCGGAAGTGAAACGGTACCGGTTGAATTGGCATTCCCTTCACTAAAATAAACCAGGTTTCTACGGGGCTGGCAGGCGGCAAACAATATCAAACAGGCAAGCAGGGCTACTAATTTTTGTTTCATGTGCTTTTTATTATTGTCTTTTTAATCAATAGTTCGCTAAAATTGCGATACGGTCATTTACGAAATCGCGGCCAGAACAAATCATAAAAACCTGCGAATTTACATTATTTTTTTCTGGAGCCCGATGATTTAACAGATCGTTGCCAGCACCGGGCTTTTTGAAAAGTAAAAATTTACCAATTGCCCGGCGCATCATCCCTTAACATAATATATGCCAAACCCTATTATTTCTTTCAAATAGAAACCCCACAAACTGATGACACCGGCCTGCGGGATAAATTCTTCGAAAGTGATTTTTTGCTTTCCGGCCACAAAATTAGAAGAGTACGGTACAACCTCAATACCAGCTTTGTTAAATGTATATAAAGCCCTGCGCATGTGGAAAGCCGAGGTGATGAGCAGATAGGGTGGCGGAAGCTTTTTCGCTTCCAGTTTTAGTTTGGCGAAGCGGGCGTTTTCGTACGTATTCCTGGAGTTGCTTTCTACAATAATCCGGTTATCTGCCACGCCCAGGGCCAAAAGCTGCAAGCGAACCCAAACACTTTCTTTAAACTTTCCCGGAATAATCTGACTGTTACCGCCGGAGAGTAACAAATAATCTACCTGCCGGCCCTTTTGTAATCTTAGCGCCTGTATAAACCGGTCGGCGGCGGTGTTAAAATAGCCACCGCCGTTTCCGTCATCAGAAGCGAAACCGCCTAAAACGATGGCGCAACTATACTTTTCTGTGCTGTTCATCCGCGTACCCCGGATATCCCAGTACTGCGCAAACCGATTGATCAAAAAAGGATTGCTTAACAAAATAAGAGCAGTGATGCTGATGATCAGCGCCCGTTTCCGGATGAGTTTATTGGCGCTCAGCGCTGCGGTTAAAAAACCCGCCACAATCCAGATTGTGGGATTAAGCAGGTACAAAAGCAGTTTAGAAATTGCGTATAGCATGGAGATTTCAGAAGTGGTATTGGATCAATGCGCCGCCCGCCGCCTTAGAATGCCGCCTGTAGCCTCTTTTATGGTATTGGCAAACACAAAGGCTTTGGGGTCTGTTTCTGCTACCAAATTTTTGAGCTTCCGCATTTCTAAACGCGTTACCACGGTAAAGATGATATCGCAGTCGCTGCTCTGGTGAAAATTCCCGGGTAAGAAGCCCCGCTCGCCTTTGTAAACGGTAATTCCCCGGCCTAACTGATTTACCAGCCGTTCCTTCATCAGATCGCTCTGTCCCGAAATGATGGTTACGCCCGTGTAGGCCTCAATTCCTTCCACCACATAGTCTACCGTTTTAGACGCGGTAAAATACGTTAAGATTGAGTACAGGGCGGTTTCCATACCGAATTTTAAAGCAGCAACAGCGAAAATCAGCACGTTAATACCCAAAATAATTTCGGTAATGGTGAAACTGGTTTTTTTGATGGTAAACAACGCCAGAATCTCTACACCATCCAGGGCGCAACCTGCCCGCATGGTGAGGCCGATGCCAATTCCCAGGAAAAAGCCGCCAAAAATGGAGATCAGCAATTTATCTGAAGTAATAATTGGATAGGGAAAATACAACAGGCACAAACCCAACAGCAACACGCAAATGAATGTTTTGCTGGCAAAAGTAGAGTTCATGGCAAAGTAACTAACCGCAATTAAAGGAATGTTGGCCAGCACGATGACATAGGCAATGTTGAAATGGTAAATTTCATGCAGCAGCAAGGAGATGCCGGTTATGCCCCCGTCAAAAAACTTGTTCGGTATTAAAAAGCCCTTTAGCGCAAAG
>JBGTBV010000157.1:0-7645 GCA_041749185.1 Daejeonella sp. | reverse complement strand
CGTTTGGATTGCCTTTTTTCTGATCGCTTTTGCGGTTGCCCTATTTAAACTAATTTTCTTTCAGGATTACGATATATTTCAGCAGATTGTAAGCGGCACGTTTGATAGTGCCAAGACCGGGGCGGAGATTTCCCTGGGGCTCATCGGTTTAATGGCGTTTTGGCTTGGTATAATGAAAATTGGCGAAAAAGGTGGCATGATCAACGTTTTTGCCCGGGCCGTGGGTCCTTTCTTTAACAAGCTTTTCCCCGAAATTCCGAAGAACCACCCGGCTTTCGGCTCTATTTTAATGTATTTTTCTGCCAACATGCTTGGCCTTGATAATGCCGCTACACCGGTGGGATTAAAGGCGATGAAAGAACTGCAGGAACTAAATCCTGATAAAGATACCGCCACCAATGCCCAAATTATGTTTTTGGTGCTCAATGCGTCGAGCCTCACATTGCTGCCTATCAGCATTATGGCTTACCGGCAGGAAGCCGGCGCCGCAGATCCCTCTGACGTGTTTATCCCCATTCTGCTGGCTACCTTTTTTTCAACCATCGTGGGTTTAATAATGGTGGCGCTCTATCAGAAGATAAACCTTCTGCAAAAAACCATCATTTTATACCTGGGGGGCTTAACACTCGGTATTGCTGCCCTGCTATTCTATTTTTCAACGCTGCCGCCGGCAGACATAGCGGTTATTTCTAAGGTCGCGGGCAACGTAATTCTGTTTGGCATAATCGTTTCATTTATCGCTTTGGCGATGGTTAAGCGGGTTAACGTTTTTGAAACGTTTATCGAAGGAGCCAAAGAAGGATTTGAAGTAGCCGTAAAAATTATCCCTTACCTGGTTGGTATTCTGGTGGCCGTTGGCGTGTTTAGGGCATCCGGCACAATGGATTATCTGGTTTCCGGCATTGCCGCATTTGTTGGGCTTTTTGGCGTTGATACGCACTTTGTAGAAGCTTTGCCGGTAGCTTTAATGAAACCCCTGAGCGGCAGCGGTGCCCGCGGACTGATGGTTGACCTGATGAACGCCCGTGGCGCCGACGATTTCGCCGCCCGTGTGGGTTGCATTATCCAGGGATCAACAGAAACAACGTTTTATGTTCTGGCAGTTTATTTCGGTTCGGTTTCTATTAAAAGAACGCGGCACGCCCTGCCCTGCGCTCTGTTAGCCGAGCTCGCCGGCGTTGTAGCGGCCATCTTTATCGCCTACATTTTCTTTGGAAATACTATTAAGTAGAGATCCTCCGCCTGTAGTGGTCAGCGTTGATGCAAGGCGTTAATTAGTTGCAATGTTTTGAGTTCCAACCGATCAGTTCAACCGTGCCGCAAATAGCAGTCCTCCTCCGCGGGCGGAGGAGGACTGCTTCTATCAGCAGGCAGGAGTGGATACACCGTATCCGATAAAAGTTGACATTTGAAGTAGAAGTCATCTCCGCCTGCGGTGGACAGCGTTGATGAAAGTCTTTAAGTTTTACAATTTGTTAACCCCTAACGTTCGAGCGGCGGCCTTGAAAGTCGTACCTTAAAAAAATGAAAACCATAGCGCTGATCGCACATGATGACCGCAAGGACGATATCCTGCAATTTGCGATAGACCACATAGAAAAATTGCGGAATTTTAACCTGGTTGCCACCGGCACTACCGGGAAACGCATACAACAAACGGGTTTAACCATCACCTGTAAATTAAGCGGTCCCCTGGGCGGCGACGCTCAAATTGCGGCGATGGCAGCAGAAGGGAAAATTCAGGGCATTTTCTTTTTTCGTGATCCTCTCGGAAAACACCCGCACGAGCCGGACGTGCAGATGTTGCTTCGCATTTGCGATGTTCACAACGTGCCGCTTGCCACAAATTATGCAACAGCAACCTATCTGCTGCTGGCAATGAGTGCTGAAATTCTGAAATAGATCTGCGTTTAATTAAATGTTTTATTGATAAATTTACTTCACCCTTTATCTCCCGATCTGCCGTTGATCAAACGCAAAAACTCCTTCAAAAGAAATATTGAATTTTTTAAAACAATCTAAATTACGAAGGCAAACATTGCGATCAACTTAGCGTTATTACCTAACCAAAATCCGTAAAAATCATGGAAATTCCAGCTCAGTCCTTGCAGCGTTTTTTATCGCAACACAAAATTATAAAATATTACATTGACGGCTTGCCGCCTGAAGCTATTTACAGGCGCTTAAGCCCCGACAAGTGGGCCATACATGAGATCATCTCCTACCTGTGCCGATACCAATATATTTTTCTGAACCGTGTAAAGGGCATCACCAGCGAAATTAATCCGTTTTTTGAAATGTATCGCCCGGCGGATGATCCTGAATTTAGTTTTACTACTGCCCGCACCACCGGCTCATTGCTGCACGAAATATACCGCGTGCGCCAGGAGATAGCGATTCTGTTAGAACGTCTCAGCGCCAACCAGCCCTCAAGGGTAGGCACGCATGCCATACTTGGCAAGATGAACCTTTGCCAATGGTTGGAGTTTTTCCTTCTGCACGAGTCAAACCAGTTGTTCAAAATATTTAAAACAGCTGGTAGCTTTTGGTCTTTCGGAATAACGAATGACAATATTATCAATATGCCCCGTATGTATGATCAGATTGATGAACTGGCGGGATAAAATGCTGAATAAATTGGTGGAGGCTGTTTCAACACTATTGAAACGGCTTTTTTTATTAAATTGAGCGCATGAAGAACGAAGAAACCCGAACAAATGTAATTGTAAAAACTGGCAGAGATCATTACCGTACAACCATTACAGCCAACGGCCACACGCTTATTGCCGATGAACCTGAAAATCTGGGTGGCAAAAACGAAGGTATTGATCCCGAATCGCTGTTGCTGGCCAGTCTGGGAAGTTGCACTACCATCACGCTCAGAATGTACGCCGACCGTAAAAAATGGCCTCTGGAGTCGGTAAAAATTGAATTGAATATGGAAGTAGTGCAGAGCGATAACCAGCAAACCACCTTTATTAAAAAACACATGCACTTTGAGGGACCGCTAACCGATGATCAGAAAACCCGTCTGGTACATATTGCTGATCTTTGTCCGCTGCATAAAATGTTAAACAACCCAATTGTAATAACAACAAATGTGCTGTAGCTAAATTATTCGATTTTAGAAATCGCCCAGATTATGGATAGTCGCAATTTGCTTATTAGCGATGTTTTTATACTTTTGTGCCGTTGATGCGCCCATAGCTCAGTTGGATAGAGCAACGGTTTTCTAAACCGTCGGTCAGGGGTTCGAATCCCTTTGGGCGTACAAAAAAAGCCGCTTTTTTAGCGGCTTTTTTGTTAAATCCTGTGCGCAACATACAATTTGCTGTAACCAATTCTGCAGAGCAGTTACCGATTAGCGAGAAGCCATTCCTGAAACTGCTTTATTTCACTTTCCTGAGCAGCGATAATGCTCGTGGCAAGCGTTTTCATCGCCTGCTCCTGACCTAGCTGAAGTTCTAAACGCGAGTTATCTATCGCACTGGAGTGATGCTGAATCATCAGCGTAGCAAAATCTTCATCAGTATCACCGTTAATAATCTGGAGATCTACGTTTTTGGCAGATAATTGCATGTTAACCATCTGCTGCATAGAGAATTCCGGTACAATGGCATGTGGTGCATGTGCTTGTAAAAATGCCTCCAACTCAGCAATTTCGGCGATCTGAGCGTCTTTAATTTCCTGCGCTAATTGCCTCATGGTGGGATCATCTCCGCTTTCCAATTCCAAGTCAGACATATTAATGGCCCCCTGATGGTGCTTAATCATCATCATTGCAAAATCGTTATCGGGGTCGTTACTGGGTGTTAGCGTCATCATAGAGGCTTGCATCTCGTGCATAATGGTCATCATTGCATTTTCATCATGCGGCTGAATTTCAATGGTGTCGTCGTCTTTGGTGCAAGCGGTAGCAAGCAACGTGATCATAAACAGGGAACATAGTTTTAATAAACTTCTCATAGATTTTTAGTTTAAAAATGAAGGTACAAATATCAAACGCGGTAAACTGAGCGCCTTTATAACGTTTTAAAAATGACAAGTATCCTGTAGTTTTGTTTGCAGCCATCAGTGGTTTTTCTGTAAAAAACAAAAACCTTGCGCTCTTATTAAAATAGGATAATGAAATTTGCTCTGCTTTTTTAACCCCGGAAAGGATAAACCACGATTTAGTATAACGAACTTATTGTTAGACTTTTTAGATTATCAGACAGCTCCCACCTGGAAAAAGCTGTGCGCCAGCATCAGGCTCTTGTATTACAAACCGATAATTCAAATAAGCCAAATTCGGGAGAAAACTTTTAGAAGTTGCCGTTGTAAAAAATTGCAGTCAGTTTGCATCTTTAAATTATAAACAACGCCGGTGGTTCAAACAAACAGTATTATTTTCCATTTTTTTTTGGAGATTGGTAATACATATCGTAATATTGCGATCAATATGGGCATCACTAAAACAGATATTTTTTCAGATAATCAGAACCGGCTTGCCAGCCTGTTAAAGGCTTTGGCGCATCCCGCCAGAATTGCCATCCTGCAGCGCATAATGTTATCAAACACCTGCATCTGCGGCAATCTTGTGGGCGAATTAGGGCTGGCTCAGGCAACAATCTCCCAGCACTTAAAGGAATTAAGAAATGCTGGTTTGATTCAGGGTTCAATTGAGGGCGCAAGCATTTGTTACTGTATTAATCCAAAAGCGTGGAAATTGCTGCATCAGCAGCTCAACAATTTTATGGGCTCCTATCAGGAACTTAACAACTGTTGTTAAATTTTTTTGTAGAATACTATCGTAATATTGCAATAAACCAATCCTGAAATTATAGAAACTCAGATTCAAATGAACTGGCAAAACTTTAAAGATTCGCTAACCCGGCATTCAAATGCAGGTTTAAATTTCCGTTACGACGAAAATAAGTCTGTAAATGCAGATTATCACATCACCGAAATCAAGCAGGCGACAATCGTGTCTGTAGATTGCGGCGGCGTGATGAATAGCTGGACAGAAATTATCGTTCAGCTTTGGGAGCCGGCAAATATCCAAACTGCCAGAGTGATGAAGGTGGAGAAAGGGCTGGCAATAGTTGAGCAGGTAGAACGCTTGCTGCCCCTAAACCCGATGGGTATTGTAAAAATAGAGTTTGGCAATTCCAGGTTTGACACGCGGCAAATGTTTCCAAATTCGATTGAGTTTAACGGCGAAGAAATCACAGTTGACCTGCGCCCGGATTCTGTGCAATGCAAAGCTTCGGGCCGCGGCGATAGTTGCGGAACCGCTGACACACCCGAACTTAAGCCCCATAAATTAGCGATAGTTCCATCAGCCTGCGCCCCCGGTTCGGGCTGTTGCTAATCTAAACAACGATATAAAAACCGATAGAAATGAGCGCAATAAACTGTAATCCGGCGGCAGCCCGAAAAAAGCTAAATTTTCTGGACCGTTATTTAACCCTCTGGATTTTTCTGGCCATGCTTGCCGGAATTTTAATTGGTTATTTTATCCCTACATCGGCCGGTTACATCAACACCTATTCAAGCGGAAGCACTAACATTCCCCTTGCAGTTGGTCTTATTTTGATGATGTACCCGCCTCTGGCCAAAGTTAAGTTTGAGAAAATTGGTGAAGTTTTTAAAAATACACGGGTTTTGAGCGCTTCGCTGGTGTTGAATTGGGTTATTGGCCCGTTGCTGATGTTTTTTTTGGCGATGCTTTTTTTGCACGACAAACCCGAATATATGATCGGACTTATTTTGATTGGACTTGCCCGCTGCATCGCGATGGTTATTGTATGGAATGAACTTGCAGAAGGAAACCGTGAGTATGCTGCGGGACTTGTCGCCTTAAACAGTGTTTTTCAAATATTGCTGTACAGTTTTTACGCATATCTTTTTATCAGCGTATTGCTGCCTGTTTTTGGGTTCGAAGCGGCGGCAGTAAACATTGGAATGGCCGATATCGCCCGATCGGTGTTGCTTTATCTGGGTTTACCTTTTGCTGCGGGAATTCTAAGCCGATATTCACTGATCAGACTAAAAGGCGAAGAGTGGTACAATAACAAATTTATCCCGTTTATATCTCCAATAACGCTGCTCGCTTTGCTCTTTACTATTTTGCTGATGTTTAGTTTAAAGGGAGAAATGATTGTCCAAATTCCGTTTGACGTAGTACGAATCGCTTTGCCCCTGGTTGTTTACTTTGCGATTATGTTTTTAGTGAGTTTCTTTTTTGGAAAAGCTCTGGGTGCAGATTACGCCCAAAATGCGTCTATTGCCTTTACCGCGGCAGGCAATAATTTCGAACTGGCTATCGCCGTGGCAATCGGTGTTTTCGGTATCAATTCGGGTCAGGCGTTTGCCGGTGTTATCGGCCCGCTGGTTGAAGTTCCGGCCCTCATCCTGTTGGTAAAAGTTGCTTTTTGGCTTCGCGACAAATATTATCAAAAATCTTTAAGCACCACAACCTCATGAAAATTGCTCTCTTTTCAGATATCCACGCAAATCTTCCGGCTTTAGAAGCCTTTTTTAAAGACGTTGAAACCCATAACGCAGATGCGATTTACTGCCTTGGCGACCTGGTTGGTTACAACATTTGGCCCAACGAAGTGATTAACGAAATAAGAAGCAGAAAAATTCCGACACTTTTCGGGAATTACGATCTGGGAATTGGCCAGAATGGTAACGATTGTGGTTGCGCTTATAAAACCGATGAGGATAAAGCAATGGGCGCCGTTTCCATAGCCTATACCAACCAGATAATTGGAGAAAGCGAACGAGCCTATTTACGAACACTCCCGGCGCATATTCGTTTGGATTATCGGTTTAACGATGAAAAAATAAGCCTGCTGCTGGTTCATGGCAGTCCGCGTAAAGTAAATGAATACCTTTTTGAAGATCGGGAAGAAAACAGCTTACGCCGAATTATGGAGCAGTCGGATGCCCATATCATGTGTTTTGGACATACTCATCAGCCATGGCACCGGGTTATAAAATCAGACGATCAACAACATCGCCATGCTGTAAATTTGGGTTCTGTTGGCAAACCCAAAGACGGAAGCCCGCTGGGCTGTTATGTTTTATTGGAGATGGATGAAAAATCTTCGCTGAAACATCCAGAAAGCATCCGCGTTGAGTTTATACGCTTTCAATACGATGTCGAAAAAGCAGCTAAAGCAGTTGAAAACAGCCCGTTGCCGGATGACTACGCAGAAATGCTACGAAGAGGTTAAATTCTTTTATTCCGGCTGTTAGATATCGTGAGTTTCTGCATCGTTTAATAAACCATCGTTCGAAACTTCCATTAATGGTTCTTTTTAATATCCTTTCCAATAAGAAACAAATTTGTTACCTCAATTAAGTTTTTATTCTCTATAGGATTAGTGTATTTTTCAAGACCTAAATCCTACTATGAAATCAGTTTATTTAATGATTACCCTAAGCTATCTAATTAGCGCTGGTACTGTTTCAAATGCCCAGTCGGTAAAAACCGATAAGCTCCGGGTTTTTGTAGATTGTCAAAGCTATTGCGATAAAGATTACATCAAACGGGAAATTACCTTTATTGATTACGTTAATGACCGCTTTCAGGCAAATGTTTATATTCTGCTTACTGCACAAACGACCGGTAGCGGCGGCAGGGAATTTACGC
>JBGTBV010000156.1:0-15664 GCA_041749185.1 Daejeonella sp. | reverse complement strand
GGATCACGAGACTATACCTCCTATGTTCAGGCAGCAGTTTCAAAGTACAGCAATATAGTTTTCCCCGGTTTCCCGATTTTGGTAAACGATTCTGGGATTAATATTGGGTCCAATAAAACAATTACCTTTCAGGACGGTTCTGAAATCCGGTTGAAAGGAACCTCAAATGAGGGTTACAACATTTTAAACATTTCAGGTGTAAGCAATGTGACCTTATACAATCCAGTCATCATCGGCGATCGGGAAACCCATATCGGAACCAGCGGCGAACACGGTATGGGTATTGGGATCCGCGGCTCAAGTGATATTTCTATTTATAATGCGAAAATTACCAATTGCTGGGGAGACGGAATATATATAGGTCAGTCCAATCGTACCGTTAACTGTAAAAATATCCTACTTAAGGATACATATTTGAGAAAAAACAGGCGGGATGGACTTACAATAATTGCTGTGGACGGATTATTAGTTGATAATATATACGCGGGCTATTCTGACGGAACCAAGCCTTGGAGTGGGATTAATTTTGAGCCTAATAATACAGAGTGCGAGTTAAAAAATATCCGGATCAACAATCCACGAACTGAGAATAATGGCAGCAGGGGCATTCAGCTCACCCTTCGGAATATGATAGGGACCAGCAATAAAACTGTTGATATAACCATTGTTAACCATATAGACATTGGTTCCCCACAAAACGCTTTTAAAATTGCCTGTAGCCCGACAGATGAAATAACCGGTAAAATGTACGGCAAAATAGACCTTGTAAATCCCACCTGGATTAAGTCTTCCACACGGGATATACCTATGGATGTAAGCTCAAACCAATCGAATTTTAAGTTCAACATTTTTTCACCGGAGGTAACTGTTATCAGCGGAAAAGTATTGTCGTATTCGGATACTTATGATTTGTTGATGAAACAGGCAAGCCGTATATCTTTAATGGTTACTAACATACTGCCTGATTTGGTTGAGGTTATAAGCCCATCCGAAGAATCGTCAGGGACAACTGATGAATCTTCTGCGCAGCCTATATTTGCTGTAAATGCGGGGGGCTCTTCTTTCACAGCGTCCAATGGGATTACTTACAGTAGCGACAAAAATTTCAATGCCGGCAGTGTGTATCAAACAAGTAGCAGCATTAGCAATACTTCTGATGATCTTTTATTTCAGAGCGAACGTTTTGGGGATTTCAGTTACAATGTGCCTGTAAGCGATGGAACATACGAGATTACGTTCAGGTTTGCAGAGATTTATCACCAGGTTTCCGGGAAAAGACGTTTCGACGTAAAAGCAGAAGGCCAGACAGTGATAGAAAATCTGGATGTATATGATGTAACCGGTGCGACTTTTAAAGCTTACACAGTTGTAAAGACAGTGAGTGTAACAGACGGAACATTGAATCTTAATTTCTGGACAGATATAGATAATGCTAAACTATCTGCACTCCATATTATTAAGAAATAAGAATAATAGTTTTTAACAGAGAGTGCGGCAGGAATATTGCCGCACTCTTTTTTTTTCCTTTAATCAGCAATAGTTCATATGATCGTCAGGTTTAGCTTAATTATATGTATGAGTGCGGTTTCAATTGTTTTTGGTTTTTGCAACGCTGGCGAAACTCGTTCTGAAAAATCTGATAGTAAGCAATCTAATGGTCAACTTGCACCGGTTGAAGCAAATAGCCCGTCGGGCATAGTTAACGCGTCACACAATTTTTCCGGTCAAAGTTTAGCTGCAAACTCTGTTTCTGATGATGGTTTCTCTAAAGACAACCTCTCATATTCCCTGGCCGAAACTCATCCGACTAAAATTCAGAGCGTTTCCGGGATCAGCAAGGACAGTCATTATCTTATTGATAACTTGCCCAGAGGTTATGTAAAAGATGGTTCGGTGGACTACACTTCGTTTTTGCAGGAAGCAATTGATAGTCATAAAAATCTGGTATTCCCGGGATTTCCTTTGCTGGTTAACGACTCAGGATTAAAAATCAAATCCGATAAAGTACTGACGTTTTTAAAAGGTTCAGTCCTGACTCTTAAGCCGTCTGCAAAAAAGTCGTATGCTATACTGGATTTGGTAAATGCTAAAAACGTGCTTATTTATAATCCCGTGATTATCGGCGATCGATCTGGGCACCTCGGCATTGAGGGAGAATGGGGAATGGGAATTAGTATAAAAGCATCATCCGATATTAAAATCTATAATCCAATCATATCTGAATGCTGGGGAGACGGTATTTACATCGGTCAGTCTGATGGACGCGGTTGTGATAATATACAAATTCGCGGGGCCCAACTCAGAAAAAACAGACGTGATGGCATATCCATTATTTCTGTGGATGGATTGCTGTTAGAGAATACTTACGCCGGTTACAATGACGGAACCAAACCAATGACGGGAATAAATTTTGAGCCGAACAACCCGGATTGCGAATTGAAAAATATCCGGGTCATTAATCCTGTAACTGAGAGAAACGGCAGCCGGGGTATTCAAATCGTTAATCGAAGGATGTTGGGTTTAAAGGATAAAGAGTCTGATATCTCAATTATCAACCATCGTGATGAAGGCTCGCCATCGAATGCTTTCAAATTGGCTTGCAATCCAACTGATGAAATAATCGGAAAAATGTACGGAATTGTAAAGATAGAGAACCCAACATGGGTCAATTCTAAAAAAGACATCCCTATAGATGTCAGCTCGAATCAAATCAACTATAAGCTGACCATTTACTCACCTGCCATTATAAATACCGCCGGAAATTCACTATCGAACCCGGAAATTTTTAGTTTGCTGATGAAGCAAAAGCACAGGGTAAATTTATCAATAGTCAATTAAGAGTAAACTGAATTTAATCGTTTACACCAATTAGATCAGCTATCTTCATAAGTTTGTCAAAAATTAATCTCCCGTGTTTATCAGGAATAGTATTTTAGCCGGAACTTTAATTTTTGAATCGGGTACATAGAGGTAAATTGTTTAAAGGTTGCGACGGGCTTTCACATCTTAAATTAACGGGGAATAATATTGAATGCTATCTAACAAAAAAATTATCATTTCCTGCTCCAACGCCGGCTCGCTCATCAATTTTCGCGGCAAGCTGATTGAAGCCCTTCTGCTTCAAAACCGTGTTTTTGTGGTTACGCCACTGATCACAAATGCGGAGATTAAACGGCAGCTTTCTGAAATGGGCGTGGTAATTTTTGAGACCGGGTTAGATCGCAACAACATTACGGTGCTTTCTGATCTGAATTATATCGTTAAGATCTGTAAGATTATAAAGAAAGTAAAACCAGACATTTTCTTCTCCTATACATTAAAGCCTGTGGTTTACGGTTCTGTGGCGGCTACTTTTTGCGGTGTAAAAAATATAACGGGTATGCTAACCGGTCTGGGTTATAGTTTCACCGATTCGGCCGGCAGGCTTTCAAATTTCATTACCAAAAAGCTGATGACACTGAGCTTCGGGTTAAACCGAAATCTGAAGATCATTTTTCAGAATAAAGACGACCATCAGGAGTTGTTGGACGAAGGTATTTTGTCAAAAGCGAGCCGTACCTATATTGTTGACGGCTCTGGTGTTGATTTGAATCATTACAACTTTACTGAGCCCGATTTATCAAAAATTAATTTTTTGATGGTATCCAGGTTGCTCAAGTCGAAGGGAGTGAACGAATTCTATGAAGCGGCCTGCATCATTAAAAAGAAATATCCTCAGGTGCAGTTTACCCTGGCCGGAGGCTATGAGGGTGACGTGCCCGATTCGATAGATGAAGCCGTGTTTAACAGAATTACCAGTGAGGGGGTGGTGAATCCGCTGGGATGGATAAGTGATGTGAAGGCAAAGATCAGGGAATCAACCACGGTGGTGCTTCCCTCGTTTTATCGGGAAGGAATACCGCGGTCGCTACTGGAGGCCCTGGCCATGGGACGGGCGATTATTACCACCGATATGATTGGCTGCCGCGAGACCGTAAGCATTGTTCCGGGGAAAGAAAACGGATTTTGCGTGCCGATAAAAAACAGTGCGGCTTTAGCAGAAAAAATGGAGTTCCTGATCAACCATCCTGAGAAAATTAAGGAATTCGGGAAAAATGGCCGAACTTTGGCCGAAGAGCGTTTTGATGTGGAGAAGGTGAATGCCCGCATGCTTGAAATTTTTGAAGAATAAATTGCCTCCTACCCCTTGAATCCGTAAAAGAATAAAACCTACGCTTGTTAATAGAATATCTGATCTGCGCTCGAAAACAAATCACATTAAATCTTCACAATGAACAACATTTTGATCACCTCCGCAGGCAGACGAGTATCCCTGGTGCGGATGTTTAAAAAAGAGCTGAAGCGGTTTTTCCCCGAGGCCAAACTGTACACCGCCGATGCCGATCCTTCACTTTCGGCTGCCTGTCAGGAATCAGACGGGGCTTTTAAAGTAATGAAAAACGACGATGGCGGATACATTGACGAGCTGCTTAGCCTGGCCAGGCGCTTAGACGTAAAGATTATTATTCCCACCATTGATACCGGCCTGCAGAATTTGGCAGATCATCAGGAACTGTTTGAGCGGGAAGGAATAAAGGTGATGATTTGCAGTAGCAACCTGATAGAAACCTGCCGGGATAAGCGCAAAACCAGTTCCTTCTTTTTAGAAAATGGTATTGATACGCCCGCTTTGTATGATAAGAATGCGCTTCAGTTTCCGCTGTTTATCAAACCCTACAACGGGAGCATGAGCGTGGATACTTTCCACATCACCAGCGAGATGGAAATTACCGCCCAGCATCTGATCAATGATAAGCTGATGTTTATGGAATACATAGACAGCAGCCAATATGATGAGTTTACCATTGATATGTATTATGGGAAAGATCATAAACTAAAATGCCTGGTGCCGCGAAAGCGCCTGGAAGTTCGCGGGGGCGAAATCAATAAAGGACTTACCGTTAAAAACTTTGTGTTTGAGTATCTGAAACAGAAGCTAAGCCATATAAACGGCGCCATCGGCTGCTTAACCTTGCAGTTGTTTTACAATGAAGACAATCAGGCGGTCAAAGCCATTGAGATAAATCCACGTTTCGGGGGAGGTTATCCACTGTCCTATTTATCGGGCGCCAATTATCCGGAATACATCATCCGGGAATATCTGATGAATGAACAAATAGTGCCGTTTAACGATTGGGAAGATGATCTGCTGATGTTGCGGTATGATGATGAGGTTTTAGTACATGGTGCGAATTTATAAACACGAGGCGGTTATTTTCGACCTTGATGACCTCTTGTATAAAGAGTTTGATTTTATGCGGTCGGGATTTTGGGCCGTTGCCAACACCGTTTCGCAGCAGGAGCCAAGAGCGGTATTTAAAGGTCTGATGGCTCAGTATTTCTCGGGTAACGCGGCTTTCAACTGGCTGTGCAGCGAATATTTGCCTGCTGATTCCCAACATAGCCTTGCCTCAGTTTTAGCCATTTACCGAAATCATAAACCAGATATATCGCTTACCGCGGAAGTGGCAGATTTTCTCACCCGACTTAAGAATAACGGGATCCGCATGGGGCTGGTTACCGATGGACGGAGCATCGCCCAGCGAAATAAAATTGAAGCCCTGAAACTGGACCGCTGGATTGAGTTTTTTTCCGTCTCGGAAGAGTGTGGATTTGAGAAGCCCTCGGAGCAACCTTTTCTCGGGTTTATGGAAAGATTCGACTGCAAAAACTTCGTATATATAGCTGATAATTACAACAAGGATTTTGTGGCGCCCAACCGGCTGGGCTGGCGCACCATCGCCCTGGCAGATAACGGTTTAAATATTCACGATCGGAAGCCGGCGTTGGATGCCGAAAATCATCCTCGGGAAGTCATCAGAAGTTTTACCGAATTAGAGGTTGTAGATGAGCAGCAACTTTAAGTATCAGAGAATGTTAGTTACAAAAGGTTTTATTAGAAAGAATGTATCGCTTATATTTTAAACGGCTTTTAGATTTGCTGCTCGCAGTATGCGCCGCGGTGGTTTTGCTCCCGGTGTTTTTGGTGGTTACCGTGCTGTTGCTTTTCGCCAATTCGGGCAAACCTTTCTTTACACAGTTACGGCCGGGCTTAAACGAGAAAATATTCCGCATTCTGAAATTCAAAACCATGAACGACCGGCTTGACGAAAGCGGGAATTTGCTTCCGGATGCGCAACGTCTTACCCGTGTGGGGAAGTTTATACGCAAAACCTCTATTGATGAGCTTCCGCAATTGATCAATGTGATTAAAGGGGAAATGAGTTTAATTGGTCCGCGGCCCTTGCAAATCCGGTACCTTCCCTGGTACTCTGCCGAAGAAAGTTTGCGCCACCAGCTACGGCCCGGCATAACGGGCTGGGCGCAGGTAAACGGGCGCAACGTATCCAACTGGAATGACCGCCTGGCGGCTGATGTCTATTATTATAAAAACCTCTCGCTTGCGCTGGACACGAAAATATTTTTTTTAACCATCCAGAGTGTTTTTTCAGGGCGGGATGTGGTGGTTGACCCGGATAGTATCATGGATTCGTTTGATGTGGAGCGGGAGAATTTAAAAACGGCAGAATTAAGCAGGCTAAATTAAAACAAAAGCTTCAGCAAGTTAGCCCACGGGAGAAACGGCCGGGTAGTTTTTGCGGCAATCGGGAAAGTGTTCCCCAAATACGGGCTTAAGCGGGATTGTCGAAGAGCAAAAGAAACAATTTTGGCGGGAAGATATTATAACATCCGAAAATAACGTTCAGGCGCAGGCTAATTTAAATATGGCATACCAGATAGTATCAGTTAAGGAAAAAGCACTCTGGAACCGGTACGTTCAAAGTTGTTTAGAATACGACTTTTACCATACCTGGTCTTACCACACGCTGGAAAAGAGCGGAGAGCCGGTATTATTTGTTTACCAGCACCAGGAAACAATTGTTGTGTTTCCTCTTTTAAAGCGTTATATTGATGGGACAAAATACTCTGACTTTACCTCGGTGTATGGTTTTTCAGGCCCGATATCCAACATTCGCTTTGAAGATATGGACACCGAAACCATGGAAGGATTTAAGGATGATTTTTTAGATTTCTTAACTTTTGAACAAAATATATCCGTTTTTTGCCGCCTGCACCCCATGATTAACCACGATATTCTGGTGGAGCGGTTTGGAAGCCTGGTGAATAACGGTAAAACAATTGCGATAAATTTGAAAACTACCCTCGAAGTGCAGCGGTCAAAATATCGCAGGCAGTTCCGGTCGAAAATCCGGCAGCTCAGAGAACAGGGATTTACCCTGAGGGTTGCGGAAAACAATGCTGAAGTTCAGGCTTTTGTGAAAATATACAGAGAAAATATGCTCCGTGTTCATGCGGATAGTTTCTATTTATTTGAGGAGGATTATTTTTTTAATATGCTCAATTCTGATGATTTTGAAAGTTCGGTATTGCTTTTGTATGTGGGAGAGGAGATTAGTTGCGGAGCTTTTGTAACCTACTCAAATGAAATTATGCAGTTTCACCTGGCCGCAACCAACAGCACTTATATATCTAAAGCACCTATGAAGCTTTTAGTAGACGAGGCAACGTTGGTAGGCAGGGAAAAAGGAATGAAGTTTTTACATCTGGGAGGCGGAGTTGGAGGAAATGAAGATTCCTTGTATGAGTTCAAAGCCGGTTTTTCTGATCATGTGCTCAATTTTAAAACCTGGCGGTATGTATCTAACCAGGAGGCGTATGATCAACTGGTAAATGACAGGGTAGAAACACAGACGATAACAACGGATTTTTTTCCGCTTTACAGAGACCCAACTAACTATTAGATGGAATTTATAACCAAGTAATTTTTGCAAATATCTGATTAGCCCTCTCGGTTCATTTAGATAAGCGCTGGATTTATCAATATCTAACACTTATAGTGATGAATAAAAAAATTAGCCTTTCGTCTCCCCATATGGGAGGAAGTGAATTTTTGTTTTTGAAGAACGCTTTTGATAGCAATTGGATCGCCCCTTTGGGCCCGCATGTAGACGGCTTCGAAAAAGATTTATCCTCTTATTTAGGTAATGATGTTCATGCCGCCGCTCTCTGTACCGGAACTTCCTCTTTGCACCTCGCCCTGGTTATTTTGGGGGTTAAGGCAGGCGATGAGGTAATATGCCAGTCGCTCACGTTTTCTGCTTCCGCCAACCCCATTATGTATCAGGGAGCTACGCCAGTTTTTGTGGATAGCGAAGCTGATACCTGGAACATGTCTCCCGAATACTTGGAGATTGCCATACTCGACCGTATTTCTAAAGGCAAAAAGCCCAAAGCCATCATTGTGGTGCACCTTTACGGCATGCCCGCCAAGATGGACGAAATCATGGAAGTTTCCCGTAAATACCAAATCCCGGTGGTAGAAGACGCCGCCGAAGCGCTGGGCTCTACGTACAAAGGTCAAAAAATGGGGACTTTTGGAGATATGGCGATCCTTTCTTTCAACGGAAATAAAATTATCACCACATCCGGCGGCGGCGCCTTAATATCCAGAAATGAAGAATGGATTATCAAAGCCCGCTTTTTAGCTACCCAGGCGAGGGACGTGGCCCCGCATTACCAGCATTCGCACGTGGGGTATAACTACCGCATGAGTAATATATGTGCCAGTATCGGTCGCGGCCAGATGGAAGTTCTTCCTTTGCGGATCTATCAGCGACGTAAAAACTTTACCCATTATAAACGCTTGTTAGGCCATATCCCCTCTATCAGATTTCAGGATGAACCAGACGATACCTATTTCTCTAACCACTGGTTAAGCGCCATCACGCTGGACGATGATCACGAAAAGGTAAACAGTGAGGTTTTGCGCCTGGCGCTTGCCGCGGAAAATATCGAAGCCCGGCCGGTTTGGAAGCCCATGCACATGCAGCCGATTTTCGCGGAGTATCCGTATTACGGAAACGGCACAGCAGAAAATCTGTTTAAAACCGGGTTATGCCTGCCTTCTGGTTCAAATCTTACCGAATATGAGATCCGTTTAGTGATTTCGAAAATAAAAAATTGTTTCGCTGCAGCTACTGTTGTATAGTAGTTTTCTAAGAATACAAACCGGGCTGTGATATATAAGCGCCCGGTTTGACCGCTTTGTGTTGGAACCATCATCCGCTACGCTTAAACAGAACTACCAGGCCCATGATCGCTTCATCACTGTTTAAATCAAAACCTGATGAAAAATATCATATACGGTGAACGGGCATTTCCTAAGTGGGTCATTTTTATAATAGACCAACTCATTGTAAACTGGTCACTATCGCTTGCGTACTTTATCAGCCTGCAGTTTGAGTTTTCAGAAATTCTGAGAGGGCCGTTTTTTATCTACACCGGTTTGTATTTTCTGGTAGCGTCGGCTGTATTTATCCAAATGCGCATTCATACGGGTATTATCCGGCACTCAAATACCGAAGATATTTTCAGAATATTTGGTGCGGTATTTATCAGTTCGGTAGTATTTTTCATAATTGCCCAGGCCGTAATTGCTCCCCTAACGGGTCTGGCTTGGGACCGGCTTCCGCTGGTTTCCATTCTCAATTTCTTTATATCCACCTCGCTGCTTATTATGCTTCGCATAGGGGTGAAAAGCTTTTTCGCGGTATTAAAAAGCAAACAGAATAAGCTGCGTGAAAAGGTTCTTATTTACGGCACAGACCGGTCTTCTATATTGCTGAAGCAGGCATTGGAAGTAAGGCGGGGCGGCCGCTACGAAATTGCGGGTTTTGTTGATGATGACTCTGATAAAGTAAACAAGCATATTGAGCAGGTTAAAGTGTACCATTCTTCTGCCGTTAAGGCGCTGAAAGCGAAATATAATATAGACAGTCTGGTTATTATGGGAAATAACCTCCATCTGGACAGAAACCGGCTGGCCATTGAGCGGTGCATGGATTTGGGAATCAAAGTTCAAACTGTGGCCCCGGCGCACCAGTGGTTAAACGGAAAATTGCAGTTGGATCAGATCAGAAACCTCAAGATTGAAGATCTGCTGCAGCGGGAAGCCATCATCCTAAAGAAAAACAACATACTAAATGAACTGGTTGGTAAGCGGGTTTTAATAACCGGAGCAGCAGGTTCAATAGGCTCAGAAATTGTGCGGCAGGTGCTGGGCTATAACCCCCAGCAGGTTATACTGTGCGATCAGGCGGAATCTCCGCTGCACGAGTTGCAACTCGAAGTTGAAGATCGCTTTGCAGGCAGTAACTGCATTATTTATATGGCGGATATTCAAAACCGGAAAAGGCTGTATGATCTGTTCAATACCTTTCGCCCGCAAATTGTTTTTCATGCTGCCGCTTACAAGCATGTGCCTATGATGGAAAGCAATCCTACCGAGGCCATTCTAACCAATGTGCTGGGCACTAAGCAACTCGCAGATATATCTATTGAGTTTGACGTGGAGAAATTTATCATGATTTCTACCGATAAGGCGGTGAATCCTACCAACGTAATGGGAGCCTCTAAACGGATAGCGGAGATTTACATACAGTCACTTAACTGTGTAAAAGACGTGGTTAAAAACGGCTTTGTTAAAAAGAAGACCAAATTTATCACCACCCGGTTCGGGAATGTACTGGGCTCTAACGGCTCGGTTCTTTCCAGGTTTCAATCGCAAATAGAACGCGGTGGCCCGGTAACCGTTACCCATCCGGATATTACCCGTTATTTTATGACGATAACCGAGGCGGTTCAATTGGTAATGGAAGCCGCCGCGATGGGAAACGGAGGCGAAATCTATATTTTTGATATGGGCCAGCCCGTAAAAATTGTTGAGCTGGCCAGAAACATGATCAGACTCTCTGGTTTGGTGCCCGATACAGACATCGAAATTGTATTTAGCGGCTTACGACCCGGCGAAAAGCTGTATGAGGAACTTTTGAACAAAGAGGAACACAACATTCCCACGCATCACGATAAGATTAAGATTTCAAAAGTAATCACTTATCCTTTCGATTTCGTAAATCAAACGGTGCAGGAGTTGGTAGATTGCAAAGAAGATAATTTTGGTCTGGTAAAGCGGATGAAGGAAATTGTCCCGGAATTTAAGAGCAATAACTCTGTTTACGAACAGTTGGATACCTTTAATTTGACAATATAATTTGCTGTTATGTTAAGTACAACTTGTTGGCTTTGGGCGAGCCCCTTAGGGTCGGGCCATCCCTGCTTACTGGCAGGCAGGCGCTACAAGTCCTCGTCTCGCCCGAAGCGAGACTGCGGGCTTTTCGCTGCTATCCCTTACGCAACCGCCTTAATAGCTAACATACCACGAATAAGTTAAAAGCCGTGTTTATTGAACCACATTCTGTTTATCTTTAAATCCGGCTTTTATTTTTAGAATGATACAGCAGATGGCATAAGATGGGATTGTAATCACCATAAAATTTGGAAAAAATGGAAATTGATGCAGGACAAATTGTAGAACGGGTAGTACGCAGAAACCGCGTTAGCATTAGCGAGCTTGCCCGCAGAATGCAGGTAAACCGGCGCTCGGTATACAACTGGTTTGATCAGAAAACCCTTAAACTGGATATTATTTGCAGAATTGGCCAGGTGCTCGACCATGATTTTTCGGTTGACTTTCCGGATGCTTTTGGCGAACGTGGTTTTAGCGCCATGGAGAAAATAGTTGATTCGATGGATGATAACGAGCACAAACATCCTAATTCAGTACATTACTGGATGGTCAAATACATCAGCCTTTTAGAAAAATACAACGAACTTCTATCAAGCGATTCGGTAAGAAAGGAAGTGAATATGACCGCCGATGTTAAGCGTTTGCAAACAAAGTCGTTTTCCCATAACGTATACGAGAGCGATTCCATCTCGATGTAAATCCGCACAATCTTTCTGTCAACATCGGTCGTCTCTCAACACAAAATTCATTTTCAACGCCGGCGAACCTCAATTTCCAAAACCGGTTTCGTCAATCTTGAAAATCTTTTTCAGCGTGTTTAAGATGATCAGTTTAGCTGCGTTGAGCTGTGGTCATTCTCTACCGGTATAAAAACGAAATCAGGCTTCGTTATCCCCGCTCTAAAAAAATATCTTTGATTTATGAATATCCTAATACTTGGCTCCGGCGGTCGCGAGAGTGCTTTTGCCTGGAAAATAGCCCAGAGTGATTTGTGCAAGCAGTTATTTATAGCTCCCGGCAACGCCGGTACCTGCCAGTATGGAAAAAATGTGAACTTAAGCGTCACTGATTTTGCCGGGATCAAATCCTTTGTTTTACAAAATGCCGTCCGCTTAGTATTGGTTGGCCCGGAAGAGCCGTTGGTAAAGGGCATACACGACTTTTTTCTAGGTGATGAAGAGCTGACCGGTGTTTCGGTCATAGGTCCGCAAAAAAGGGGAGCACAGTTAGAAGGCAGTAAAAAGTTCTCAAAGCAGTTTATGCATCGGCACGGCATTCCAACGGCAGCTTATAAAAGCTTCGACAAAAACTCCTTAGCCAAGGGTTTGGCCTACCTTGAAACTCAAAACCTGCCCATTGTGTTAAAAGCCGACGGCCTTGCGGCAGGTAAGGGGGTAGTGATTTGCGAATCGCTCGATAGTGCTAAAACGGAACTCAGTGCTATGCTTGCCGATGCCAAGTTTGGAGAGGCGAGCAGCGTAGTGGTGATTGAAGAATTTCTGAGGGGTATTGAGCTATCGGTTTTCGTATTAACAGATGGCAACACCTTCAAACTATTACCCGAGGCGAAAGATTATAAACGAATTGGTGAGGGCGATACCGGTTTAAACACCGGAGGCATGGGTTCCGTATCGCCGGTTCCGTTTGCCGATGAAGAATTTATGCTGAAAGTGCAGGAGCGAATTATCATGCCTACAATCGGGGGATTAGAAAAAGATCATATCCCTTACAAGGGCTTTATCTTTATCGGTTTGATGAACGTAAACGGAAATCCATTTGTAATTGAATACAACGTGCGCATGGGCGATCCGGAAACGGAAAGCGTGATAGCCCGTATAGAGAGCGATTTTGTGGAGCTGCTCTTGGGAGTAGCCGAAGAAAACCTCATTGAAAAGCAACTCATTATTTCAGAAAAGTTTGCGGCTACCGTAATGCTGGTGGCCGGAGGCTATCCGGGAGGCTATCTGAAAGGACGCGGTGTTACCGGAATGGATAACGTACGCGATTCGGTAGTTTTTCATGCCGGCACCGAACTCGACAATGGAGTGACCAAAACCTCCGGCGGCCGGGTAATGGCTATCACCTCTTTACAGGATACGCTTTTTGACTCCATTCAAAGCGCCACCGCCGATGCAGGCCGCATTTATTATGACGGCAGATATTACAGGCATGATATAGGGGCGGATTTGCTGTAAGCTGATAGGTGGAAAATAGCTTTGCCCGCCTTATTTAACTCATAAAAAACCGGCAGACGTTTCTGCCGGTTTTAAAAGAACTAAAGAAATTAATCAATTAACAGTGGCATCACCACAGTGATTCGCATTAAAACAAGTTGAAAGTAACCCCGCGGCAACCCTGATTCCAGAATTTGCCGGATAAATTGCGGTTTTGTTAATGTTGGTAGCTGTAACTTTAGGTTTTCCGGTAAAATAGTTATTAATGGTAACTGAAGCATCAGCCGCCCCGTCACATGTTGTTGAAGGAACTCCGTTTAGTAAGTTGAGCTGATAGGCCAATCCCTGTAGAAACGCCTGTTTAGCATCGGTCTTTCCGGTCTTCGCATTTGATCCAAAGAAAATTGCCCTCGCTTCCTGATAAGTATACGTATGTCCGCCTAAAGACGCAGTATAAGGTGAAGGCCATTGTGACCCGTTAGGCTTGGCAAACCAATAGCCCTGGGTAAAGAAACAGTCTGCCGATGGGGGCGGAGGGGTTGAGCATTCTTTTATGGTGTAGCAAAAATATCGGGAATTTGGGTTTTGAGTTGGCGGTCTTAAATTTCCGGCCCAAACCTGGCCACCGGCTCCGTCAGCTCCCGGCACAACCGCGTATGCCGCCATATAAATTTTGTCGCCCGCTATAACTCCATTTTCACCAATCTCAGACAATGGAATAACATAGGTGAAGGATCTTATCTTGCCGCCGTGGTGAGTGTCTTTAGAGTAGAAATACTGCGGTGATGGATTAAGAGCTGTTGGTTCTTCTGTATACACCCCAACCCCGGTTTGTTGAAACCAGGCCCGCTCCCTGTCGCCAGAAACCGTGAAGGTTACCGTTAAAGCGGTCGTACTCTGGCAAATTGAAACACTGCCAACCACCTCATTGTCGTTAGAAACGGTTTTGAAAAGATCTTCATACTGGCAGGTGGCACAGGGGTCTATCGTGGAACTAAATCCGTCAGATTCAGCGCTTTTTAGCTCAGGCGTTGCAGCGTTTTCGCGTTTACAGGCGTACAGCACACAACTCACTGTAAAAAATGCTGTTAAGAATATCCAATAATAGTTTTTATTTGCTTTCATGACATTCAATTTTAATGTGCGAATAGATTAATTTACACTATGGCCCGTTCGATAATTTTGAAAATCGAGGGTGCAGCCTGCACATGAAGGTCCAGGCCGGATTAAGAGTTCACTCCATATTTTCATGTCAAAGGACATTCAAACTGAAATTATGAATCAAAGTATTTTTTTTGGAAAACTTGTCGATGTGCTAAGAGAGGAAAGGAGCAGCTACCATGAAATTGATATTAAATTTAGATTAAATTTTCATACTATAATAATATATACCATTATATTTTACTATTTATTTAAAAATTTCTTTTTTAAGACAGTAGGAGAAATTTCGGCAGGCGATTGCAGTTCCTATTAGTATAGAAGGTGTCTACTCAGAGCGCCACTAACTTTAGAGAAAGAAAAACACATTAAGAAACAGAAAATTTGAGATATCCTAAAGACGGAATATCTCTTCCAACCTCTCCATCAGCGCAGGCCCACGCAAATCTTTGGCGATAATTTTCCCTTGCGGATCTAGCAGGAAGTTTCGTGGGATGGCGGTTATACCGTAAAGTACGGCCGCTTCGCTGGCCCAATATTTTAAATCAGATACCTGCGGCCAGTCCAGTTCATCGGCAGCAATGGCTTTTACCCAGCTTTTACGGTCGCGATCTAAAGACACGCCGAAAACGGTGAAGCCCTTATCTTTAAAAGTCTGAAACGCCTGCACCACGTTTGGGTTCTCCTGCCGGCAGGGTGCGCACCAGGAGGCCCAGAAATCAATGAGAACGTATTTGCCTTTGACCGAACTGAGAGATACTTTTTTGCCGGTTGAGTCGGCTAAACTAAAGTCGGGTGCATAGGCGCCAATGGAAGTCAACTTCTCGCGGGCAATCATCTTACCGATGGTTTTTCCGGTTTCCCCTGATCGCAGACTAGCATTGAGGGTGCCCAGCAGCGAGTCGGCCGCAATGTAATTTTGTGTAAGCTGTGCGATTTGAGGTATAATAATCAGCGAGATGTAGGCGTCGGGATGTTTGGCAATAAAACCCCGCTGGAATTTTAGCATTTCCTTTTGGGCATCTTTAAACAGCGGTTCAAACCGGGCCTGTAAAGAATCGGCGGAAATCCCTTTTTGTATTCCGGATTGCGCATCTGCGTTAAGCTGTATGAATTTTTCATCGTAAATACGCTGACCCTGGTTGAACGCCTTAAAATCCAGGTCTGCCTTAGAGCCGCTAAATTT
>JBGTBV010000155.1:0-41911 GCA_041749185.1 Daejeonella sp. | reverse complement strand
CTTTGATGGATCTATCTAAAATCGCCAAAACAAAAAACTCAAACTACCAATAAACAAACCGGCTCATATTCTTTTTAAGCAACCGCTTATTTTTTCTGCAATTGCGGACTTTGAAAGCCAAGCCGGTCTAAACCTCTTTTCACATCCGGAGAACTCATAAACAATTTCCAAAGCAAACCGCTCCGGTAATTTTCAATCATTACTATAATCGGTCCCTGATCTATAGCCAGATGGGATTTTGCGTACCAGTTTTTAGATTCGCTAAAGGCATCAATAAAACCGTATTCGCTCCACAGTTTATCTCCCAAATCAAAATAAAAGTGCCGCAGCGCTTCCATAGAATATTCGGGAGTATAAGGCATAGCTGATAAAGCGGCGGTTGGGGAAATAACGCCCAGATCCTCGGTTGGCGAATGCGCCGCGTAACCTACATGACTGTCGCTGGCGGTTAAACCCCAGCTTTTTGCAGAGTAGCCCATAAAGTTTTTGGGGTTATCAATTACATACGCCCGGTTAATAAGGGTATGATTTTTATTTTGTTCCCAATAATCGGCGTACCGGTCTTTTAAGCCCCGGGGATCTAATCCTAAAAAAGAATAATGGGAGAAAAATAGAGGTCCGCCATAATCAAAACCCAAAGGGAGCTTGATATCATAGAAAATTCGGTCGTTTCTAAAAAAATTACTGCCCGTCCAACCCTGATGGTAAACCTTAGGTTCGATAGCGAAGCGGGGTGACGAGGCTGCGAGAACGTACGTGATTAAACATTCGTTCCATCCTCTTATCTGATGGTTCATGCTCCAGCCGTTGTTTGGGCTCCAGTGCCAGTACAAAACATTCTCGCCGCCCTTAGTATGCCAGTTCCATTCTACGTTTTCCCACATCCAAAGCGATTTATTCCGTATCTGTTGCTCGCTGCGGTTATTTCCCGTAAAATACTGTTGGGCGCAAATTAACCCCTGAAACAAATAAGAAGTTTCTACCAGATCTGCTCCATCATCTTTCGGGCTAAAGCGGATAACCTTTCCCGTTTCGCCGTTGAGCCAGTGCGGGAAAACCCCGTGAAACATGTCTGCTTTCCATAAAAAGTTTACTATTTTTTCTACCCGCTGCGCCGCCTGCTCTCTGGTGATCCAACCACGTTCGGCCGCTACAATAATGGCCATGATACCAAAGCCGGTTCCGCCGGTGGTAACTACTTCGCCGCCGTATTCAAAAGCGATATTGCTGCGTTCGCGGGCCATGCCGCTTACCGGATGCCCAAAATCCCAAAAATAGCGGAAGGTTTGCTTTTGAACCTGATCCAGCAGGGCGCTGTCTGATAAATTTTTAATGATGCCGGTCGGTTTGATACCAATTTCGGGCTGCGGTTTGCCCGGATTTTGAGCCAGGCTTGGGCTAACGATCAGGCAGCAAGCGTAAATACAGCATAAAATCAATTTCATCGGCAGATTTTTTTTAAAACTTATTCATGAGTGTCAAAGTTGCGGACTCTGGAAACCCAATTTTTTCATGCCGGTTTTTACTTCCGGGCAACTCATAAATAGATTCCAGAGCAAGCCACTGCGGTAATTCTCTATCATTACGATAATCGGACCCTGGTCTATGGCGAGGGTAGAACTGGCAAACCAATTCTCATTCAGGTTATAGGCATCGTAAAACCCATATTGTCCCCACAACTTATCGCCGAGTTTGTAATAAAAAAAATGAAGAGCCTCTGTTGATTCTTTCGGCGTATATGGAAAAGATGACAAGGCTGCCGTTGGCGAAATGGTACCGTTATCATTATTTGGTTCATGTGCCAGATATCCTGTTTTATCATCGCTGGCGGTAAGCCCCCAACTGGCCGGACCATAACCGGCAAAACCTTTTGGATTGCCAACGCAATAGTTATAGTTGATGAGCGTATGCGCCGTGTTTTGCACTCCGTAGTTCGCATAAGCATCTGTCAAGCCGTTTGGATTAATGCCCAGGAAAGAATAATGAGCGAAGAACAAAGGACCGCCCTTATCGGGACCAAGCGGAAGCTGAACGCCGAAATAGGAGTTCCCATTCCTGAAAGCGCCGCTTCTGGCCCATCCGTTATCGTAAACCGACTTTGGTACCGAATAGTTTGCAGAGGAGGAGGCCAATACATAGGTTATCAGCGCCTCGTTCCAACCCTCAACTTTAAAATTCATGTCCCAGTTATATCTCTGGCTCCAATGCCAATAAAGCACATCCTGGTTGTCTCGTCTGAACCAGCTCCATTCAACCGCGTTCCAAAGAGCATTGATGTTTTCACGAAGTTCAGTTTCTGAAGCGTCGGCGCCATTAAAATACTGACGGGCGGTAAGCAGGCCCTGCATCAGATAAGATGTTTCCACCAAATCGGCCCCGTCATCTTTCTGGCTAAAAGGTATGGCGGCACCTGTTGCTCCGTTTAACCAGTGGGGAAAGGCGCCATGAAAGGTCTCGGTGTTGTTTTTTAAAAAGTTAACGATCTTCTGCATCCTGCCCAACCCTTCGGCTCTGGTGATAAATTGCCGGTGTATGCCGGTAACAAGGCTCATAATTCCGAAACCGGAGCCGCCGGAAGTCACCAGATCGCCGGAGGTATTCCGTTCTCGGGATAATCCGCTTACCGGATGTCCGAAATCCCAAAAATACCTGAAGGTTTGCTTTTGCACCAGCGTAAGCAGCTCATCGTCGCTGATCCGCTGAAATTTATCTGCCGGGTCTAAACCGGTTTGCAGATTCAAAGTTACCGATGTTTTTTGCCGTGTTCCATCTGTTGACAGCAGATTCGATATGACAATCTTGTAAGCAGTGTATGAACTAACCGCAGCGGATGGCGTGATAATAAGAATGTTTCCATTTTCTACCGATGCATTAAACGGAACCGCCACGCCACTGGCCTGGTTAAAAAGAATAGAATTGTTCAACCCGGCAGGGTTTATCGGTGTGCTGAAAGTTACTTTAATCGTTGGGTTTACAGATACGCTACGAAAATTCAGTCCCGCGTCTGCCTGTCCGTCAACTGTGGCAGAAACTACATTAAAGGGCGTTGCCGGCGGTGCAGGCGGTTCGGGAGCATTATCTTTGCACGATACGAATGCGAGCAGGAAAATGGTAGTGAGCGAACGTAAAGTCATTGGCTAAAATCTCAGTAAAATGTCGGGGAAGCGGGCGAAAAGAAATCCTCGTTATTATTAAAACGAAAGCAGATCCGGTATTTACTATTTTCCTGATCTGCTTTTTGATTTAACTGCTTTACCGTCCCTGTCGTTCCAGAATTTGCAGCGCAGTTATTTCCTGAGCCGTTAAGACCGTATTATAAATTCGAAGTTCGTCCAGCTTTCCGGTATAATTTAGCATCCAAACTTCAGGGCTGTTAAATGGAGTCCCCAGGTGGTTTTGCATTCCACCGATGATGAACCGTGTGGCGTCTTTAAAACTCAGGGCACCAAGCGGATCGCCGGCAGAATTTGCCTTGCGGTCTTCAGCTCCGGGTGGAAGTTCTCTTTTTTGCCCGTTTACAAACAAGCTTGCTTTAGAGGTAGCGGCATCATATGTCCAGGCAACATGTCTCCATGCGTTATACATGTCGTCCGGCCGGAAAGTGCCAAAGGGCTCTACCCAATGTTCAATAAATGAAGCGGTATTTTTTTCAAAATGAAGCTTCATAAACATCCGGTTATCGCTTGAATTATTCCCTTCAATCATCATAAAAAAGTTGCCCCAAAAGCTGCCATCCTGCTTTGCTACGGTAAATACACCTTGTGCGCCACCATCGTGTTTGGCGGTATTAATCCACATACTTACGGTAAAACTGGTTAAACTCGCCAGAGGCCCGGCGTTGTTATAACCAATGTATCCGTTTGCCGAGCCTTGATAAGCTTGACCCTTTCGCCCTTCAACAAAACTGGTTGTGCCAGATGCGGCACCTCCGGTAACGCCGCCCTTTACATCATCTACCGAACCTTCGAACGGGAAGTGAGCAACCAGGCCTGCCGGGGAAATTTCGCTTGAGTTCACAAAACCACCCGCAACCGGTGGGGGGTCTCCCTCGGTAAAATTATCATCCAGTTCTGGCTTGGTACACTGGACCAAGGTTAAAGAAAGCAGAACTACACCTGCGCATGCGATCCTTAAAATAAGTTTATTTGTATTCATGTTCTTTATTTTTTATGATGTGCTTTTTTAGTATCCAGGATTTTGGGTAAGCCTGCCGCCGCTTAAATCAATTTGAACTTGAGGTATCGGAAAGACTTCATTTTTGTTATCCGCAAAGGATTTGCCATGAGCCCTCAAAACGGTTCCGGCACGGCCCTGGCGTACCAGATCAAAAAACCGGTCTTGTTCCATCGCCAATTCTACTCTCCGCTCTTTCCAGATATTTTCTATGGTGCCGGTAGAAGGCGCCAGGTTTGCACGTGTTCTCACGTCATTTAGCCGGGTGGTTGCAATGGGGTTGCCCAAATTGGCGGCAGCCTCGGCGTTTATCAGAAGGACTTCGGCATAGCGCATTAGCCGTATGTTTTTTGGCTTGGTATCTTTGTTGTTTGACACTTGTGGCGATTCGCGTAGTGCACTATGGTAGGGTTTGTAGCTGTAACGCTGATTTTCTACAGAATCTTGCGACGGAATTCTGAAACCGTCCCACAGCACCGTGCCCGGACTATTGGCCGGCAGCGTTGGATTAATAAAGATCACTGTTGCGTCCCGCCGGGTGTCGCCTGCCTCATAAGCATTTACCAGATCAGTAGTCGGAGTGTTAAACCCGAAGCCTAGATCATTCCAACCGCCGCGACCACGTGCGCCCTGCCCGTTACTAAACAGGGGACTAACCGCATTTTCTCCGACATTAATTCCGGTTTGTACCTCAAATACCGATTCAGAATTGTTGATGCCTCCCATACCGTTTACCGCATTCTCCCGAAAGATGAAGGCGTAATTGTTAACCAGGCTGTAAAGACCTGAGTTGATCACTTCATTTGTAAGATCAAACGCCTGCTGATAATTTTTCTGATACAAATAAACTTTCGCCAAATAACTTTGGGCCGCACCTTTTGTAGCCCGCCCTACCGGAGTTGCTCCTTTAAGCGGAAGATTTTGAGAAGCAAAGCTTAAATCATCAATAATTACCTGATATATTTCTTCCCTTGTTGCACGGGTTTGAAATTCGTCGCTGTTCCCTTCAGACGGATCGGGTACGCGGATGAGTTTGGGAACGCCTCCAAATAAACGCACCATATTGAAATAGTAAAGGCCCCGCAGAAAGCGCACTTCTCCCAATAGCCGGTTTTTGATTACATCGCTAAAGCTGCTTTGTTCTAAAATTTCTATGGCACGGTTTGCACGAGCTATCGCAGCGTAATGGCCGTTCCAGAGGTTGTTCAGAATAAAATTATTGGAGTTTACAGTGAAGTTATCAATTTCGCCCGCGGGCGCAAAATCTGCGGGCGTACTTCCTTTGTCACCATCGTCCGAAGCAACATCGGTGGCCATCACCATTAAAAAGCCTACAGTTGTGTTTCCAAAGCCTCCAAAATATAAGGTCTGGTAGACTCCGCCCACCAATTTTTCTGCGGCATCCGGGTCGCTCAGCGCCTGTACCTCCGTGAGCTGGCCTTGTGGATCTACCTCCAGAAAATCTTTACTGCATGCAGTGAGTATAATCGTTGAGGTTAATATGATCGAGATTCGTTGTATATTCTTCATGATGCTGTTATTTAAAATCCAACATTGATACCGAAAGCCAGTGTACGGGTGGTTGGGTAAATACCCGTTTCTATCCCGCCGTTTAAGGGGCTGCCGCTGGTAATTTCGGGTGTAAAACCGCTATAACCGGTAATGGTGGCCAAATTCTGGGCAGTTACAAAGGCCCTCACGTTTTGGAATTTGTATCGGGTTAGAAATTTTGACGGAACCGCGTAACCCAGCGTCAGGTTGTTGATCCTGAAAAAATCGCCCTTTTCTAAGAAGTAGGTAGATGCTGGCAGCGGATTTAAATTTGCCCGCGGCACGCTGCTGTTGGGGTTATTGGGAGTCCAGCGATTTTGAGCAACCACTGTTTCCAGATTGTCTCTTGAATCTACACGGGCAGCTTTTTTGCCGTTGTAAATTTTCCCTCCGGCGGTTCCGTAGGTGCTTACGCTGAGGTCAAAGGCTTTAAAGGTCACACTGCCGTTAACTCCATAGGTTAATTTAGGCTGGTAAGAACCAAAGAAACCACGATCATTGGCGTTAATGGCTCCGTCTCCGTTAAGGTCAACATACCGGAGGTCTCCGGGCCTGGCATCCGGCTGAGCCGATGCGGCAATTTCGGCAGCGTTTTGAAAAATCCCGTTGGTTTCAAGAATGAAGAAACTGCCGATGGGTTGATCGTTGTCTGATTTGGTAACGGGGCCCTGCGTTCCTACTCCGCCATCAAACAAAGCCTGGCCACCATTTAAACCTGTAATTTCATTTTTATTATAAGCGCCATTAATACCTACGCTATAAGTCCAGTTATCACCGGCGCTGGTATCCCAGTTTAAAGCCAGCTCTACCCCGCGGTTTGAGAAAGAAGCGGCGTTGGTTATAAACTGGTTGTTGGCATCGCCCAAAATTGCCGGAATTACGATGGGTATCAGGGCATCTTCAGTTTTCTTATTGTAGTAATCTACTTCGCCGGTTAGGCGGTTTTCCAAAAATCCAAAATCTAATCCCAGATCAAATTCTTTGGTGGTTTCCCATTGAATGTTTCGGTCTGGAAGCTGGTCAAATGAAATACCTAAAAATTCAGTACCGTTGAATATATAGCTCTGATTGATGGTTGCCAGCGGCAAATAAATAGACGTTGGAATTTGGTCATTACCAACTTCACCATAACTTCCTCTCAGCTTAAGGGCGGTGAAAAAAGTGTTATCCCGCATAAACTCTTCATTCACAATGTTCCAGCCTAAACCAACAGAGGGGAAATACCCCCATCGGTTGTCGCTCGGGAAACGTGAAGTACCATCTGCCCGGAAGGTGGCGGTTAGAAGATATTTGGCAGCGAAAGAATAGTTTAACCGGGTTAGGTAAGAGTTACGGGTAGAAAGATCGCCCGAACTGTTATTGCTTGCGCCGATAGTAGAGCCGGCACCTAAAAACCACTGGTCCTCATCTTCCGGAACTCCTACGCGGTTGCCGGTGAGGCTGCCAAACCGGATTTGCTCGGCGGTGGTACCAACCAGAAGGCTGAAGTTATGCTTGCCGAAAATTTTCGAAGCGGTGGCGGTATTATCCCAAACCCAGCGGCTGGAATTGTTGTTTGTAACGCCTAAGCCGCTGTTGTTGCGAAGCTGATTTCCGCCGGAGGTAAGGAAAATATTGTTTTCTCCGGTGTTCGCAAAACGGAAAGAGTAGCTGGTGTTTTTAAAGAAGTCCACATCAATACCGAAGCTGGAGCGCAAGGCAAGCCAGGGAATTGGTTTATAATCTAATGCGAACGTTCCTTGAACCCGGTTACCAATACTCTGGTCGTTGTTTTTTTCAAGATTAAGGAGCGGATTTCCCACATTATTTGAAAGCGAAGTGTTCCCGTAAAGATCGCCTATTTTAGAAGGAACATAGGGTGCCGCACGGTATGCCAAATTGAACGCGTTCAAATCTACTTCCCTAACCTTGAACCTGCTGTAGGATGCCAGGGTAGAAAATTTCAGTTTATCGTTCACGTTGAACTCGTTGTTAGATCGCAGGGTGATGCGGTCAAACTCATTCGTCTGAATAATTCCCTCATCGGTTAACAAACCGGCGCTAAAAAAATAGGTGATATTTTCACTTCCTCCCGATAGGGACAGATTATGATTTTGCTGCAGGCCGGTTTTCAAAATGGCGTCATACCAGTCGGTGTTGCCGCCGTTTTCTAATAATTGCGGAGAGATTAATTCGTCGCCAGAACCGTAGAAAACACTGGCTTCGTTTACGTAGCCCGCATATTGGTTGGCGCCAGCCATATTCACCAAATTAGAAGCTTCCTTAAAGCCGACCGTGCCATTGTATTCGAGTACCGTTTTGCCTGATTTCCCTTTTTTAGTGGTAATGAGCAAAACGCCATTAGCTGCCCGCATTCCATAAATCGCGGTAGCAGATGCATCTTTTAAAATATCCATGCTTACAATATCATTGGAATTGATATTTCGGATATCGTCGGTAATTACCCCGTCTACCACATACAGCGGATTTGCGCCCGCAAGAGCGGTTCCGGTTCCACGCACCCGAACGGTTGGCAAAGTATTTGGCGCACCCGAGCTAATAATCTGCACGCCGGCCACCTTGCCCTGTATGGCTTGCGTAGCCGCCAACACCGGTTCTTTGGCAATTTCTGCTCCTGATACCCGCGATACTGAGCCCGTAACGTCAGATTTTCGCTGCGTGCCGTAACCCACCACAACAACTTGTTCCAGCACTTCTGATGAGGATTCCAGTTGAACGTTCAACGAGGTTCGGTTATTTACCGGAACTTCATTGGTGGTGTAACCTAAATACGAAAAAACAAGTGTGGAATTTGAGGGCGCACTTATTGAAAAATTGCCCTGTACGTCTGAGTTCACCCCTTGATTAGAACCTTTTACTACGATGGTTACTCCAATAAGGCTTTCGCCGGATGAAGCATCAGTAACTTTACCTTTAACCGTAATGGTTTCCTGAGCAAATACTGCTGTAGTGAAAAGGGAGAGAAGCAGAAACGCAGACGTGATGAATGTAGAGATTCTCTTCATAACGATTGGTTTTAGATATATTAAATTTACTAAACAATAATCGGAGCAAAGAATTGCTGCCGCTTTGAGAAGCAATTATCAGGCGATTTGTTTGTAAAATGTTTATGGCACTACGGTTAATATCAACTCCGCGGGCCTGAAAAAAAACATATTGGAAGGTAAAATATAATTAAAATTCAGCAGTCAATTACTGCAAATCTATAGCTAATTGATTTTGCCCGGCGGCTGAGGGGTTTTAACATAATAACCGCTCCCATCATACACCCGCTTTCGCGGATGGGATTTGCAGGCCGTTGAGCATGCGCCGTCTAAACGCGTTCCGCACGTATCGCATTGGCTGAAATGTTCATTGCACTCAGGATTGGCGCAATTGATCATCTTATCGGTAACTGCACCGCAATTGCGGCAGTTAGAAATTACGTTGGGGTTTATGGAATTAACATCTACCGTCAGGCGATTATCAAATACATAACATTTACCCTCAAAATCCTTTCCGCCCGCTTCTTTGCCGTATTTGATGATCCCCCCATGAAGCTGGTAAACATCTTTAAAACCATGGTGTAAAAGCAAAGCCGAGGCTTTTTCGCATTTTATTCCGCCTGTACAATAGGTAACTATCTTTTTGTCTTTGAACTTCGCCAGCTCATTAATTTTTTGCGGAAAATCGCGGAAGTTCTCGATATCAAGCGTCAAGGCATTTTTAAAACGTCCAACGCTGTGCTCATAATTGGAACGCACATCAAGTATAACCACATCTTCACGGTCTTTCATGTCCAAAAATTCTGCAGGTTCCAGGTGGATGCCTGTTTTCTTTTGCGGATCAATAACCTTCGGATCGCGTAAGCCGGAATGCACGATTTCAGACTTGTATCTACAATGCATTTTAATGAACGAGAGCTTTTCTACCTCATCAACCTTAAAGTCTATACCGGCAAAGCGCTCATCGGCAAGCAGCGTGGTCATATACGTTTCGCAATCTTGCCTGCGGCCAGAAACTGTTCCGTTAAGACCTTCATCGGCAACAATAATGCGGCCCACCAGATTTAAAGACCGACAAAATTGGAGGTGATCTGCGGCAAATATTTCCGCGTTTTCTATGGTGCTATAGCAGTAGTATAGCAGGGTTTGGTAGCTCATTTAATTTCATTGATACTGTTGCAAACAGCGTTTAATGCGGGGCAAATATAGTTAACCGCGTAAAATAATAAAAGGTTGGAAATGATTCTTGCCATTAATCCGCGGACGTGCGAGGAAATCTCAGTTAATTCTTGGCCAAAAATTTTAAGTTTGCCTGATGAGTTTACAACTTAACCGCCAGGTGTTTGGAGCCGATATCAACCGCGGAAACGCCTTATCGCGTGAGCAGGCAAATGATTTGTTAAATAGCTGGGTTTTGAATGACCGGCTTAAACTGCACATGCAACAAGTGGCTTTACTGATGAAATTGTGGGCCAGGGAAATTGAAAATCTTGACGATGCCGGCCAATGGCGCTGGGAAATGGCCGGGCTGCTTCATGACGCCGACTGGGATCAATGGCCCGACCTGCATTGCAAAAAAATTATTGAAGAACTTGAAGCCAGGCAGGTTGATCCTGAAATTATTCACGCAATCGCCTCTCACGGGCCGTCGCACTTCGGCGTTGAGCCGGTAACAAGAATGGACAAAATGCTGTACGCTTTTGATGAGCTAAGCGGCCTGATCCACGCATATTCCTTAATGCGGCCCGGGGGTTATGAAGCCATGGAGCTTAAAGGAGTTAAAAAGCGGTTTAAAGACAAGGCTTTTGCGGCAAGCGTATCCCGCGAGGAAATTCTGGACGCCAGCAACCGGGCAGAGGTGCCGATTGATGAGTTGATCCAATTTATCATTTCCCGGCAGGGAAGCCTTTAGTAGGACCGCGAAATCAAAACAGTAAATAAGCTTTGCTCGGTTTTATTTTTTTGAAATGAGTTGATTGTCCGGGCGGTTAAAATTTAACGCGTTAGCAAACCGCTCGAAAGTTGCCGGGGTCACTCCCCAATCCGGCGCTTCAATATCTCCCCAGGCTTTAGGTGTATCCACCATGTTGAAGTAGCACAACGCTATTATTTGCGGATTGCTGTTTACCGTTTCTGCGGCTTCCATTAGCCAGTTGGCCTGAAAATCTTCCGGTCCCGAAATTCCGAACTCGCTGATAATTATCGGTTTGTTAAAAAACCGCATCCGGTAGAGTTTACGGTTGTAAATTGTTTTAAAGGTTTCCTGTTGCTTGTGATCGGTAATATTTTTATCCGGCAGGCCGTAAATTGCCATACTTATATAATCTATTACATCATCGCCTGGCCACCAGTCCTGTAAACCGCGATCGCCGGTCGGGCCGAAAACAATTTTAATATTGCTGTATTCCGGTTTTCTGAAAGAGGCAAAATGGCGGAAAGCCTTGATATAGGTTATCGGCGGCTTACTTTGCCAGGGATAGCGGGTTACGGGAATCTCCATTTCGTGTGTCCAGCGCAGGTAAACCTTTTGGTTGGTGGCTGATAAAATAGAGAACAGTTGGATAAGGCGGTCGTCATATTGTCCTTTGATAATATTTTCCAGCACGTTCAGATCTGTGTTGCCATCCATATCCCGCCAGGGTTCCATCGTGACAATGGCATCGTGCCTTCTTGCCACAATAGCATTAAAATCTTTTCTGAATGCTCCGCTTTGCAGGTCTCCCCAATTTGGAAAGAGATGTTCTATGCTGATTTCCTTCACCTGGCTTAACTGGTTTTTGGGATCGTAAGCCCCCAGGTTTAAGTTTGTTCTGACCGGCATTTGGTCGCTGCTTTTGATGCCCGGCTCGATATTTTCATAAAGAAGCTCGCGATTCTCATCCAGCGTTAACGCAGCCTTCTGAAGTGCTGAAGCCAGCTTCTCATCGTTTTGCTGATTTGTCTGCGCAAGTACTAAAACCGGTTTGTTGATAAAGCGCATGCGCATCACTTTGCGTTCCACTTCGTCAGCTATTGATTTGAAATTATCATGCGCTTTGGCTGATTTTTCTGAAGCGCTCTGCAAAGTTACACTCACGTAATCAATCAGATCATCGCCGGGGTAATATTCCAAAACGCCGGGGTAACCTGCTGCAGACCAGACCATATTGGCCCTGGGCAATAGCTTTTTGCAAAGATTAGAAAAATGCTTAAAGGCATCATTATAGAGCAACGGAGATTGCCGCTGCCAGGGATAAAGATTTACCGGTACTTCCATTTCAACGTCCCAGCGAATGTACACCGGCCCGGATTTGTCCGCAAACCGCCCGCACATTTCCTTTATCTTTTGGTCGTACTTGCCTTTGATTATAGATTCGAGCGGATTTTCTGATATAAAGTTGTTCCACATGTCAACCGTTATAAATATGGGTTGGTTGTTTTCAACATTGTATTCTGTTTCGGGAAACTGAAGCCTTTTATCAGTAATCAGAAAATAGTAATACTGCATCTTTGGCGGACGCGTATTTAGCTCTCTTCTTTCTCTGTTAAAAATAGCAACCAAAGGTTCTGTCTTCCGGGTTTCAATTTTAGAGAACTTAGCATACATATAGATATTGCGCAGAATTTTTTTAGGAATTACAAGTGCGGCTATTCCGGCTGCGATGATACCGATCAGCAAAACAAGCCCGAGTTTTTTCATCATGGATTCTGAATCTGTTAAGTTTTTATAATGATACAAAAAAGAGAAAATAACAGCAACTGTGGCCGAAAGTCCGGGCGGCTCATCGTTTATTAGAGGTCAGGAGTTATATCGGTTTTGCCTGGAGAGAAGCGCCGTTTGGAAAAGTTCGAAATCGGTTTAAATTTTCATAAAAATTTAAACAAAACCACCAATACCCGGTTGAAACACTAAATAAGTCAAACTAAAATTCAAAGAAAATGGCAACTACCACTAAATCTAAAAAACCCACCGGCAGAACCGGTAAGATGCAAAATTCTGAGTTTCATGATTTCTTTATTGATGAGCTCAAAGATATTTATTGGGCAGAAACTCACTTGCTGAAAGCTTTACCCAAAATGCAGAAAGCGGCTACCACTCCCGAGTTGCAGGCCGCATTCGAGAAGCATACAAAGGAAACCCAGATGCACATTGAAACGCTCGAACAGGTATTTCAGCTATTGGATGAGAAAGCCTCAGCCAAAAAATGCGATGCGATGGAAGGTTTGTTGAAAGAAGCGACCAGCATTATTGAGGACACCGAAAAAGGCACCATGATCAGGGATGCAGCTTTAATTCTCGCTGCCCAAAAAGTAGAGCACTACGAAATTGGTACCTATGGTACTTTGCGCACATTTGCCGAAAATATGGGCCATAGCGATATTGTTGATCTTTTACAGCAAACGCTGGATAATGAAAAAGCAACCGATGTTGCGCTTACGGTAATTGCAGAAGATTCTATTAACGAAGAAGCCGTGGCCGAATAATTCAAGTTATTTAACATTTATAGAGGTTCGCAGATTCATTCTGCGGACTTTTTTTTGCTTTTTTCGTTCTAACTTACCTCCCCTTCAAAAGTACATTTCGGCCCTGAAATTTGATCGGGCGTACGGGGAATTTTCTACAGGAACTTCGGTAAACCCGAGTTTTTTGTACAGGTGAATAGCCGGCGCCAGTTTAGTGTTCGATTCGAGAAACAACAACCTGCAACCCAACACCCGGGCGTCTGAAATTAATTTTTCGCCTAATTTTCTACCGATGCCCAGGCCCTGATGACTGGCAGATACCGCCATTTTTGACAGTTCAAACACGGTTTCGTTGACCTTTTTTAGCGCCACAGTTCCTACAATCTGGTCGTTCAATCTGGCGAAGTAAATTTTGCCGCCGGTTGCGAGAATGTATTCTTCGGGCTGGCTTAACTGATGCAGATCTAAACGCTCTACTTCAAAAAATTGCGAAATCCATTGCAGGTTCAGGTTTTTGAACTCGTCTCGATAGCGGGGCTGGTATTCTATGATCTCCATTTCCATAATTTGAAAATTTTGAGTTTACATTCGTGGGTTCGTGTTTGCGGCAGATGATCAAAATCCGTAAGCAATCCTGAATCCCTGATCTGTTTGTTTATCTTCCCGGTAGGAGGCACCATATAACACTCTGAAATTCAGATACTGCAAGCCGGCGTAAATTTCGGTGTAGCGTTTTAACACAGGTGTGCTCAAATAATTTACCCCCGCAATTTCCTGCAATTTAAGTTTCCTGATCAGCGGCAGCTTATTGCTGATGAAACCGGAAAAATTGTGTTCAAAATGCCCTTCAAAAAATTGGTCGGCGGTGCCGAAGCGATAATAATCTAAAAATAAAAAGGTGTTTATTTTTGGGGTGTAGCTCAGGCTTTGAGTGCCGATGAAGTGCTTAAAATCGGGAAAGAAAAGTTGATTGGCATTAAGAAATTTTCCGGCGCCAAGCCAGAATGACGATTTCCCATAAAGCCCAACGGAAATGTCTGCCTTGCTAACATCAACAGACAGGAAACTAAAATCGGTATCAGAGCCGAACAGGTTTGCAAAGGATTTGGTAAACGTTAATCCAAATTTCGGATACGCCGATGGCTGATAAACCCTGCCGGTAGGGTAGGTTGCGTATTTTTTACCGAATTCGTACGTAGCCCGAAGTCCGATGCGCACAGATTGATTTTCCGGGAAAAGCTCTCTTTCGGTTAACGGCGTAAGGGGGTTGTTCGCTGTGAATTGTCTTTCCTGGTTGTCTATAAAGGTAAAATCGCTTGTGTTTTCCAGGCTTGTTCGGCTGGCCAACTCTGCGGAAACAGAGGTTATCAAACCCGTGCTTATTCGTCGCGACACCGAAGCCTGGGCAAATTTCTTCTCATACAATTTCATGAAATTTCGTTCATAAAATAAGGAGTTTATAGTGTTGCCTAAGGGGGAAATGGTGCCCAGATTGTTCAGGTCAAGGACATCGCTACCCAGGCTGAAATTAAAATTAGTTTCGCCAAGAGGTTTGCTTCCGCTGATAGTTCCGTAAAGTTTGTTGCTGGAAAATCCGTACCTCAGTTTGCCGGTTAGCGAAACAAATTGATTGCTGAGCGAATCTATTTTTTTGTTGTAAGAGGCTTCGTAGTTTAAGCCAAACCCTTCAACCGTATTGTAAAAAACAGCATTTCTGACGGAGCTGAACCGATAAAATTCTTTCCGGAAACGGTTCCGCGGATTGTATCCCGAGCCGATAATAAAAGCCAGGGGTTTGAACTGATTGTTAACCTGGTCAAGCGAATCAAGATAGGGTTTAGATTCACGTTTGGCGGCGAGTGTTTCTTTTTTGCGGTAGTCGTTTGTCTCTTCGCCGGTAAGAGGCACCGGCCTTGCCTGCGCCCAATATGCCGAGTCTTTTTTATTCACTTGTTTGGTGATGAGCAAAACTTCGTCAAAATCTTTAGCGTTGAGCGATGGATTTAAATCGTAATTTTTATAAATCGCCAGAAAATATCCGCCGAAGCGGAAACCTAAAAAGCCGCCCGTAAAATCAAATTTAACCGAGGAGGGCATCCAGATTTTCTGGCCGACGGGAATAAATTGCTGGTTGATTTGTAAGGTATCCACAAAATTGATATTGGCCTCTTTTGTCAACATCAGGTTGAGGCTATGCAGGCGCCAACTGTCTTCAATAATGTAAATGCTGCCTCTAAAAACCGGATCGGCGTTTCTGCGTGGAATAACTTGTATCTTGTTTATGGTAAATCCGTTTTCCAGGGCAGAACCCAAATATTTGTACCGGTAATAAAACAGCGCATTCTCCGCCAGGGGCGAAATAATGGGTCGGTTACTCAGCCCCTCCCAATCCTGATAATTTTCGTAAAGGTTTACTTTAATATCAGAAGCCCGGTTAAAGCTGAAGGCCCGGTTGCTACCCGAAACTTTAGACGAGATCATTTCCTCGCGGTAATTATCAGGCTGCATAAAGCTCAGTTTAGACTCAGACTCAGAGAGGTAAATTATTCCCTGCCGATTTGAGTCAAGCCCAATTTCCTGCCCGATTTTCTCAATATCCCTGCCCAAAAATTTTTTCGGGGCGGCAAGCAGTCTTTGTAAGCCTTTGATGTATACGTCTGTAGTGTAATTTCCCGTTTCATTTAAATGCCGCTTGCGGTTTTCTATCGCTTTGCGCATGATGGCATAAGCCGGGTCTTCCGCATCAGCACTTATGGCTACCTCGCTGAGCGCATAAACTTGTGTTTGTAAACGCACGTTGAGTTCCTGGTTTGTGCTAAGTGTTATGCGCTGATTTTGCTGGTTAAAGCCAATTGCCTTAAACACCAGATTATAGGTTCCGGCGGCGAGCCGTAGTTTGTAATCGCCTTCGCTGTTTGCAGATGTGCCGGTGCTGGTGTTTTGCAGGTAAACGCTGGCAAAGGGCACCGCATCGCCTCTATCGTTGGTTATCTTTCCGCTTAAAATAAAAGTTTGTGCGCCTGCGCTGATCGCCGCAAGGCAAAATACAAACAGGCCGGAGATAAATTTCATACTGGGTATTTCTCGCAAAGATGTGCAATATCTGCAACAGCTCGCGTCCTTAACACTATTTTGTGGTATAACAATGCTGTTTCCCGGGCCCGAACTTGTCTGGCTAAAATCGGGCTTTTGCCGATGGATTTGCTAATTTTGCAGCCACAAAACCCACAGACCATGTATAAAACGCTACAACCTGTTCTAATAAATGAATTAGCCGAAATTGAAAATGCCGGTTTGTATAAACGCGAACGCATAATTACAACGCCTCAGGGAGCAGAAATTGAAGTGAAAGGTGGCCAGGAAGTAATCAATTTTTGCGCCAACAACTATCTGGGGCTGTCATCGCACCCGAAGGTAATTGCGGCGGCTAAAGAAGCCATTGATACGCACGGGTATGGCATGTCGTCGGTACGGTTTATTTGCGGAACGCAGGATATTCATAAGGAGCTGGAGCAAAAAATTTCTAAATTTTTAGGAACAGAAGATACCATTTTATACGCCGCGGCTTTTGATGCCAACGGCGGCTTGTTCGAACCATTATTTAATGAGCAGGACGCAATAATTTCTGACGCGTTAAACCACGCCTCGATTATTGATGGCGTTCGCTTATGCAAAGCGCAACGCTACCGGTACAATCATAATGATATGGCCGATCTGGAAGAGAAGCTTAAAGAAACCCAAAATCTGCGCCACCGCATTATTGTAACCGATGGTTCTTTTTCTATGGACGGAACCATAGCGCAGCTCGATCAGATTTGCGATCTCGCCGACAAGTACCAGGCGCTGGTGATGATTGATGAGTGTCACTCATCCGGCTTTATAGGCAAAACCGGACGCGGAACGCACGAACACCACCATGTAATGGGCCGGGTGGATATCATTACCGGAACTTTGGGCAAAGCGTTGGGCGGCGCTTCGGGCGGCTTCACTTCGGGCCCAAAAGAGGTTATTGATATTTTGCGCCAGCGTTCGCGGCCGTATTTGTTTTCAAATACGCTGGCACCTTCTATCGTTGGTGCTTCTATAACAGTTTTAGATATGCTTAGCCAAACCACCGATCTTCGGGATAAGCTCGAGCAAAACACCACTTATTTCCGCGAAGAAATGACTTCGGCTGGATTTGATATTAAGCCGGGCGTGCATCCAATTGTGCCCATTATGTTATATGATGCGAAGCTGGCGCAGGATTTTGCCGCCCGCCTGCTCGAAGAGGGTATTTACGTAATCGGATTTTACTTTCCGGTAGTGGCAAAAGGACAGGCCCGCATCAGAGTACAGCTTTCTGCGGCGCATACGCGAACACATTTGGACAGGGCTATCGCCGCCTTTACCAAAGTAGGTCGGGAATTGGGCGTTTTAAAGTAGTACTTATGATTCTTGTACATTTCCAATTAATGCTGATCGAATTACATTGTAAAAATTCTTTATGCCTCTAATGTCTGCCAACGAATTTCTAAGAACAATTTAAACATGCAAAATAAAATATCCCAATACGCTGCCGAAATAAATGCTTCTCAACCTGCCAGCGCAGAAGAACTGGAAACTTTTCGCATTAAATACCTGGGAACAAGAGGCATCATCAAAGATTTGTTTGAAGAATTCAAATTGGTTTCGTCTGATGAAAAACGTGTAATGGGAAAAGTGCTTAATGAGTTTAAGCAGTTTGCCGAGGCAAAATACCAATCGTTAAAAGAAGGTTTGGGCAGTGCCGAAGAGTCACAAAGGCCCGATCTTGATCTTACCCTTCCGGGCGAAGGAATTGAAGTCGGCTCCAGGCATCCGCTTTCTTTAGTGCGGAATGAAATTATTGAAATATTCAAAAAGCTGGGATTTATTGTAGCCGAAGGGCCGGAAATAGAAGATGACTGGCATAATTTCTCTGCGCTAAACTTTCCCGAAGAACACCCGGCAAGGGATATGCAGGATACATTTTTTGTGAGCCCCACCCCGGCGCTCGCCAAAGGAGAAGAAGCCTTTGCTCTGCGTACGCATACCTCATCGGTACAGGTGCGCATGATGGAGAGTGGAAATCCGCCTTTCAGGGCCATTATGCCGGGCCGGGTGTATCGTAACGAGGCCATATCTGCCCGGGCACATTGTTTTTTCCACCAGGTGGAAGGCTTGTATATTGATGAAAACGTATCCTTCGCAGATCTGAAGCAAACCTTATTTTACTTCGTTCAGCAGCTTTTTGGAGATGATACGAAAGTGCGTTTCCGGCCTTCCTATTTCCCGTTTACAGAACCTTCGGCAGAAATGGATATCTCCTGCACTATCTGCAAAGGTTCCGGATGCCCATTGTGTAAATATAGCGGCTGGGTAGAAATTTTAGGTTGCGGCATGGTAGACCCGAATGTTTTGGAGAATTGCGGGATTGATGCCGAAAAATATACCGGATATGCTTTCGGGATGGGAATAGAACGGATAACCAATTTAAAATACCAGATTAAAGACCTTAGATTGTTCTCCGAAAATGATGTCCGCTTTTTAAAGCAATTCCAGTCTGAACTGATTTAGATGAGAATCCTGATCGCGCTATTGCTATGTTTTGCCCTCGTTTCATCCTGCAATAAAGACCAGGAGGGGCGCATCCCAAACGTTCCGGTGAATTTCAGGGCGCCGCTTAATGATCCGCGGCTAAGCCGGTTGAACAGCAGTGGCGGTGTGGTTGCATTATCGGGTTACGGCGTTGCCGGTCTGATTATTTACCGCCGCCCTGATAATGCGTATGTAGCTTTTGACCGATGCAGCTCGGTAAACCCCGAACGAACATGTGCCATAATGCCCGACGATACCGGCCTCACCGCTACCGATCCCTGTAGCGGTGCAAAATTTTCGCTTTACGACGGCAGTCCGGTAAAAGCGCCTGCCAAACTGCCTTTAAAAGAATATCAGGTAATAATCACTAATTTCGAAATATCGGTAATTAATTAGAATGGAGATAGATAAGATCAAGGAGAGTATCAAAACCGCAGCCAGGGAACTTTTTCGCAAATACGGATATCATAAAACCAGCGTGAACGAGATCGCTAAAAAGGCAAAAATAGCTAAAGCCACCATTTACAAATATTTCGAAAGTAAAGAAATGCTGTTACGTGCTATCCTGATGGATTATATTCGCCACAGCGTGCATGAAATCATGCACAATCCCGGCAAGCAAATAGATCAGGAAACCTATCTCAGCAATATTATCCTTCGCACCAGCAGGTTATCCTATACCGTTTGTAATGAATTTATCGGATGGGAATTTATCAGGGAATCGGCAAACTCGCAGGAATTTCTCAAAACCCTATCTGACGAGTTGGAAGGCTTACTCATCCAGTCGTTTAATGACGAGCCGCTTTTCCGGGCTGAAGATTACTCAGAGCGCCTTCGGTTTTTGGTAAAAGCCAGCAAAAGTATTGTATTTTCTTTCGCGTTCACCTCGGTCACAGATTCCGACGTTCGCAAAAATTTTGTTTCGTTTCAGAAAGAAATTCTTCCGTATCTGGTAAAAGCCGCCATCAGGTAAAATCTGCGTAATGCAATTGTTAAGTTTTATACCAACTTGGTTTTTGGTATAAATAATGTTATTTTTAAACGGATAACAACTAATCAATTGCTATGAGTAATGAAATTCTAAACTTTTCTGTGTTGATCGATCAGCATTTTGAGTACACAGATGAGCCTGCAGGTGGATTTTTATCTTTCCTGATTAATCTTTTCAGGTAGCTTTGTTTCTGTCAACATCTTCGTCTCACTTCGTTTAGCCGGCAGTTCTGCTTGCGCCAGAATTCTGTTCCCGCTCTTATTATCACGCTGTGCTGCCTCCTCCGGTTATGCCTATTTATATTACTTTTGCAGCTTAATTACCAAATATTCAACTGCATGAAGTTTCCTGCCGATAAAAAGTTTCTGAACAATATAACCGTTTCGGACATTGCCGAGGGAGGAAAAGGGTTGGGGCGCAGCGATGAGATGGTCATATTTATAGAAAGCGCAATTCCCGGAGACGTGGTGGACGTAGAAATTATGCGCCGCCAGAAAAAATATTATGAAGGACGTGTACGCGAAATTATAAAGCCTTCAGACTTCAGAACTGAGCCCTTCTGCCAGCATTTCGGCCCCTGCGGCGGTTGCAAATGGCAGCATATGGATTACCAGTCGCAGCTAACTTTTAAGCAGAAGAGCGTTACCGATGCTTTGCAGCGCCTGGCGAAAGCTGATACGAGCGGCATGGAGACCATTTTGCCATCGGCAGCTACCCGCTATTACCGCAACAAACTGGAATACACTTTTTCAGATAAGCGCTGGCTTACAAACGAGGATATGGAAAACCGGCAGACTGCGGAGATGAATGCGCTGGGTTATCATATTCCGGGCCGGTTTGATAAAATTCTCGATATTGAGCATTGCCATCTGCAGGCAGATCCATCAAACGGCATACGCAATGAACTGCGCAGTTATGCCCTTGAAATGCAAATTTCGTTTTACGATCTTAAGGCACATCAGGGAGCGTTACGCAACCTAATCATCCGCAATACCAGTACCGGCGAACTGATGGTAATTGTGGTTTTCGCTTTCGCGGATGAAGACCAGCGACAGGGAGTGATGGCATTTCTTGCAGAAAAGTTCCCGCAAATATCTTCGTTGCTTTACATTATCAACCAGAAAAAGAACGACACCATTTTTGACCAGCAGATTGAAGTTTATAAAGGCGCCGATCATATTTTTGAGCGTATGCCGTCGGGTAAACCCGGCGGGGAAGATTTGAAATTTAAGATCGGCGCCAAATCTTTTTACCAAACCAACTCGGCCCAGGCGCACGAGTTGTATAAAATTGCGAGAGAATTCGCCGGCTTTACAGGCGATGAATTAGTTTACGATCTATACACCGGCGCAGGCACCATCGCTAATTTTATAGCTGCGGATGTTAGAAATGTAATTGGCATAGAATACGTGCCCAGCGCCGTAGATGATGCTTATATCAACTCGGAGATTAATAATATTGGCAACACCAAATTTTTTGCCGGCGATATGAAAGATGTGCTGAATGAAGAGTTTATAAATGTGCATGGCAGGCCCGACGTGATAATTACCGATCCGCCGCGTGCGGGTATGCATCCCGATGTTACCCGGCGTCTCCTGGAAATAGAAGCTGCCAAAATTGTTTATGTAAGTTGTAATGCGGCAACACAAGCCCGCGACATTGCCTTATTAATGCAAAAATATGAGGTAAGCCGCATCAGGCCCGTAGATATGTTTCCGCATACGCAACATGTAGAAAACGTGGTTTTGCTTACGCTGAATAAGAGCGGCAAGATTTAACTTTAAAAAACATAGAAGATTATTGCTACCAGACGATAAAAAGAAATTATGGAAATTAAAGATTTGCTGAATCAGGAAGACGGTAAAGAAAAAAGTGAGGAGAAAGAAAGCCCGCTGAAAAGCCTGGAAGCCGATTTGAAAATATACAACGATTCTATAAAAGAAGTGGCGTTGGAAATTATGACTGAAGGCATCTCGTTATACCCCATTTTTGCCGCCCATCAGCACGAAGTGAAGTTGGGAGAATTGATTTTAGATAAAGATGAGCTGGCCACCAACTGGACTATTAACGCCTCAACGCTTGAGGAGTTTGTTGAACGCGGAATCATCCATCCGGAAAAGAAAGATAAATTTATCAAACAGTTTAAAAAGCCCGAGGATTTTATGTGCCTGTTTGTGATGGTTCCCGAAGGGGCCAACTTTATTTTTTACCCGTATAATTAGGCATTCCGCTCTATCTGGTTTTGAGCTTCCCATAATACGCTTTGTGTATATTGCTGATGAAAATTGAACCTTTACTTATGCCCGACCGCAAATTGCTGATATTGAACCGGCAGCAAATCAGTCAGAAAATAAACAGAATGGCTTATCAGGTTCTTGAAGACAACCTGAACGAACCCGAAATTGTTATTGCCGGCATTGTTGATACGGGTTACATCATCGCCGAAAGGCTTAAAACCGTTTTAGAGAAAATTTCTAAAATCAAGGTTACCCTGATGAAAATTGAGCTGGATAAAACCAGTACACATTTGCAGGCGAACACCGATTTAGAAATAGATGCGGTTAAAAATAAGGTTGTTATCCTGGTAGACGATGTGCTGAACAGCGGCCGCACACTGGCTTACGGGTTGGGCATATTTCTGGATATGCCGCTTAAAAAATTACGGACTTTGGTTCTGATTGATCGCAGCCACCGCATTTTTCCGGTATCGCCAGATTTTACGGGTTTAGAACTGGCTACCGTTTTAAAGGAACATGTAGAGGTGATACTTGATGAAAACGGTGTTGATGATGCGGTGTATTTAAGCTGAGCTACTGTTAAGGTAACCCGCAAGTTTCTCGGCAGTAAGATCAGCGGCACTGACAATAAAGCGGGCCTGATGATAAAACGCTTCGCGGCTCCCCAGCTTCAGCGTTATAAAATTAAGCAGTTGATCGTAATTTAACCCTTTTATTAACGGCCTTTCTGATTTAGAATTAATCAGCCGGTTGGCCAGAGCCTTCGGGTCCATAGAAAGGTACACGGTTTGGCCGTGCTGGTTCATCCACACCATATTATCAAAATAGCAGGGAGTGCCGCCCCCGGTAGCTATTACCTCATTGGCAGAAAAGTCAGTTTTCTGCAAGATATCCCGTTCCAGTTGCCGGAACTTATCTTCGCCGTGCAAACCGAAATAGTCGACTATACCCATGCCGGTTTCCTGCTCAATTTGTTTATCCAGATCAACAAAATCAAATTGCAATTGCCGGGCAAGTTTTCGGCCCATGGTACTTTTGCCGCATCCCATAAAGCCGATCAGAAATATCTTCATGAAGAAATAGTATCGGGTACTGAGTACTGAGTATTGAGTTTTAGCATGTGCTTAAATAAAAACCATAAACGCCTTTCTGATCAGTTTTGCGACTATATCAAACCAGTTTTACTCTCGGATCAATAAACGCATAAACGATATCTACCAGGATATTGATAATCACAAAGATAAACGCCACGAACAGAATAGAGCCCATTACTACCGGGAAATCAGAAAGCTCAAGCGCCACAACTGTGGCTTTGCCCAAACCGTTGTACCCGAAAATGTATTCTACAAAAAAAGAGCCGGCCAGTAAAGAGGCAAACCAGCCCGAAACGGCGGTAACCACCGGATTTAGCGCATTTTTTAACGCGTGTTTGTAAATTACCTGCCGGTTGCTTAGCCCTTTTGCCCGGGCGGTGCGAATGTAATCCTGACTAAGTACATCAAGCATGGCGCTGCGGGTTAACTGTACAATAATTGCCAGGGGCCGTAAACCCAGCGTAATCATGGGTAGAAGTAGGTTTTTCCAGGTCATTACCTCTCCCCGAAAGGGATCATAATTGTACAGACTGCCCGACATGTTTAATCCTGTGAAATCGGCCAGAACAAAGCCGAACAGCCAGGCGATAATAATTCCTGCAAAAAACGAAGGCGATGAAATCCCCAATATCGCGAAAGCGTTGGCGCTGCGGTCAATCCAGGTATCTTTATTTACCGCAGAAACAACGCCCAGAAAAATGCCGATAACGGTAGCAAACAGCATGGCGGTTGTGGCTAATATAAATGTGTTAGGAATCGTCTCGGCCAATATGCTGCTTACATCACGTTTGGTTTGGTAAGAACGCCGAAGGTAAGGCCATTTTAAAACCAATGATTTTTTAGCACTTACGTCAAGAAGTTTCAGGTATTCGTATTTCGCTTTCGCGGATGAATCACTTTCGTGTATAGCCAACGGCAAAAGATCATTTACATAATAAACAAACTGAACGGGGATCGGCTTATCGAGCCCGAATTCTTTGCGGACGGCTTCCAATGATTGCACATCAGAGCGCTGCCCCTGTGTCATTCGGGCCGGGTCGCCGGGAAGGATATTGAACAAAAAAAACACCACCACCACAATGCCCGCTAAAACGGCCAACCCATATCCAATCTTTCTGAGAGCGTATCCTGCCATCAATTATTTTGTTCAAAATACGTGGCGGCCAGTTCTGAATAAGAAGGCACGGCGTGGAAATGCCATTTATTTATTACGTTACCATTCTTAAGCAGCATTAAGCCCGGATTTGCCCGAACCATACTTTTCAGCGGCACGGCATCGGCATAAAAAACCTCCATCACCAGTTTATTCACTTCTATAAACTGCGCCGCACCAACAGCCGATGCGGAAGTGAGCAGAACCGTGCGTATGTTGTAATTTTCGGCGGCGTTAATGGCCAGCGCATTCATGTCGCCAATTGCCTTCAAATTGCTTCCATCAAGATCGTAAGCCACAATCACCAGATTGTAATAGGGATTTTCAATAATTTCGTTTGTGTAATCAGTTCCCTGGGAGTCGGTTATTTTCAGGTCGCCTATTTTAATTTCATAGCCCTTTTTTACCAGTCTGCTGGTAGGTTCGCCAAAAATCTCCCAGTTGGTATCTTTCCAGATTTCTGTTTTCAGATATTCTTTATCGGTTAGGGTTTTGGTTTCGCCGGTGTTTTTATTTTTCAGATTGTAGGTTATCTCAAATTCGTCTGCCTGCGCTCCGGGTGGCATCCGCATTAAAGCGGGCAAATTATTGCCAATCTTATAAGGCAAAAAATCAATCACCGGAAGGAAATTATAGGTGAACAGACTGAAGCCTATCGATAACAGAATAATAAATAGTATGATTATTTGCTGCGCCCTTTGCGGGGCAATTACCGGTACGATGCGGTGGCGGTTTACAAAGATGATCACAATAAAAATCAGCAATACCAGATCTTTACCAAAAGATTGCCAGGGGCTTAGCGGGATGGCATCTCCAAAGCAACCGCAGGAAGTAACCACCTCAAAAAATGCCGAGTAAAACGTGAGAAACGTAAAAAACAAAATGAGCAGCAATAAACCCAGCGCTACTTTGCGGGCGTAAAAGCCGAGGAGCAACATGGCTCCAAGCACAATTTCAAGCGTACATAAAATTATGGCTATCGCCGAGGCGTAATCGTGCAAAAAAGCGATGTGGAAAACTTCAAAATATTCCTGGAGTTTGTAGCCAAAACCAAGTGTATCGTTTGCCTTGATCAGGCCCGAGAAGATGAACAAAACGCCTGTGAAAATCCGGCTAAAGGTAACGAGGTATTTCATTGTGGAGATTGTAAAGTGGTGCGCTTATTTCAAATCAAGTTTGATGAGCGCAAAAACCGAATAATTAAGCATGTCCTGATAATTGGATTTTACCCCTTCTGAGGCCAGTGTCTGGCCCTGATTAGTTTCTATCTGCTTTACGCGAAGAATTTTCATTAGTATCAGGTCTGTTAACGAGCTGATGCGCATATCCCGCCAGGCTTCGCCGTAATCGTGGTTTTTGGCCGCCATCAGTTCCTGCGTTTCGTTTGTTTTTTCGTCATACAGACGGCTTACCAGTGCCGGCTCCAGTTCATTGCCGGCAGTTGCATCCATATCCATTTGCATCATAGCAATTACGCAGTAGTTTACAATGCCGATGTATTCAGAAATAATATCGTCGCCAACTTTAGATACTTTCTTCTCTTCGAGTGTGCGGATGCGCTGCGCTTTTATAAATATCTGATCAGTAATAGACGAAATCCTGAGTATGCGCCAGGCGGTGCCGTAATCGGTAGTTTTTTTTATAAACAGCTCTTTGCACACGCGTATTACGGCCTCGTATTCCTGGGAAGTAGTGTTTGCCAAAATGCGGTGATGATTTGGTTGAATGATGAATTAATCGGTATTTTGTTTCTTTATGACGGATAAAAATACATTTTTTCAGCAGAACCTTACACTTAATGTTGGCGGCAGGCTGCTTGATTTGGCTGTTCCCGTAGTGATGGGGATAGTAAACCTAACGCCCGATTCTTTTTACGACGGCGGCCAGAGCAATACGCTTTCGGCAGCGTTGGTGCAAATAGAAAAGATGCTGGCCGAAGGCGCTTCGATTATTGATGTGGGCGCTTATTCTTCGCGGCCAAATGCCGAAAATATTTCTACAGATGAGGAATTAGCACGGTTGCTGCCGGTTTTAAAGGCGGCCGTTCGTGAGTTTCCTGATGCCATTTTTTCTGTTGATACCTTCAGGGCCGCCGTTGCCGAAGCAGCCGTAAATGACGGTGCGCATTTGGTAAATGATATTTCGGGCGGGCAATTAGATGAGGAAATGTTCAGTACTGTAGGCCGGCTGCGGGTACCTTACGTGCTGATGCATATGAAAGGCAACCCGCAAAACATGGTGCAGCAGGCCGATTATGACGATGTTTTTGCCGAAGTGATGCGGTATTTTGCGGAGAAAGTAAGCCGTTTGAGATCGCTTGGGGTTACCGATATTATCCTCGACCCGGGTTTCGGTTTCGCCAAAACCGCTTCACAAAGTTTTGAACTGCTGACGCGTTTACAAGAGTTTGAAATTGTAGGACTGCCGATTTTAGCCGGCTTGTCCAGAAAGTCTATGATTTGCAAAACCATCGGCCGCACACCCGAGTTTGCGCTGAACGGTACAACCGCCGCCAACACCATCGCCCTGATGAACGGCGCTAAAATTTTGCGTGTACACGATGTGCAGGCTGCTGTAGAGGCGATAAAGATTTTTTCACGTATTTGAGAGCTTCCTGTCGTACACTCCGGATGACCACCTCCGCCATCGGAAGATATTCGTTGATAAATGGAATTATTTTCTTGTTTTCTTATTCATTTTCTCCCTCAGGTTTTCCTTTAAAAGGAAAGGAAGATAAGGTTGCATCTCTCAAAGAAAGGCGTCGCCGCTTCCCTAATCCCGAATCAAATTTGTAATTTTCGGCTCTATGGAAGGATTTGATTTCAGTTTTCTCAATCTGCGTTTTCTTGATGTTGTAGATATTTTGCTCGTTGCAATTATTATTTATTACGTCTACAACCTTATTCGCGGCACCATTGCGCTGAACATCTTGTTAGGTCTCGCCATTATTTATGTTGTTTACCTGGTAGTAAAGCAGGCAAATATGCGCCTGCTTACCGAAATTTTAGGAGGATTTGTGAGCGTTGGATTTATCGCCCTCATCGTGGTGTTTCAGCAGGAGATCCGTAGGTTTTTATTGCTGATTGGCCGGAATGCCTCTATCCAAAAAGATAAAGCCTGGTGGTCATTTCTATTCGGAAGGAAAGAAATCGAAAAGAATAATTTAGCCCGTATCAAGCCTATTATTGATGCCTGCAAAAGTATGCAGAAGAGCCGAACCGGCGCCTTATTGGTATTTGCTAAATACTTCGACGAACAATATTATCAGAACAGCGGCGAACTGGTTGAGGCCCGGATATCTAAGCGCCTGCTGGAAAGTATTTTTCAAAAATACAGTCCGCTGCATGACGGGGCGGTAATTATATCTGAAAACAAAATCCGTTGCGCAAGCTGCATTCTTCCGCTTACCGAAAACGACCAGCTTCCGCCGCAATTTGGTTTGCGACACCGGGCGGGAATCGGTATTTCTGAAATGAGCGATGCTGCCGCGGTAATTGTATCTGAAGAAACCGGCGAAATCGCTTACGCGAAGCAGGGCCGGGTAAAAATGAACCTCAGCTTTATGGAGCTGGAAAAGTTGCTGAACAAAGATTTCTAAAGGCGTCTATCGCTGCGTATTCTTATAAACAACGCCTTCTTTCATCACAAAATTCACGTTGCTTAACACCTTAATATCCTGCAAAGGGTTTCCGGAAACGGCAATTATGTCGGCTGTTTTCCCTTTTTCAACAGAACCGAGTTTATCTGCTATGCCCAGCAGATCAGCGGCGCTCATGGTTGCAGATTGAATAGCTTCCATTGGCGGCATGCCGGCCTCTACCATGTACTCAAATTCCTTGTAATTTTTACCATGCGCAAAAACTCCGGCATCCGTGCCAAACGCAATTTTTACACCGGCTTTGTAGGCTTTGGCAAAAGTACCCTGAATGATGGGCCCGGTTGCCAGTGCCTTGGGCTGCACCAGCGGCGGGTAATAGCCCGGAATTTTTGCTGAGTCGGCAACAGACTTTCCGGCGGTTATTGTGGGCACATAATACGTCCCGTTTTTTTTCATCAGCTCCATCACCTCCTCATCCATAAAAGTACCGTGCTCTATAGACGTTACGCCTCCGCGAATTGCCCGTTTCATGCCTTCGGCGCCGTGTGCGTGGGCAGCCACCTTGTAACCGTAATCTTTGGCGGTATTTACAACCGCCCTGATTTCCTCTTCTGTAAATTGGGCTCCTGCGCCATCTTTGGCATTACTTAATACGCCACCGGTGGCGGTAATTTTTATCACATCAGAACCTTCTTTATAACGTTGCCTTACGGCTTTTTTAGCGTCTTCGGTGCTGTTGATCACGCCTTCTTTCGGACCTGGATCGCCGGTTAATTCGCGGTTTACACCGTTAGACGGATCGGCATGGCCGCCGGTGGTGGCAATACTTTTGCCGGCGGCTAAAATCCGCGGGCCTTTAATGTAGCCCTGATTAATGGCGTTTCGTAGGGCCAGGGCAACTTCGCCGCCGAGGTCACGCACAGTAGTAAATCCGGCCATCAGGGTACGTTCTGCGTAATTCACAGAGCGGAACGCAAAATCGTCTTCGTTCAGCGTAAAGCCCTCGGTATACCTGTTTTTACTGGTTTCGCCCGAAAGGTGCACGTGCGAATCAATAAATCCGGGCATCACCGTCATGTTTTTCATGTCTAAAACCTTGTCGGTTGCCGTGCCAGACTGGTATCCCTTGCGGACATCCACAATTTTATTCCCTTCCACCACGATGGTCATCTCCGTTTTCGCGGCATCGGCTTTTCCGTCTATCAGGCGGCCGCAGTGAATAAAGGTTTGCTGGGCTGAGGCCAGAAGCGGGAAAAGGAGGGATGCTATCGCGAGGATTTTTTTCATATACGTGGCTTTAAAAATCTAAGCTATCTAAATAATTGTTAAAACAAAAAAATCCGGCCGGGCCGGATTTCAAGTAAGATTATCAATAAGGGTTAGCAATACTGATCAAACGCCTGGATCAGGTTGTCGGCTATCATTTGCGCCGGACGACCTTCTATCTGGTGCCGCTCAATCATGTGCACCAAATTTCCATCCTTAAACAAAGCGATCGCTGGCGATGATGGAGGAAAAGGCAGCATGAAAGCCCTGGCCTGGTCTACCGCTTCTTTTTCCATACCGGCAAAAACTGTTACAAATTTATCGGGGCGCTTTTCTTGCCGGGTAGCGATTTTTGCAGCCGGGCGGGCGTTTGCCGCGGCACAACCACATACCGAATTTACCATCACCAACACCGTTCCGTCGGCCTTAATTGCCTGGGTTACCTCATCAGCCGTTTTAAGATCTTCAAACCCGGCACCGGTCAAATCCTGGCGCATGGGAGCTACTAAATATTCTGGATACATAATTATGATTTACGATTTGGAATTTACAAAATATGATTGGGTACAAAAATAAGGTTTTATGCTGCTAACGAGCGAAAGCAAAATCAAGCGATTGTCACAAAAGTGCTGGTTTCTCAGGAGAGAAACTGCGTAGAATTCTACAAAAGGGAATTGGATTTTTTCTTGTCCGCGGGTTCTATACTTAAGAGAAATGCAAATTGGTAAAATCTGTGTGACATGAGTCAAAAGTGTGTAGAGCGGCCATGCTGCTACGCTTAAAATTAACAGGATAACGTAAAAAAGACCGTACCCAGCCTTCTCAATCCCTTACTCCTTTGAAAATGGAAAGAGTATATCTAAATTTGGCGGATACAGGCCGAAATGGCTTTTCTATATTTTAAATTGGTTTACAAGACCGTTTTGCAAACAGCAATCCATAGCCTGTAGCTAACTTACTTAAACAAAAGAACTATGTCATCAGTAGAGACAACTTACATTCCTTACAAAGTTAAGGACATCTCCCTTGCCGAATGGGGCCGCAAAGAAATTGGTTTAGCCGAAGCAGAAATGCCGGGTTTGATGTCGCTTCGCGAAGAATTCGGGCCATCAAAACCTCTCAAAGGCGCCCGTATTGCCGGATGCTTGCATATGACCATCCAAACAGCGGTTTTGATAGAAACGCTTGTAGAGCTGGGAGCAGAAGTTACCTGGTCATCCTGCAATATTTTTTCTACTCAGGATCATGCGGCTGCCGCAATTGCCGCCGCGGGCATTGCTGTGTACGCCTGGAAGGGCTTAAACGAGCAGGATTTTGACTGGTGTATTGAGCAAACTTTACATTTCGGCCCAGACCGAAAACCCTTAAACATGATTTTAGACGACGGCGGTGATTTAACCAATATGGTTTTTGATAAATTCCCCGAGCTGATCTCCGAAATAAAAGGATTATCAGAAGAAACTACTACCGGCGTTCACCGCCTCATTGAGCGGATGAAAAACGGCACGTTACACGTTCCTGCAATAAACGTGAACGATTCCGTTACCAAATCAAAGTTTGATAATAAATATGGCTGCCGCGAATCTCTTGTTGACGCAATACGTCGTGCAACCGACGTAATGATGGCCGGCAAAGTTGGCGTAGTTTGCGGATACGGAGACGTTGGAAAAGGTTCTGCCGATTCTCTGCGTAATGCCGGCGTCCGGGTTATTGTTACAGAAATTGACCCGATTTGTGCCTTGCAGGCCGCTATGGAAGGTTTTGAAGTGAAGAAACTAAACACCGCCATCAAAGAAGCCGATATCGTGGTAACAGCAACTGGCAACCGTGATATTGTGCGTGCAGAGCATTTTAAGGCATTGAAGGACAAGGCGATTGTTTGCAACATCGGCCATTTTGATAATGAAATTGATATGGCCTGGTTGAATAAGAACTACGGAAATACCAAGGTGGAAATTAAACCGCAGGTTGATAAATATACGGTTGAAGGGAATGATGTGATCATTTTGGCCGAAGGCCGTTTGGTAAATTTGGGATGTGCTACCGGTCATCCTTCTTTTGTAATGTCCAACTCGTTTACCAACCAAACCCTTGCTCAATTAGAACTTTGGACCAATCCGGATAAATATGAGAACAAGGTTTATACCTTGCCAAAGCTTCTTGATGAAAAAGTTGCCCGTTTACACCTTGCTAAAATTGGAGTTGAACTGGAAGAATTAGATCAGGAACAAGCGGAATATATTGGAGTAACGGTTAACGGGCCATTTAAGCCCGAAACGTATCGCTACTAATATTTCGCAAAATCATTTAAAAGCCGATCTTTAAACGTCGGCTTTTTTGTTGGCTTAAAAGTTTAAGAGGCGAAATCTGGATTTAATTTTTGTATTCATGTTCTCTCCCTCGCCTGTGAGTGTAAATCTTTGACCAGAGAATTTTGAAATGTTAAACCGGCAGCAATAATTCCCTTAAGAATGAAAGAAGTATTTTTTTTAGTAGAAGAGCCCGTTGAAGGCGGATATGTTGCCAAAGGTTTAGGCGAATCTATCTTTACCGAAGCAGACACACTTGAAGATTTAAGGACAAATATAAAAGATTCCGTTTTTTGCCATTTTGACGAAACCGACATGCCCAAAATTATCAGGCTCCGCATGGTTAAAGAGGAACCCATGATTCTTTGATCTGATGAAACTACCACGCGGCATATCTGCGCTTGAACTGATAAAGATATTATCAAAATTTGGTTATCAGATATGCCGGGAGAAAGGGAGTCGTATCCGGCTAACACGAATTTCGGAAACCGGGCAGCACAACGTCATAATTCCTAATCACAATCCACTTAGAGTTACCCTGGCCGGTATTCTAAATGATATCAGCTTGCATTCAGGCATTTCAAAAGAAGAAATTTTAAGCTAATTGATTTCCCTTTTTATGACCAACCTCTCCATCAACATTAATAAAATTGCTACGCTGAGAAATTCCCGCGGAGGCAATAACCCGAATCTGGTGCAGGTTGCGCTGGATTGCGAACGCTTCGGCGCACAGGGAATAACCGTGCATCCGCGACCGGATGAGCGGCATATCCGTTACCGGGATGTTTACGATCTGAAAAGCGCCATTAGCACCGAATTTAACATCGAAGGAAATCCTACAGAAGCTAAATTTGTCGACCTTGTGTTAGCCAATAAGCCCGCTCAGGTTACGTTGGTGCCCGATGCTGAGGGTCAATTAACCAGTAATCATGGTTGGGATACTGTTAAACATCAATCGTATTTAAAGCAAATAATTGCTGAGTTTAAACAAGCGGGCATTCGGGTTTCCATTTTCGTAGATCCCGTTAGAGAGATGATTGAGGCCGCCGCCGAAACCGGTACACATCGAATTGAGCTTTATACCGAGGCCTATGCCTCGAGCTATCATCAAAACAAAGAAAAAGCCGTTGAGCCTTATGCGGAAGCTGCCCGGTTAGCTGGCAAACTTAATCTGGGCTTAAACGCCGGTCATGACCTGGATTTAAAAAATCTAAAATATTTTGCCACCCACGTTAGCGGCTTGCTTGAGGTAAGTATTGGGCATGCTTTAATTTCAGATGCTTTGTATTTCGGCTTAGAAAACACTATCCAGCTATATCTACGGCAATTACATCAAGCCTGATCGCTTTAGCTAACATCAACTGCGTATCTTCGCAATTCTGCTGAATTTCAATATGGCGCATACCGTATCTGTTTCTAAGTTTTTAGACCTGGCGAAGTCCATCCCCATTTTGGATGTACGAACGCCTTTAGAATACGATCATGCCCATATTCCGGGAGCTTCTAACCTGCCGATTTTTTCGAATGAGGAGCGTGTAAAAGTCGGCACCACGTATAAACAGCAGGGTAGGGAAGAAGCCATTTTGTTAGGGTTCGATTTAACAGGTATTAAATGGTCGGGTTTTATAAAATCGGCTCTTGAAATTGCTCCAGATAAAAAAATTGCCGTTCATTGCTGGCGGGGCGGTATGCGCAGCGGCGCTATGGCTTGGGCCTTAGAATTTTATGGTTTTGAGGTTTACCTTTTGGAGGGTGGATATAAAAGGTTCAGAAATTGGGTCTTAGAAAAGTTTGCGGAGCCTTTTCAGATACATATCCTCGGCGGGATGACCGGATCGGGCAAAACCCGTGTTTTAAATAAAATGAAACCACTTGGCGAGCAGGTGATTGATCTGGAGGATTTGGCGCAACATCAGGGATCCAGTTACGGTTCTATGGGACGCGACGTACAGCCGAGCCAGGAGCATTTTGAAAATTTGCTGGCGCTTGAACTGGATGCCTTGAAAATTGAAAAGGTTGTTTGGCTGGAAGATGAAAGTCTCACTATTGGTAAGCGATTTATTCCAAACGAATTATGGAACCAAATGCGGGAGGCGCCGGTCTTTAAAATGGAAGTTCCAATAGTTGAACGAATAACTTTCTTGACTTCCGAATACGGGCGATTAGATACCCAGTTTTTAATTGACGGTACAGTGCGTATTGCCAAACGCCTTGGTCCGGAGCAAACCCGTGATGCGGTGCTAGCAATAAAGGAGGGAGATTTATCCAGATTTATTGCCATCGCACTGGTTTATTATGATAAAACGTATGCTGCCGGGCAAAGTAAACGGAGGGCGGGGAGCGTACATAGCATTGAATGTACAGGCACCAATGCCGAAAAAGATGCCGCTTTAGTATTAAAATTTGTAAAGACCTTGAAACATCCGGAGTTACCCGTTTCCTGAACTCCTCACTATCCACCAATCCTGAATAATAGAATGAGCAAAAACACTATAAAACTGACGCAATATTCGCATGGTGCCGGATGTGGCTGTAAAATTAGTCCGGCGATATTGGATAAAATTTTACACAGCCCGATGGTTCACCAGGCGGATCCCCGTTTATTGGTTGGGAATGATACCCGCGACGACGCAGCAGTTTACGACCTGGGCAACGGCTCGGCACTAATTTCAACAACCGATTTTTTTATGCCTATTGTGGATGATCCGTATGATTTTGGGCGAATTGCATCAGCCAACGCTATAAGCGATGTGTATGCTATGGGCGGAACGCCCGTTTTGGCGATCGCGATTTTGGGTTGGCCGATTGATAAATTAGCGCCCGAAGTTGCTCAAAAGGTTTTAGAGGGGTCGCGGGCTATTTGTGCCGAAGCCGGAATTACGCTGGCAGGTGGCCACAGCATTGACTGTCCGGAACCGGTTTTCGGTTTGGCTGTGAACGGCATAGTAGACATCAAACATCTAAAGAAAAACTCAACCGCTGTGGCGGGATGCAAGTTATACCTCACAAAATCTTTAGGAGTCGGCATTTTAACAACCGCTCAGAAAAAAGGGATATTGCAGCCCAAACATGCTTTTATAGCACCAGAAAGCATGGCTATGCTAAACAAAATCGGCGAAAGCCTGGGCAAACTGGATTTTGTAAAAGCAATGACAGATGTGACAGGTTTCGGCCTGCTTGGCCATCTTTCTGAAATGTGCGAGGGAAGTGAATTGCAGGCGGTTATTGATTTTGAGAAGGTGCCGAGGATAGCTGTTTTGGATGAGTATCTGCAGCAAAATTGTGTGCCCGGTGGCACCAACCGCAACTGGACAAGTTACGGGCATAAGGTGAATGAGATAACCGAAGCGCAGAGGCATATTCTTGCCGATCCGCAAACCAGCGGAGGATTACTGGTGGCTGTTGAGCCCGATAAAGCCAAAGACTTTGAAGATGTGTTGCTGGCAAACGGAATTCCGGAAAAGAATATAGTTTCTTTTGGCTTTTTGCGGGAAAAAAGCGGGGAGTTTTTGATTGAAATTATATAGAACACCATTCATCCGGGAGTGCTAATTTAATCGCTGAGCCAAAACTATGGGTTTTCTGAACTTTTTCAATTCGCCCTCCTGATTAAACATCTCCGCATAGATCAAGTAAATGCCGGCCGGAACAAGGGTTGAAGCTTCATTACGGCCATCCCAAATAAACTCGCCTTCTGCACCGATGAGAAAGTTTTTGTACAGTTTGCGAATCACCATGCCACGATCGTCAAAGATGGTTAGGTTAACCACAAATCCGGGTTTTTTCAGCCGATAGCTAATCTGCATCCTATCTTCAAATCCATCATCATTCGGGGAGAAAGTGGGCGATTTAAGAGTAAATTCTTCGATAGTTAAATCCTCGGTTAAGGTCTGCGAATTTTGGTAGGCGGGGGTAGCAAAGCCAACTGAAGCAGCCGCCGACAAGAAATTTCCGGGATGGTTTGCAGGTTTACTGAAATTTGCTCGCTCAAGCGAAACGCCGTCGGCATTTTTTATAAGCGGGTGGTGCATTTTTTCTGTATAAGAGAGCTGATCAATCAATACATTCCCGCTAAAAATAGAAACCGTGCCCGATTCATTATTATAGGCCGGAATGGCGAGTCTGAAAAAACCATCAGGATTTTTTGAAAAATACTCCGTTTTTACCTTATCGGGATCAGAAGTTAACACCAGATATTCTTTTGGATTCAAAAGCAGTTGGCTGTTAACAAGCCGTTTTGCCGGTTTCAGCGGGTCTGTTACCAGAGAGTTGCTGATGGATAATTCCTGCAAATCAAGCGTTTGATCGCCAGGGTTGTACAGCTCCACAAAATCAACACCGGTTGCCCGGGGATTAAAAAGGATTTCGCTGATCAGGATATCTCCCGGACTAATTTTTTTGGGAACAAACAACTCAGCAGTATTTGAGGGCGGTTTAATAACTTCGCCGTTACAGGCCAAAACATTTTCTACCTTAATCAGATAACTAATGCCACGCTTCAATTCACGATCAAATTTTAGCAGCACGGTAAAAAGGTCGAAGGGTTGCAAATTAACATTTACAGGTGGGCCCAGGCCATTATTTACACTGTAGTTTTGGGGTGCAACCGCGGTCAAACTATCTGTATATCGGTTGTATTTTATGCCGATTGTAAGGCTGTCTACAAGCCATGCGCCTGCAATTCTAAGCCCCGGGAGGGTATCAAAAAGCTTGTACACAGAATTTCTTTTACCTGGAGATCCGCCGGAAGAATCCATGCTGGCCTGCCAGTTTCGAAGACCGCTGCATAGAGATTTCGGATCAATAAGCTCCAGCGACCAGCCGCCGTTCCTTTTCAGAGCATTTTGGTACCACGCATCTGTGTAATCTACCTCATCAATGGTATAACCTGTGGCGGTTTTTAAAGTGAGACGATCCGAATTATTATTTAGAGAAGGCCAGGGTGAGATGCCTATCATCCGTCCATAGGGTTTAAGGAGGGTGGTATCTGCCTTGGCGCAGATAATTAAGTACTCGTTCGCCTGAATGCTGTCGTCAGAAAATTTAAAAGTACTATTGGCATCGTTGTAAAGCCAACCCTTTAAAGAAATTGGGTGCTTGCTGGAATTCCAGAGTTCTATAAACTCTACAGGAGGGAGACCAACCGGCGGATTTGGATCCGCAAAAATTTCAGTGATCATCACATCTTTGTGTTTAGCACTGTCATTTATTTGCGAAAAGGCAGTGTTCCAGACAAATAACATCAAAATGATTAAACTATTTTTCATATTTGCCTAAAAGCTGGCATTAATTTACACAACAAAATTTATAGATGAAAGTAGCAGTAGTGGGGGCCACTGGTTTGGTAGGATCAGTAATGTTAAAGGTTTTGGCTGAACGCCAATTTCCGGTTACAGAGTTAATACCGGTTGCATCGGCAAAAAGTGCTGGCAAGCAGGTAGAATTTAAGGGGAAAAAGTTCACCGTTGTTACGGTAGATGACGCGTTAGCGATGAGACCCGACATCGCGTTATTTTCTGCCGGTGGCAGCACTTCCCTGAGGGATGCCCCGCGTTTTGCCGAAGTGGGAACTATTGTTATTGATAACTCATCTGCCTGGCGGATGGATCCCAATAAAAAATTGGTGGTGCCGGAAGTTAATGCGGAGGTATTAACTGCACAGGACAAAATTATTGCCAACCCGAATTGTTCTACTATCCAGATGGTAGTGGTACTAAAACCGCTTCATGATCATTACCGCATTAAGCGGATAGTGGTTTCAACTTACCAGTCTGTTACTGGAACCGGGGTAAAGGCGGTTGAACAAATGATGAACGAGCGCAAAGGAATTGAAGGGGAAATGGCGTATCCATATCCTATTGATCTGAATGTGATCCCGCAAATTGATGTATTTCAGGAAAATGGATACACCAAAGAGGAGATGAAGATGATTTTGGAGACTAAAAAAATCATGGGCGATGAATCCATCCGATTAACGGCCACAACGGTTCGTATACCTGTGATGGGAGGTCATTCTGAATCGGTAAATATTGAGTTTGAACGTGATTTTGACCTGGCTGAGGTGCGCAGAATTCTTGATGATGCGGATGGCATTGTTGTAGTTGATGATCCGGAGAATTTAAAATATCCCATGCCAATGGACGCTCACGAGAAAGATGAAGTGTTTGTTGGTCGCGTCCGTCGGGACGAATCTCAAAAAAATACCCTCAACCTGTGGATTGTGGCCGACAATTTACGGAAGGGGGCTGCAACAAACGCGGTGCAAATTGCCGAATATCTTCTTGAAAAGAAATTGATTGGCGCAACGGGAAGCTGAGCGGTGCAGAAGTGTAGTTTACTTCTGAATGCCGCGGGTAAGCCTTTGCCAAAAAGCTACCGGTTTGGCGGCGAGCGTTTTTTTCTCCCGGTTTATGTATTGCATGGTATTAAATCCCCAGAGGGCCACTTTGCCCCAGGGGCCAGAAAGTGCCACAGACCCTTCAAGCCATGAAAATCCCCAGGAAAGGTCTTTATAAAACAGGGAAGGCACGGTGCGAGTGGTGTTTTTTCGACCATTTCTGTACCTTGAGAAAACTTGGCGGGCAATTTTGAAAAGGTCAACGGGGCTTAAGGGTTTGGCCAGCGGAGCGCTACGCAACTCATTCGGGTCGTCACTTATTGGCGCCCAGGCCAGCGTTTTGGCTTCTTTCCGGGTTGGTTTCCCGATCAGCATTCCGGTTACTTTTCTGGCGCATCCGCGAAGTTCAGCTTCGTGCTCAAGTAATGAGGCCTCGGCAAGTTCGCGGGCGAACGTGGTTACCAGGCTTTGCACGGCAATTAGAAATTCTTCCCGTTTAGGGTGCTTTGGCAAAGCTGATAGAGAAGGCTCTACTTTATCGCCGTTAATTACATAACCTTTGGTGCTTCCATGATCGGCCATTGTAAATACCTGATCAACCAATCCTTTATTTTGAAAAAGAGATCGCATTTCAGAATTCATTTCATCTTCAGTCTCTTCCAGCAAATAGCCGACACCCTGCCCGTACGAAACTGAAGAAAAGCGGGCTTTGCAGATACCCAGATAGTATCCTAAAGTGTGATTCTGCCCGGCAGAGGCCATTAGCTTTTTAAACGATCCCTGCGTTCTAAGCGTCCATCCAATATCTACCAAAGCCCATTTATCGTCTTTTAGCAATTCTTCCTGCTCAAAATAAGCTAACGCTGATTCTCTTGCCTTGCGAATTTCTTCCATTATCAGCGGCGCCACTTGCGGATCTTCTGCAAACTGCCAGAACGACTCAATCTGATCGTCTGTTAACTGTTTGTCCCAGGTATCCGGACTAAATCCATAGCGGAGCAACGGTTCTCTAAAATCTTCCGGCGTTAAATTTAAACGCTTTAAGCAATGCCTGGGGGCCGATGACTGACCTTTAAAAAGTACAAATTCAAGCTCCTGGCGGTTTAAGTTAAATGCTGATGGAAGATACCAGGCCTGCCGCGATCCATAAAGGTAACGGGCTTCCGGAGCAGCCATTCCGCGGGAAAGTTCCTGCGCAACCTTGTGAAGAATCTGCCCGTCGCGGGCCACAAAATACAGGCGCTCCAATCCGCGTTTGGCCGCATCACGCATTACCCAAAGCACGAAGCCGCTTAATAGCGGCGCAATAACACTTGCTGCGATCTCGGCACTTCCGGTTAGAGATTCATTTCCAGAGAAACCTAACCTTGTAGCACGACTAATGCCTGCAATCTGCGATGTGACCCACGATTTATGAGCCGATACCTGCAACATGGCTTTTTCAAAGCGGTTGAGGTGGGTTAGCGTTATAAGTTCTGAACGGACGCCGGCTTTGCGGGCACCCAGATAATCGCTCTCAATGCCGTCGCCGCAATGCATCATATTTTTTGCGGCCACGTTTTCTATCCTCATCACATGCTTGTACAGGTTACCCGATCTCTTGGTAAGGCCAAGTTTATTGGAGAGATATAACGTGCCCTCCGGAACTTCATATCCACAAATTTCGAGCATGCTTTTTACCGTTTCAAAAGGCAAATACATGTCTGAAATAAAAACAACCCGTTTGCCTTCACTGCGCAGTTTTTGTATCCGCTTTTTAATGGCATTAACCGGGCGCACGGCGGCAAGTTCGAGTCGCAGCTCTTCTGCTTTCATCAATTCGGCGGAGATGCCCCAGGCGGGAAGATCGGTAAACTGCCCGTAAATTTCATCAATAGTAATATCCTCACCGGTTCGGCAGGCGTGGGCCCTCTTCTCCGCGTTCACGCGTTCCATGGCCAGCTCGCTAACCTCCTCGCGACCGTAAGTGTTTGCACCACGGCATGCAGAAAGCATATTATCCGCCAGGATGAAAAAAAGATCGGCTGGTCGGGCAACCGTTCTAACTAAACAGGTATCAAAAATATCAAAGGAAAAAACGGAAGTCATTAAATATCAAAAGCTAATTAAAACAGGTAGAAGGTAATTATCAAACGAGCCCGGTAATGCGCCGAAACGGACGGTAAATTTTTGTCTAAAATAAATCGAAAATTCAAACAGTTCGATAATGTGAGGCTTTATTACATTAATTATACCAGTTGCGAAAAAACTAAGCACTTTTACAAATAAATGTTATCGGCGTTAACCGATTGGGAGACGCAGATGTGGTATTTCAAACACGCAAGGTTAATAAATTGCGAACCGGTAACTGCAATTTATTAACATTTAAGTACAAAGCTAAATTTTGTTCAATATGCCTTTAAGATTGTTCCTTCTTTCAGCTATTTTCCTCTTCACCGTAAGGGAAAGTTTTGCTCAGCGTGAGATTATTGCCATGAGTTATAATGTTCGTTACAACAACCCGGCGGATGGAATTAACGCCTGGCAAAACCGGAAAGATTGGGTAAAAGAATTGGTTTCCTTTTACGATACCGACATTTTGTGTGTGCAGGAGGCATTAAAAGAGCAGGTTGATTATTTGCAAACAGGTAACACTTTCGCCGTTGTGGGCGTTGGCCGGGACGATGGCCGGCAAGCAGGAGAATACACAGCGATTCTTTACAATAAGGTCCGCTTTTTAAAAAAAGACTCCGGTACCTTTTGGCTGTCTGACACACCAGACCGGCCTTCAAAAGGATGGGATGCCCAGATAGTAAGGATATGCACCTGGGTTAAACTTTACGATCTGCATACCAAAGAGAACTTTTATGTTTTCAATACTCACTATGATCATGTAGGGATTCAAGCCCGGGAGAAATCTTCGGAACTGATCATCCAAAAGATCAATGAAATTGCGGGCAACCTGCCTGTGATTTTAACCGGCGACCTGAACACATCTCCGGCAACGCTGCCGATTACTGTTTTAAAATCAGCGCTGAACGATTCGAGAGAAATCTCAAGAGCAGAGCCTTACGGTCCGGAAGGAACCTTTAACGCGTTTAATTTCAATGCTGAGCTAACTAACCGGATTGATTATATTTTTGTTAGCAGCCAGGTTGATGTGCTAAAGTACGCCGTTCTGACTGACTCTAAAAATCAACGATATCCCTCAGATCATTTACCGGTGCTGGTCAGGTTGCTGATCAGGTGATTGGTTTTAATGTATTTTTGCCAGATGAGATTTTCACTTGCAGCAGTATTTTGCTTTTTGACGCTGAACTGCTTTTCACAAACCCATTCGCAAAAAATCAGGAATGCCTATGAAGCGCTTCAGAAAGATTCGCAATTAGAATACGGTATAGCCAGTTTATCTGTGCTGGATGCTGAAACAGGAGAGGTTGTATTTTCTGATAATGGTAACCTTGGCCTGGCACCTGCCTCAACACTAAAAACGGTTACATCAGCCACTGCTTTTTACATTCTGGGTAAGAATTTTGTTTGGGAAACCAATCTGGCGTACTCGGGAAATATTACTCAGGATGGCACCCTCAACGGCGATTTAATTATCCGCGGAGGCGGCGACCCAACCCTGGGGAGTTGGCGTTTCAACGAAACAAAACCTTCCGTTGTATTCAATAATTGGCTAAATGCAATCCGCGAAAGCGGTATCAAAAAAATAAACGGGCGGTTGCTGGCAGACGATTCGCTTTTTGGCACCCAAACTTTGCCAGCCGGGTGGATATGGCAGGATATTGGTAATTACTACGGTGCCGGGCCGAATGCGCTCACCTGGCAGGAAAATCAATTTGATCTTCTGTTCAAGCCCGGTTCAAAACCAGGCGAACCGGCAGAGTTGATCAATACGGGTTTTCGGGCAAGCAACCTAAAAATCATTAACGAAGTGCTGACCGGCAAACCGGGTAGCGGCGACCAGGTCTACGCATTTTCGGCCCCCTATACCGATCTGGTTTACCTTCGTGGAAGCTATGCAATAGACCTTAAAAAGGTAATTTCCGCATCTGTGCCCGATCCCTCTTTCAGTCTTGCCCGCCAATTTCAAGATACGCTGGCGCAGTTGGGTATCGCCGTGAGCGGAATGCCCGCAACTGCCAGGCAATTGTCTATGATCAAGGAGACGTTTCCGGTTATTTCCAGAATA